>CAXTXB010000424.1:2205-5450 GCA_964247965.1 uncultured Dictyobacter sp. | reverse complement strand
TTCAGGTAGAAAGATGATGAATATTGTGGAGATCAAGCTGTTTATTAAATTTGGAAGGTTGCTGTGGCAGGATCAAATCCGCTATTCCCTTGCGTACTCAAGGTTAATGTTAGAACCGAGCCTTCTTGTGGTATCTGGAAAGTTACCATACCTGTCTTACTACTCACACCTGGATCTACAGAGATCGGCATACTCGCGCTCACAGGAGCTACCTCAGTAGTACTGGTCTTTAAATGCATATATGTATAAGGCGAACCAGCAATGACGGTTTCCATTAATGGATTATTCACGTTGAGCGTGACGGTTACATATCTCATGCCCTTGCTCGCTTGTTGACCATTAAAGCTTAGCTGCGAGGAGGCTTCAACAAGGGTCCAGTCCATGTTTAGATAAGTCAAGCTCTTTGTGATCTTTATTGTCTTAGGCGCGTACTTGCTTACATCTGCATGTCCATTCAAAGGTATGTTTAGCTGCTCCTCGTTCGTTGTGCCGAGTTGTAGGCTGAGCTGAGCTGGCTTGATATTTAGAGGAAGTGCAAAGTCCACATTGCTCGTTTGGGTGGCACCGGGCGCAATCGTTGGGTTAGAACTTGCGTAGATGACTGCTCCCACTTTTCCACCAGGCTGTATAAGATGAGCAATATTACTATAAGTAAGTGTTGCAGGCTGCTTGAATGTATTTCTAGCTTGTATTTGCACACGTAGCATGCCATCAGAGGTGCTGACAGGATCGTCGAGAAAATTTTGTGATTGCTGGACATTGAGGATGGTCATATCAACACTGGCATATGTCACGGTTGTGTTTATACTGGTTCTGGAGATAGAGGCCTGGGTGGGTTTGCCAACTCCAAGCGCTCGCAGGACTCCATAACTGGCTGCAATGATGACAAGCAGTAGCGCGAGCAGCAGGAGTATAATACCGTTACGTCCTATCTTACGCTTATGCGCTGGTGCTACAGGGCCAGGCATGGCGAAATGCTGGGCCTGCGATACAGGTGGTTGTAGGCCTCCGACAGGTACTGGCACACCTGGAGATGATGGTCCCACTTGCTCAACGTTTTGTAGGGTCCATGGTAATCCGCAGGTAGCACAGAATTTCTGCTGGGGTACTACCTCTGTACCACACTGTGGACAATACTGTGGCGAAACCTGTGCCATGAAACCATTCGTCTCCTTACTAGTACTTGTAGCCTTCCCATCCCGTCCTGTCTTACCCTTACCATTGTACAACAAGTGTCTAGAAGGAGACGAATAGCTTGACTCGCCCTTTTACTCTGTGATGCTACACGTTGTTTTGCGCTGCCTGGTAGAAATCTACCAGGTTGGGTGTGCCCAGACCAGAGGTATAGCTCCAGCCAGGTCCGGCTTGATAGTAAAGATTATTTCCACGCGTTACATTGTAGTATGGTCGGCCTCCACCGCTATTGTTTGCGATACTATAGAATAAGCTGGGTGAGGGTTTAAATGTGTGTACCTGCTGGAGCAGGCCCTGATTTACGAGGGCAAGACCAGTAGCCCAGATGGGAGCGGCAGCACTTGTACCACCCACAGCTCCCCATTGACCCTTGAAGTAGACGGCGAGGGCGTACGCGACGGCCGAGACATCCGGCAATTGCCGCTGTGGACGCGCTGGCACTCCTGCGGCAGTCTGCCAGCTAGGACGCTGAAAGACGGTGCTAATGCCTCCACCACTTCCCCAATGATTGTTACACTGGCTACGGTCAGAACCGTCCGACCACACAACCTCGTTCGCGCGGTTGCTTTGACCATCAATCTGCAAGATGGTGCCACCGACTGCGATAGCCCAGGGATCGCTCGCGGGAAAACTTACGGCCAGTTTCCCATATTGACCAGAGGTGAAAGCTCCACAATCACCGCTTGCTACAAAGACGGTCATGTGATTGACTTGCGTCAATTGCTGAATGCTACGGTCAATCGCGCGCATGTCCTGTTGGGAAATTTCGTCCTCGGCTGCACCAAGACTGATGCTTACAGTATTGCCTGCATTCGCATTGTTGACATTATCATCGCTGATCTGCTGCAGCATGTCATTGACGTTGGCCCATATATCAGTATTACTGCTGCTCGCATCGGTCTGATAGACATTGATATTTGCGGAACGGGCGAGGCCTGCGACCATCTGAATATCAAGTGTTGACTCGCCAAGCGCTTCCTGGGGGTGTCCGTCTACATTGATTGTTTGGATATGACCTTTGAAGTTGATACAGTTCTCATAGTTCTGAATATCGCTCTTGTATGAGCCATCAACTTCTACAAGATTAATGGTCATGTTCTGACCATTCCACCCACGATTCCAAAGCTGATCAACGCCATATGCGTGCGCTACCTGCCTGGGGAGAAGCGTCTGGTCCTGAGGAGAGCAGTCCGGCTGTAGACTCTTCTTTGCTTGTGCAGGAGTATGAAAATTTGATATCATCGCGTGTTTAGGCGCGGCGCTATAGTCGTCAAGGCCTGTGATAGCATCGATAGAGTTAGCAATAAACAGCGGGACTTTCGGAGGCTTTGTTGCATCGGGTGTATAGTATGTACGGTCGCCGTTCTTATGAAGTACAAACTTTGTTTGCATCAATTTAGCGACAGTTCCAGCGCTAGCATCTACTGCCAGGTGTGTATGCAGCTTGCTTAGCTTTAATGCAATCCCTTTCGCGCTAAAAAAGTCTTTGATCTTTTGATAGGTTCCATCGTCAATGCCTATCTTCTTAGCAAATTGATCCACGTGCGATTGCTGCCCCGGTTGAATCTTCTGCTGCTCCGCTTGTTTCAGCGCGTTCTGGTCCGTTTTAAACGTTACACGTATATGTAATATTGTATTATTGGGCAGTGGACCTAGAACCGGTGCCTTGATGGCGGCGTCTGGAATGTCAAGCTGAAGATTTGTAGGCTGTAGAGCATTTGTTTTGGGAACATTCGGAACATTCACACCTACGCTACACGCTGCCAGCGGCGAAAGGAAGATCATTAGACCAAGGAGATTTATGGAGCCTCGCATCGAGAGCACGCGATACATCCTATACAACCATCCCATATGTAGATACCCCCACAATGTATATGAATACAATGAATACTACCACTATATTATATATAGCCGGGCTTACACAGATTATCTGCCTGTGCTACGCCTCCTCTGTATCACGATTAAGGTTAGCAAAAAAGTTCAGGTCGTAGTAGTTAGTACTTGAGGATCTTCTAGAATGGCGGAGAGATGGATTTGAATACACAATGACT
>CAXTXB010000424.1:0-2195 GCA_964247965.1 uncultured Dictyobacter sp. | reverse complement strand
CATTTCGCCATGAGTCATTTTGGGTGATCAAGATCTGCCTTCTAAGCGGTAAAGTGATATAATATATATGCGATTGGAAAAAAATTCTACTTAAAGAGTACCAAAAAGTATAGGAAAGCAGCGCATGCCAGCATTTAAAGTTGAAGCCCCATTTGAACCCACAGGTGATCAGCCCGATGCGATCGCGCAGCTCGCCAGGGGTATACAGGACGGCCATAAGTATCAAACGCTCCTTGGTGTGACAGGTAGCGGTAAGACGTATTCAGTTGCAAAAATTGTGGAGCAGGTTCAACGACCGACGCTCGTTCTTGCACCGAATAAAACTCTTGCCGCCCAGCTCTATAGCGAATACAAAGAGTTTTTCCCCAATAACGCTGTAGAATACTTTGTCTCCTACTACGACTACTACCAGCCAGAAGCATACATTGCTCGTAGCGATACCTACGTGGAAAAAGAAAGTATGCTCAATGAAGAGATTGAAAAGCTCAGGCTCTCTGCGACGCGCAGCCTCTTTGAACGCCGTGATGTGCTGATTGTGGCCTCAGTCTCCTGCATCTATGGTCTGGGTAGCCCGGAAGAGTATGGCGATGTGGTACTTTCCCTCAAGATCGGTGAAGAGCGGCGGCGGGACAAGGTTCTGCGCCACTTGACAGAGATTCAGTATGAACGTAACGATGCAAATTTTGTGCGTGGCCATTTCCGCGTCCGCGGCGATGTGCTAGAGATCTTTCCGGCTTATGAAGATGTTGCAGTACGCGTCGAGTTTTTTGGCGATGAGATCGAACGTATGACCGAGATTGATCCATTAACCGGCGAGATTCTCGGCAAACGCCAGCGCCTCGACATTTATCCGGCTAAACACTGGGTGACGACGAAAGAGCGCCTGCAACAGGCTATTATACTTATCGAACAGGAACTGGAAGAGCGCCTGGCAGAATTAGAGACAGAGGGCAAGCTGCTTGAGGCTGCACGTTTAAAGCAGCGCACAAATTTTGATATCGAGATGCTGCGCGAGACTGGCATCTGCTCAGGTGTAGAGAATTATTCCCGTCACCTGGCTGGTCGAGCAGCGGGCGAACAGCCCTGGACGCTGATCGACTATATGCCCGACGATTTCCTCCTGGTTGTAGACGAGTCACACGTGGCGCTTCCACAGGTTCGTGGCATGTTTGCAGGTGATCGCTCACGGAAACAGGTGCTCGTCGATTATGGTTTCCGCCTACCTTCTGCATTAGACAACCGTCCTCTGACCTTCCCAGAGTTTGAGCATGAGCTTAATCAAGCACTTTTCGTCTCAGCCACTCCCGGACCCTATGAATACGAGCACAGTCAGGCGATTGTAGAACAACTTATTCGTCCCACCGGGCTTATCGATCCTGAAATTACGGTTCGCCCTACAAAAGGGCAGATCGATGATCTCCTCGCCGAGATTCGTCTGCGCACCTCCAAGGGTCAGCGCGCCCTGGTGACAACGCTTACAAAGAAAATGGCCGAGGACCTTGCAGACTATATGCAGGAGCTGAATATAAAGGTTCACTACCTGCATTCAGAGATTGATACGATCGAACGCGTCGAGATCTTACGCGACCTGCGTCTGGGCGTCTATGATGTTGTAGTTGGAATTAACCTGCTGCGCGAAGGCCTGGATCTACCAGAAGTCTCCCTTGTCGCCATCCTCGACGCAGATAAAGAAGGCTTCTTGCGCTCAGCCGGTTCGCTCATTCAGATGGTTGGCCGCGCCGCCCGTCACGTAGAGGGCAGCGTGCTTATGTATGCCGATACTGTGACGAAGTCGATGCAGCGTGCAATTGATGAGACAAACCGCCGTCGCGCGCTTCAGATAGCCTACAATGAACAGCATAATATTACTCCACGCGGTATCCATAAAGAGATTAAGACTCTCTCCGAACGTATTAAAGCTATGAGCGGTGCAAGTGATGCCGAGGGCAAAGGGGCCTCAGTAGTGGTCGCGGGTATTCCCAAGGAAGAGGCCCTACGTCTTATTAAGGACCTGGAATCACAGATGCGAAGTGCTTCTAAGCAGCTCGACTTCGAACGAGCCGCTCAGCTTCGCGACCAGATTATTGAGTTGCGTCGCTTGATGATCGAATAAGCACTATGGGTCATCCCGAACTTTGATACCGTTGGGAAACTTTTTTTGTGAGCTCCTTTTTTGCGCGATCGCGCAAAAAAGG
>CAXTXB010000423.1:0-5464 GCA_964247965.1 uncultured Dictyobacter sp. | reverse complement strand
CTCTAAGAGTGCTAAGAGGAAAGGGAATGTTTGTGGAAAAATTGAATAGTGATAGGGCTATGTCAAGGGCAAGACGGCGTCCACTGGGGGCTGCGAGTATAAGATTACCCCTCTTGTACTTCAAAACACTTTTCACTCCCACGGCTCGGTTGTTTGCGCAGGAGGGAGAGCGGGCGAGTTGGGGTCTTGTCTGGATACAGATTATCTTGCTTATCGTCATCCCAGGCGTCCTGGGATTTCTGCGTGGCCTGGATCGTTCCGCCGCCGCGCGTAGTGCAACCAATTCACAGGCGCTCGCCAACCTCTTCTCGGCGCTAGCAATCAGCACCACCACGTTTGGGCTCATCGTCCAAATTTTGATTGTTCCAATCCTCTTTTTCTTTGGCCTCTCCATTGAGTTTATTATTGCTAGAGCCTTTCGAGGAAGAGGACGCTTGCTGGCACAGGGCCACGTCACACTGCTGTATCAAGTTCCTTTAGCTATTATCGGTAGTCTAATCAGTACGCTCTTTCTCGCCATTCATCTTCCCCTGGCCGTGCGCCTGAGCCTCTATCCATTCATCAACCTGGCCTTCTTCCTCTACAGCCTCTTCCTCAATATTCTCGCCATTGAAGGCGTGCATCGTCTAATGCGGGGGCGAGCGACACTGGTGGTGGTCATTACTTATGTAGTATTTGTTCTGATTATTGTTCTCTTGCTCGTCGTCTTGGCAATATTTATTATCTCACAGTTGCATACAACAAAGCTTTTCCCTTTCATCATGCAAAAAATGCGCAGCGCGCATTTTTTGCATGATGAAAGGGAAAAGCTATGTTGTATATTGTTTAAGATTCCTCACGGAGGTTACGTGCAGATCTGCGAATGACAAGCTTGGTAGGAATGGTCCACTTAATAGGAATCGAAATATTCTGATTGCTGTTCTCGATTAGATCCAGTAGGCGTTCAAAGGCTACCTGCCCCATAGTCTCGCCGGGAGTCTGTACAGTAGAGAGAGGTGGATTTAAGATCTGCGCAATTTCAATATCATCAAAGCCCACAATCGAAATATCATCCGGTATTGTCAGCCCTCGCTCCAGCACTGCCCTATAAGCCCCAACAGCCGTTTTGTCGCTCACAGCAAAGACAGCGGTAGGCGGATCGGGCAAATCCAGCAAGCGCAGCATCTCGCCATAACCTTTTTCCTCTCCACGTGAGATACGCGGCGGAATCAGGTTCAGGTCAGGCCCCAGACCGGCTCTCTGCATAGCAAGCATATAACCCGCCAACCGCTCACTCAAGGTCCAGTACTTCGATGGTCCACGAATAAAGCCAATGCGCTCATGCCCCATCTCAATCAGATAGTGTGTCATGCTATATGCGCCCGAGAGATTATCTGGCACGACCGTTGGCAGTTCTATATCGGGAATGAAGTGATCCAGCATTACAACAGGCAGAAGACTATCAGCAGCAGCCTGGACCCAATCACGGCTAAGATCGCCGCCGCCGAGAACGATCAACCCCGCAGTTGATTCTTGATGCCAATGCTCGATCTCAGGGTGATCTTCGGGGCTCACGAACTCCAGAGCTATGCGGTAGCCTGCCCTGCGTGCGGCGGCCTCTAAACCTAAGAGCACAGTTTTGTTGAACGGATCAGATGTTGGAGCCAGTGGAAGGCGCTCAATGAGAATACTCACAGTCTGGGTAGTTTTTATATTGCGGCGTGTGAAACGCTCATAGCCTAACGAATGGGCGGTATCGAGAACACGCTGCCTGGTCAAAGGCGAGATCCCCTTGCCTTCATTAAGAGCCAGGGAAACAGTTCCAATGGAGACACCAGCGGCTTCGGCGATATGACGCAGAGTTACTCCCGTATTATCTATCGTCATTCTCCTCCCTCGCATCTTCTAATAACTGGTCGCAAGAATATTTCTCCTAAAGTATAAATACAATCAATAACTCATGTTGCAATATTCTATCATTTCCCTCGTTATGACTCATAACTCTTACCTCTTCAACGCAGTTGTTGCTAAACTCTCTGTGAGCGCGCGTTGTGTGAAGCCGAACAAAATCAGGATCGGCAGCAGGATCATCGAGATTGCAGCAAATATAACAGCCGGTGAGCCAGTGCCATAGAGGCCTCTGAGTGCAACCAGTCCTACAGGCAGGGTCATCTTCTCTGGCGAAGAAAGAAACAGGTTGGGCCAGAAAAAGTCATTCCACGCCGCCTGGAAGATCACAATTGCCAGCGCAGAGAGCGAAGGCCAGGAAAGCGGAATGTAGATCTGGAACAAAATGCGCAGATGTCCGGCCCCATCCATCTTCGCCGCATCATCCAACTCTTTGGGAATAGTCAGGAAAAACTGGCGCAGCAGGAAGATACCAAGCACATTGACCAGCGCGGGCAGATACACCGCCTCATGCGTATCCAGCAGCCCCAGCACACGAATCAGAATAAACGTCGGAATAGCCGTAACCTGAGGAGGCACCATAAGCGCAGCCAGCAGAAGCAAAAAGAAAACATCCCTGCCAGGGAACTTGAGTCTGGCAAAAGCATACGCGGCCAGCACGCTAGTGATGATACCACCAAGCGTAATAATGAACGAGATCTTGAGACTATTGAATATAAGCAGGCCGAAGGGAATCAAGCCAAATACCTGACGAAAATTGTCGAACGTAATCTGCGTGGGGAACCACTTAGGAGGCAACGCGTACGCCACGTTCGATGGCAGCACAGACGTTACCAGTACCCAGTAGAAAGGGACAAACAGAAGCAGCCCGATGAGCACCAGGAAAATATTGAGTACCCATCCACCAACCTGGCTCAAGCGCAAGGGACGTTTTCTAGAACGAGAGCGCACTGGAAGCGAAGCCATCTTTCTCTCCTTGGTTAGTCATAGTTCACCCAGTAGCGACTGAGGCCCATTTGGATCAGCGTGACAGCCATAATTACCAGGAACACAATCAGCGAAATGGTAGTAGCGTAACCCATCTGGAACGAGCGAAAACCCGTCTCGTAGATCTGAAGCACAACACTCAACGTGGCATTGCCTGGACCGCCCTGTGTCATAATAAACATTGGATCAAAGATCTGGAATGCTCCAATGAAAGTGATGAGAGTGGTAAAAAACAGCGTTGGCGATAGCATCGGCATCGTAACATTCCAGAAGCGCTGAATCGTGTCCGCGCCGTCGATCCGCGCCGCCTCATACAGATAAGCTGGAACACCTTGCAAGCCAGCGAGCAGAATAATGAACGTAAAGCCCAGAGTGCGCCACAGATCCACAAAAATAATAGTTGGCAGTGCCCAGCGTGGCGAGATCAGCCAGTTGGGGGCAGCGATGTGCAGTAGCCCCAGATAATAATTGATAAAACCAAAGCTGGGATCGAGAGCAAACGACCACATCAACGCAACCGAAGCCCAGGACATCAGCAGCGGGAAGAAGTATGCTGTGCGCAGGAAGTACTTCAGAGGGGCTGGCATCGCCCGATTCACCGCCAGCGCCAGCAGCAGTCCCAGACCTATATGCAGCACGATCGACCAGAAGGTGAAGATGAGCGTATTCGAAATAGCCTGGTCTACCACGGGATCGGAGAGTAGCAGCTTATAGTTCCCCAGCCCAACAAATTGGGCCGGGGTGAGGAGATCCCATTGGAACAGGCTAAGGGCAATCGCGCCGAGCAATGGACCTGCGATGAATATCAGAAACAATAGAAATGCGGGGCTTATAAAGAGATAGCCCACGATAGCATCGCGCTTTGCCAGGGCAGACATTCTCTTTCCACTGCGCACTCGGACGCTGGTTCGCACCGTCTCGTCCGGTCGCGCGTTTACACGAGTACTCATGGCATCCTCATAGCATCTAGAGATTGGCCTTGATCTTCTGATCGAGCTGTGCCAGCCCCTGTTCCACTGAAACGTTTCCGGCCAGCATCTGCGACCATGTATCCTCAATGTCCTTCTGGACAATGTTACCCTTGTCGGGTGAAGGGATGGGCGTAGAATAATCCAGCGCCGCGTAGAGCTTATCGCTTCCGGCAGGCGCATTCGCGAGGAAGGCAGGGCTCGATGCCACCGATTTGCGTGGTGGTACGACCGTGCCGCCGTTCTGCTCGAAGAACACACTGGCCTCTTTAGACGTGATAAACTTCACGAAAGCCCACGCGGCCTCTTTGTTCTGAGAAGCTTTCATAATGGGGTAGCCATTCCAGCCGACGGGGGACCCCTTCTGCGTCTTCTGCGGCCAGGCCACGATTTTCATCTTATCGACTGCATTCAGGGCACGTAATGAGATGATGGGCCAGCGTCCACCGCCAAACATCGCAAGCTTGCCCTGCGCAGAGGCCGTGAACTGATCAAAGGTGCCTCCTGGCGGGGGGCTAATTTTTTGCGCGACGAGCGAGACCATAAATTTGGTGGCCTCAATGGCCGCGGCGCTATTCACGATAGATTTCTTCCAGGTCGGATCGAGTGTGCTTGCTCCATTGGTGAGCAGCCAGGGCATGATGCCCGCGAAATATGCGGCAGGAACGTTCATACCAAAGACTTTCCCGGGCTTTGTCAATTTCTGCGCGGTCGTCAGAAAATCATCCCATTTCCAATCGTCCGTTGGCTCAGCGACTCCAGCTTGCTTGAACATGTCGGCGTTGTACCACATACACATGGTGTTGAACTCACCCGGCAAATAGTACGTTTTGCCATCCGGAGAATTATCCTTATTCCATTTGATGAGATTGGGATGGATGTCGCTGAAGAACTCTGCCAGTTCGTCCTTGTCACGTTCTAAATATGCATCGACCGGCTCGACCAGGCCACGGCTGGCAAAGAGGCGCTGCCCCTCTGTAGCTACCTGGATAACATCATAATTCTGCCCGCCTGCTATCTGGGTAGAAACAGTGTCAAAAAAGGCCGCCCAGTTGTCCAGGGGAATGCCTTTGGCCTTCAGATTGACATCCGGGTACTTCTTGCGGAAGAGATCAAAGAGCGCGTTCCAGACCTTTTGATCGGCGGCAGTGCCTAGATAGACGAGGGTAAGTGGCCCTGAAACCTTTGTGCCTTTAGGGGCCGGGCCGGAGCTTTGCGAAGTTGTTGCGCTTCCACCACAGGCGGCGAGTAGTGACCCTGCGCTTAATGCGGTAAGGCCGCTATAACCTGTGCGCTTGAGGAAATCTCTACGTGAAATATCCTCGCTCGTAAGCTTGGTGAACAGAGAGAGGTCGCGATCCATAAGTCCTCCTTGGCTTTTTCTCACGTAACTGTTCGTAAGATATACTACGCTTAAAAGGACAGTAACATTTACTGCTAAAAATGTCAATGCTTTTTGTTAAAAATTATTTAAAAATTTTAAGTAATGTTTAGTTGAAAAAAACTGTTTCCTATGGTATCGTTATAATTAAGTTAGCTATTTTGCGGCACAATCCCTTGCAATCACGCTGTGAATTCGCTCTGCTCTTTTGAATTAATAATATTTTCTACATCTCTAGCAT
>CAXTXB010000422.1:0-5470 GCA_964247965.1 uncultured Dictyobacter sp. | reverse complement strand
TTCTGCAGCCGCGTCTCGAAGCCAGCCAGAATGCTTTCTTTCTTATTCTCACGCGCGCAGATCACAAAGGGAAAGCCGAAGCGCTCGCGATATTCTTGATTATAGCGCGTAAAGGTCGCGATCTCCTCCGGCGAGAGCTGATCGAGGCCTGCGGCTGCCTGCTCGCCCGTCGAGGCTGGTGTGAGCGTTCCCGCAAGGGCGGCACGGCCCACAAGATCAGGGTGTGAGCGCAGCAAAACAAGCTGCTGCTCAAGCGGAGCTTTATACATCACCGCACACAGAGAGCTGTACAAATGATCTCTAGAGGCGAAGGGATGATCGCGCCAGGCCTCAAGAACGATCCACGGCGGACCCTCAAAGAGCGGGCCAAGCTTCTCAACAAACGTATCCAGATCGAACGAGTTGATCTCTTGCAGCGTGAGAGGTCCTGTCACCATACGTAAATTTCCTCAATCAGGTGGGATCAACGATAAAAAGACACAGGGCGGTCTTGAAACCTATGCTACAGCGGATCTGTTGGCCGGACTGCATCGCCAGCGCGTAGAAGCAACATCATGCTTTTGTATTCGTGAAGCAATTTTTCTAATGTGGATAGTATAGACAGCCGAATCCGGACTGTCAAGTCTACAATAGACACACACAAGGTTGTTTAAAAGGCAGGCCGCGTAGCGACACTCCCTTGCGGTTAATGCTGTTGAGATTAGACATTGTTCAGAAGGAATCCAATCGCCGCGCGTCTATGCGAAGCAGAGCGTGCTGATTGGGTCAGCCGAACCCACCCTTTAGCACTGCATGCTCTGCCCGCCCCACGCCCACCTCAATCGCAGAGGAACCACCTCCCCCACGTCTGCTTCCCAGAGACGCGCGAAGATCAAGCGGATTGGAGTCAGTGAAGCTCGTTTTCTTGCCTGATGATCTGTAGACGAGTGTCGTCAACGTCTTCCCACTTTCCCTCAAGCATCACTTGAGAGAAATGTGGACGCCACATGGGTCCCCCTTTATCTGCGACTACTAGCTGGTTGACCTGCTGCCAGTACAGCGCCCCCACTTCGTAGGGGGCAACAAAGATTCCCAGCAGTTTTCCTCGTTCTGGCCCTTGCATGCTGTAGAAGTAGATCCGCCCAGAGCGAGTGCATACGATGAGCAAACGCCCATCAGGAGAGAATTCCACGATCCCTAGATAGGCCTCATGGAAGAGATTCATCAGTTCGCGCCTGCTTTCCACTTCCCAGACTCGGACGTTGCGGCTAGAACTGATGAGGATGAGCTTCCCATCCGGTGAAAATGTCATAGCAGTCTCGTCGATGTAGTAGCCCGGCCTGTCGCTGAGGCCCGGCAGTTGCCACAACCTCTGCCCGCTGCTCATCTCCCAGAGCCGGCGCCTATCCCTAGAACTAGTGATGCTTAGTCTTCCATCCGGCGAAAATGCTATGCAGGTGACACTATGATGAAGCAGCGAGCGGAGTCGCCGCCCACTACTCACCTCCCAGAGGTAGGCCATTGCCCGGGAGCCAGTAAGGATGAACTTCTCATCCGGCGAAAACGCTATGCAGGTGACTCCTTTCTCATGACGCAGCGAGCGGAGTCGCCGCCCACTGCTCACCTCCCAGAGGTAGGCTGTCTTGTCATTCCAGTAACCACACGTGAGGGCCAACCGTCCACTCGGAGAAAACACTACGCTACGGATTTCCTCCGTGTGACCCTCCAGTCGCTGGAGCAATCGCCCACTGCTCACCTCCCAGAGGCGTGCGATACGTACAGAACCCGTGAGGATCAGTCTCCCATCTGGTGAAATGGCTATACTACTGATACGTCCATCCGGGTACATCCTTTCACGCAAACGGAAATCGAGAGAAAACTTGAAATCGTCTAACCAACTCTTAGAGGAGAGGTCTGTTGAGCGGGATAAGCGCAATAGAATCTTCCACGGCATGAAAGAGGCAGAGGAACTTTCCGTCCAGTTTTGCAGAAGCCGCAACATCTGCCCACTCTCTACATCCCAGATACGGATGGTATTATCAACATAAGAGGAACCACAGGTCAGGGCTATTCTCCCATCTGGTGAAAAGATGAGCCGGTTGATCTCACTTGGAAGGTCTTTCTCCCAAAGACCTTCGTCCCTCCTCTCCACCTCCCAGCGTCGGATGGCTCCCTCGTCCTTCAAGGAAGTAATGACTGATCGACCATCTGACGAAAAGGCTACCCTGGCCACACAATAAGAAGAGTGACCGAACCGTCGGATCTGCCGTCCACTCTCCATGTCCCAGAGCCGCGCGGTCCAATCCCGTGAGCCAGTGAGGACCAGCCTTCCATCTGGCGAAATGGCTATACTTTCGATCTGGCTCATGTGGCCTTGCAACTGCCTCAATTCACGTCCACTCTCCACATCCCAGATACGAACCAGATAATCAGCGCCGCTACCGTTGCCGGTAAGAGCTAATCTTGCATCCGGGGAAAAGGCAACGCTCAATGGTCCCAGGGTTCGCAACTGCCTCAATTCGCGCCCACTCTCTACATCCCAGATACTGACCGGCTCGTTATAAGATCCACTGCTGAGGGCCAGTTTTCCATCTGGTGATAATGCCACGGGGGTAGGAATGGAGAGAAGCCGAAACGAGTCGGTACCCACCCTCCTGATCAACCGCAGCCAACGGGTGGGTTCTTTCGGCATGATCAAGAGGCAGTTTGCTTCCACTGAGCGATTGTAGAGTTGTTGACAGAAAAGATCTGGTAGAACCCCCGGCCACCGGATAACCTTATCAGTTGTGTCCGTGAAGAGAGAACTTTCCAGGCTCAGCCAATCTTCGAGTCGCTCTATCATCTGGCTGTACTCTTTGACACCAAGCCAGTCCAGATAGTGGCGTATGCTTTGCACTTGCTCTTTGCATGCTTGATAGCCCACCCGTAGTGCTCGCTGTTTCAAAGTATCCAATGTCCAACAGGCTAACAGCAGGCGCTGGGCTGCGCGTGCCACTAGCAGTTTGCCTTCGACGCCCGCTACCTCGACGAGGTGTCGCCCGAACTGACGTTGCGGGGGGCTCAAGCTCACCTGCGTGTCTGTCACTGCTTCAAACAATTCCACGACCTGTATATGCTGGCAAGCCTGCTCCAGAAGTGCAGGTGTTTCCTCTGACTCTTCTAGTCCCGCAGCCAGCCCCAGTAGCCAGAGTGGAACAGGCTGCCATTCCGGGGAAAAAGTGGCGAGCAAGAAGAGCGAACGCTCCAGCTCATCCTGCAGGCTTTCCCAACCTTCCTGGAAAGAGGAGATCATGCAGTTCCTTTCTTCACACTCACAATGAGAACGCTTGTTTCCTTGCGACAAAATGATCAGGTGTAGGTCCGCAGAGTACTGCTTTGACCCCCATCATAAGACCGGCTCCCTGCGCGTAGCGACCATCCCTTGCGGTCACCCTTACCCGCAAAATGAGCTGTGCCAGAACAGTATCCTTTGTGGCGAGATAACACGTGAAACAGTGATGACCATTTTTGTTGCCGGAGCAGATAATGTAGAATGAAGAAGGTGTGTGCATAAGCAACAATCCTCTCGCATACGTAAGCAGACGATCAGCTTTAGAAGCAAGCGGCAGCGGTAGGGACACTAGAATTCTTTGATCAATATAGAGAGCATAACTGATTTAGCGGTGTATGTAAATACTCATAAATAAGTATTTTTGGGAGGTAGGGATGCGTATAGAAATAAACAATGTTATTTCTACATTTCCTGAGCCAGAGAGATCCCAGCAGAACTATTTTCATACAAAGAAGGAGAAGTACATGTTATTTACCAACGCAACCATTATCACGATGAACGCGAGACGCGAAATTCTCACTGACGGCGCAATTGCCTTTCTCGATGATCGCATCATCGCCATCGATAAGACGCAAACGTTGAAAGAGCGCTATCCAGATCAAGAGATCATCGACGTGGGCGGCAAGCTGATCATCCCAGGCTTGATCGATACGCACGTTCATCTTGCGCAGGCCATGATCCGGGGCTGCGCGGACGACATGTCATTGATTCGATGGCTCACGGAGCGCGTCTGGGTCTTGCAAGGCAATTATACCATCGACGACGGCTACGCCAGCGCGCGCCTGTGCATCGCCGAGATGCTCAAATCGGGCACCACGACCTTCCTCGAATCGATGCTCGCCCACCGCTACGGATTCGACGGCATCGCCCAGGCAGTCGAAGAGAGCGGCATCCGCGCCTGCCTGGCCGGGATCGTGATGGATATCGGAACCTATGCCACGCAGGAAAACTCGATGCATCCAGGCCTGATCGAGAGCCGCGAAACCAGCCTGCTGGGCGTGATCGATATGCACAGCAAATGGAATAAAGCGGCACGGGACCGCATCCACGTCTGGTTTGGGCCGCGCACACCCGGCGGCGTCAGTTCCGAACTCTACCGCGAGATGAGCGAGTACGCGCATAAATACGACATGGGCATCACCATGCACCTCGCGGAAGTCGAGGCCGACAAGACCTACCTCAACGAAAAATTCGGCCTCTCGCCCGTCCTCTACGCCGAGAGCGTCGGCCTGCTGGGAGCAAAAACCGTCCTGGTCCACATGGTCTGGCTCAACGACGCCGACATCAACAAGCTCGCCGAGACCGGGACTAACGTCTCGCACAATCCTTCCTCGAATAGCAAGCTGGCCTCCGGCGTCTGCAAGGTGCCACAGATGCTGCAGCGTGGAGTCAACGTCGCCCTGGGCTGCGACGGCGGTCCCAGCAACAACGACTACGACATGATCCGTGAAATGAAGCTGGCCGCCGTCATCCACAAAGCCGTCGCGCTCGACCCGGTCATCGTGCCCGCGGAGACCGTGCTGGAGATGGCCACGATCAACGGAGCCCAGGCGCTGGGCCTGGCCCACGAGATCGGCTCGCTCGAAGTGGGCAAGAAGGCCGACCTGGTCGTCCTCGACCTCAACCGCCTGCACACCACACCATCGCCCAACCCGGTCTCCACCCTCGTCTACGCCGCCACCGGCGGTGAGGTCGACACTGTCGTCGTCGATGGCCGCATCCTCGTTCAGGGCGGCAGCCTGCTCAGCCTGAACGAGGAAGAGGTCAAAAATCAAGCCCGCCTGCACGCCACCCAGGTCTACCAGCGCGCCGGCATCGATATCAAGCCCAGATGGCCCGTTTTGTAGTAAACCGTAGCGCACTGGCACAGCTCTTTTGGCGGATGACTCGCTCCCCGTAGCGACAATCCCTTGCGGCATCGACTCCAACGTATTCGTAGAGCATCCATCGAAAAGGGAAGCTGGATGGATTTCGAGGCGATTCCATGTGAATAAGTTGGAGTTGATGTCCCTTGCGGTTGTCGTGCTAGCTAGCCTTAACACTCGCCGAGCACGACAACCGCAAGGGATCAATGCTATTCAAATACAGAGAAATCCAGACGTTCACCTCTGCGAAGCAGAGCGTGCTGATTGGATCAGCCACAGCCACGCTTTAGCACTG
>CAXTXB010000421.1:0-5475 GCA_964247965.1 uncultured Dictyobacter sp. | reverse complement strand
GCGGAAAGAAGTGCCCAGCCAATGGGTCGCCCTGAAGCAAGAGACCTGGGCCAAGCGAGGGTGCGGGAGGCACGGGAGGATCAATGTCGGGATTATTCTGCACGGCTAGCATCATCATATCGCGCTGAGCCGCCGCCTCTGGATCAGTCACACAGATAATTTTTCCAAGCTCGACTGAATAATAAACAGCTTGTTGAACATTAGGAAGCCGCTCGCTTGTATAAGTATCCAGAATGGAATCCGGCACGTGGCCAGAGAGCACAAGATCCAGCTTCCAGGCCAGGTTGAGCGCGTCACGTATACCCGCGCCCATGCCTTGTCCAGCAAATGGCGGCATCAGATGGGCGGCATCGCCCGCGAGGAAAAAGCGTCCTTGCCGCCAGGAATCGGCCCAGCGAGCACGGAAAGTGTAGACGGCATGGCGTTCCAGTGTCGCATTTTGAGGAGTAATCTGCCACGGTTCAAGTAAACGCCAGGCAGTCTCAAGCTGATTAAGATCCTCCACCCGCTCACCTTCGAGACGCATAAACTCCCAACGCCGCCGCCCTTTCCCTCCAGAGACAATTGTGGTCGGGCGAGCCGGATCACACAACTGCCAACAAAGCGGCTTCCAGACCCGTTCTTCATGCGGGATAACATCCACAACCAGCCAATCGAAGAGAAAACCCAGGTCCGTGAGCGAAGTATGCATCTGCCGCAGGACAAAGCTATTTGCCCCATCCGCCCCGACGAGATAACGAGCGTGTACCTTGAGCGCCTCCTGACCAGAAGCCTGTGGATCAGGCGATACAGCACTTCTCTTCTGGACCGTTAGCTCCACATGATCCATAAACTGCTTAGCCTCGCTTGCCTGCCAACCTCGATAGAGAGTAACAGAGGGAAGCGAAGTTGCCTGCACATCGAGGACCGCTTCGAAGGCAGGTTGAGAAAACATGGTGCTCTCAGGCCAACCAGACAAGCCAACACCACCCTGGTCCAGGCGCAAAAGAACATCGCCCTGCGCGTTATGCCACTCATAGAAATCGACCGGCTCTATAATAGATGCAAGAGCCTGGGCTGCGCCAACGCTCTGAAGAATTCGTGCAATTTCATGATCATAATGCACAGCACGCGGCAACGGATAACGCTCAGGCCAGCGCTCGAAGACAGCAACCCGATGCCCCTTCTTCCCAAGTAGAATAGCTAACATCTGACCAACCGGCCCATACCCCACAATGGCAACATCACATATTATTTCATCCATATCAACTCGCACTCCTTAACTTGAAGGTCATCTTCGACTTGAAGTTCATCTTCTTGTATTATAAACTGATACAAACACGCGTAGCTATACTACAATCGTTGACCGATAAATCCAGCCATCTCCATGAGAGAGGGCGTTGGTTCACCAGTTGCACGCACGCTTCAGCACGCCGTCTTGACCCACCGCACGTGCGTTCACTAAAATTAGGGAGATTGATGATGAGAGAAGAGGAAACCCAGTTGAGCGGTGGAAACAGTTCTAGTGTGGTGCGTGTGGAAGGGACGGTGCGGCGGGCAACTGGTCCGTGGAGCCCTGGTGTACATGCGCTGCTGCTCTACCTGGAGACGCAGGGATTTAGTGATGCGCCAGGGTTTTTGGGACTGGATGCACAAGGGCGGGAGATACTCACATTTATCGCGGGCGAGGTAGGCAATTATCCGCTTGCCCACTATATGTGGTCAGACGAAGTGCTAGTGGATGTTGCACGACTGATTCGGCGTTATCATGATGCAACGATCGGATTTATAGCTCCTGGAGAGGCGCGTTGGCAGATCATATATCCAGACAGAAGCCAGCACGAGGTTCTATGCCACAACGACCTGGCTCCTTATAATACGGTTTATGTGGATGGGAAACCGCAAGCTTTGATTGATTTTGATAATGCCGGGCCGGGACCACGAGCATGGGATTTAGCACATGCTGCCTACCGCTTTGTGCCACTTGCACATTTGAACAGTCCAGAGATGCAGAGAGAGGGAGTAACTGATAGACGCACACAGGGGAGGCGGCTGCAACTCTTTTGTGATGGCTATAGTATCTCAGCACGGGCGGTGCTGGAGATGGTCGGGCCGCGGTTACAGGCTCTGCATGACACTATTGTTGAGCGAGCAGCGGATGGGAACACTGCGTTTCAAAAGATGCTGGCGGAGGGACACCTTGAGCATTATAAGCACGAGATAGCTTCCTTTCGATACTACTGTACAGAGATTGAGACATATCTTGCATCTTGAACAATACCGCCAGAATATCAACAATGACTCATCCTAAATTTTTGAAAAATGAGGAGCAGGTAAAAATACACTGTTCCTCATTTTTCAAAAATTTAGGATGAGTCATTGTTGAAGAGGTGCACATCGAAGATGCGCAGATACGCAAGAAAAGAGAGCTTAAACTTAGAGGATTACAATTATGACACGTACATCGCGTCTACCGGCGCTTCGGCAGCGGGATTTTCGTCTGTTGTGGGGTGGACAAGTTATCTCTACAGTGGGCACGCATATGCAGCTTTTCGCCATCAACTGGCATGTCTACCAGCTATTGCGAGGCCAGGTCTACTTCCTTGAGCTGTTCTCGTGGCATATTAAGTTGAATGCGCAGGTGCTGGGGCTGGGTGCACTGGGCGCGATACGTGTACTTCCGATCTTTCTCTTCGCGCTCCTTGGAGGGTTGCTGGCGGACCGCCACGACCGCCGTCAACTTATTCTCTGGTCGCAGCTTCTCGCCGGCATCTGCTCTATTGGCCTGGCAATTCTCACATTTAGCGGACATGTGACCGTTGCACTGCTCTATCTCTTTACAGCCATTGGGGTCGCTATTTCGGCTTTTGACGAGCCCGCGCAAGAGGCGCTTTTCCCCGAACTGATTCCTGGCGAGCACCTACCTAACGCGACGACGCTCTACGCCCTCTTATGGCAGATCGGAACGATTGCCGGGCCAGCACTGGCAGGACTTCTTGTGGGCAGCACCAGCCTCGGAATAGTGTATACCATCAATGCACTCTCTTTTCTTATTGGTGTTATCACCGTGGCGTTGATGCGCCATCGCAGACAAAAGGTACAAGAGACGCAGAGTGAGCAGCTCCAGATCAACTGGCAGAGCATCGTTGAAGGCATACACTTCGTCTGGCGCTCACGGCTCATACGTGGCACGATGCTCCTGGATTGTGCTGCAACCTTTTTTGCCTCGGCACGCACGATGCTGCCATTTGTGGCCGATCAACTACTGCATGTAGGCGTTTTGGGCTACGGCTTCCTGGCAACTGCCCAGCCCATTGGCTCACTTCTAGCAGGGGTGATCCTGGCGCTGCGAAAATCTATTAAGCGGCAAGGGGCGATCTTCTTCTTGAGCGTTGCACTCTACGGACTTGCCAGCGCCCTCTTCGGAATTTCAACCTCCTTCGCGTTCTCTGCCCTCCTCTTTGCGCTCACGGGCGTCGGCGATTCCATTTCTACTGTTATTCGCAGCACCATTCGTCAGCAGTGGACGCCCGCCGAGCTGCGAGGGCGCATGAATAGCATCCAGATGATTATTGCCTTTGGCGGGCCGCAGCTCGGCGAACTGGAAGCTGGCGTGCTGGCCGCGCTGATCGGCGTACCCATTACTATATTCAGCGGAGGCCTGATTACTTTGTTAATCGTCGGTTGGTATGCGTGGCGTTATCCCGATTTGCGTAGCTACCAGGCAAAATAAATCTAGCATTCTTGATAACATAAGACACTCGCCAGCTACCAAATCATAGAAAACCTCTGGCCGGTATAAGAACTTTCTTATACCGGCCAGAGGTTTTCTATGATTTATGAAAGTAGATGCCCCATACTTCGCTTATTCAACGTTTACCTCACACAAGAGGAGAATTTCAGAGGTTACCTTACAAGAACACATGTTCTATTATTTTTCATATCATGAAGTAAGAAAAGAGAGCGCAATAGTACTTCATATCCATAAGGACTATAAAAATTGAGGCTACCAAAAACAGACTATAAAGTCATTATGAGGAAGCGGTGAGGAATCCTCTCACTGGTTTGTTATGGAAAGCCTCGTTCGAAAGAAGCGAGGGAATACACACCTGATAAAGGGGAAAAGTACATGAATCTAGAGCGCATTAAGTACCAGACATGTCCCTATGATCAAGAAGAAGGCATCCTACTTACGGACATTGAAGAGGTCCAGCCTCAGACCGACGATGATGGAGATCTTCAATACTACTGTACCTCAGGCAGGCATACTTTCTCGCTACGCGAAGACGATGATGACAACGATTAAACATTGCTAGTAGTACGCAGTCAATTGAAACAGCTCTCGATTTGGAGAGCAAGGCAGAGCCAGGCAGTCCCGCTATATCAAGGTGCAAACCGTGCTAGAGCGGACCTCTGGCTCTGCTTTATTGTCTACATCCCTTTTTTAAAGGTTAACTCTATCCAATTAGCGCAAACACATATCAGCTCCACTTTCATCTCCAAAGCAGTGAGAATCTTTTGTAAGAATAACGACCTTTTTAATGGCAGGGAACTGCTTGAGCGTTGCATTAATCTCAGCGATTGCACGGGCATCTGTCCCCACGCCCGCCGAAGCGAACTGATGGCAAAATTTGAGGGTCGCCGTTCCCTGCTCACTGGTCGAACCCTTTGTATTCAAGCTTAAAGTGAAATTGGAGTTTGACGAAGATGGCGGGCAATTAGAAGTACCCACCAGGTGATTTTCAATCTCTGAAAAGTAGCCCGAAGCATGTTCAGCGGCAGTAGGACCGGCAACAAGCTGCTCAATGGAGAAGGTACCAATACTGCTGGTTGATGAAAGACGTTTGACCGGGAAAACAGCGCCAAAGTTATCATTTGACTGCGGCACACGAGAGAAGTAGACATTGATTCGATACATAGTTGTAGATTGTCCACCCACCGCAAATTGAGGGGTAGAAGTTGATTGAAACGCATCCGGATTAGAAGTAATAGTATGCGTAGACTCACTGGTAGATTTACCTGCGGATGCGCTAGACCCACACGCGCTTACTATAAACGCGAGAAGTAGGAAGAGCGAAACAACGGCCATACCTCTAAAACGCCCAAGATTCAAAAAGTTGAAAGAAGTTTTGAAGCACATTTCATAGACCTTTTGTTGTTTCAGCATACCTTTTTCCTCAAAGTAGAATAATAAAGAGAAATGCAAGGAACGAACATACCTCAGCTCCATATTTCCACCTGACGTATCAAGGCATTCAATGCATGGGTATATAGATTATTGTTTTAGGATAGTACGCTCCCCTACTACTACCATTATACTTATGCTACAAAGTAGCAGATAAAATCTCATCTGTCACTAAAGAGTATAGAAGTCCCTTCGCATCCGCATTCTCGCGCCTTCAGCGCTCATCCCATTTAATGGGTCATCCCAAATTTGATACCGTTGGCGAACTTTTTTGTGAGCTCCTTTTTTGCGCGTTCGCGCAAAAAAGGAGC
>CAXTXB010000420.1:0-5494 GCA_964247965.1 uncultured Dictyobacter sp. | reverse complement strand
TGGGTGGCGAACTTGTCGCGAACTGCGTCAGCGGTAGCTAGTACATCGGTGGGATTGACTTCTTTTGTCTCCTGACCAGTTGCGGTATTCGTAATCAAGTTTATACCAAGCACACGCATGCCAACCTGACAGGCAACGATTACTTCGGGAACAGTTGACATCCCCACAGCATCAGTGCCAATCATACGCAAAAATGTTAGCTCGGCGGCAGTTTCAAAGTTCGGGCCGGCCACCATTGTGTAGACACCCTCATGCAGGATGAGATCGGATGTTTCGTGGGCGACTGCGTGGGCGAGCGAGCGTAGAGAGGTGTCATAAGCTTGAGAGACGGCCGGGAAGCGTGCGCCAAGCCGCTCGTCATGAGGACCTACAAGAGGGCTAAATCCAGCCATACCCGGAAAGAAAATATGATCGCGGAGCAGCATAAAATGACCTGGCAGATAAGCCGGATTGACTCCACCGGATGCATGACACGTACAGGCAGAGTAATAGTTGCAGGATCATAGCCCTCATACATGTGAAAACGCCCCTGCATAGCCACGACCGGTACACCCTCTAACGTACCAAGCAATAAGCGTCCCACATGGCCAGCAACCGTTGAACGGGCAAAATGTGGAATCTCTGCGTAGGGAATAGCAACCGCGTCCTGTATCTCAGCAGCCAGGTCACCCAGCCCAGAGCCCAGGATCATTCCAAGTGTCGGCTTTAGATCTGCGCGCGCTTGAATTGCATGTGCCGCCTCCAGCGCTTTCTCATAGCTCATATATAATTCCTCCTTCAGGTCTTTCAGGTCTTCGTTAAAGCAAGGATAGCATATAGAGCGAGTAGTAGTACAGGCAGGTTTGTAACGGCAAAAGAGTGACGGAGGATACGGGGAGAAAGGGAAGCAATGCCAGCCTGGAGGGCATATCCTTTTATAATTAGCCAGAAGCCCTGGCGCGTCATACGCGTGCCATGATGATTGAGAAACAGAGCCTCCTCCTGCGTAGAACAAAGAAAACCAGGACGAGATTGCTCCAGGTACAGTGCAACTATTCTTGCAGATTCTACAGGCAAAGAATAAGTTCGCTCACGCTTATTGGCACCAATACGTCCCGGACAGTAAATGGATAAATGACAATGATCAAAATGCTGCACATTTAAAGAGACCAGTTCTGATGTCTGCATACCGCTTGCATACAACACATGACACATAGCCAGGTCACGCAAGCCAACGGGCGTATTCATCTCCATCTGTTGAAAAAGGCTAGTCAATTGCGTTGAGCTTAAACGCTGAGGTGAAACCTTCTCCGGAGGAGACAGGCTCAAACTTGTTGTAGGATCGAGAAAAATAACTTCTTTTCTAAATATATAACGAAAAAAAGACTTGAGGGTGCAAAGCTTACGGGCAATAGTCTTCTCAGTGTAGGAATACTCTTCGTGCATCGTGTGCAAATAATCAGTTATATCTTCAGAAGTAACAGACGACCAGGCAAGAATTTCTCGTGTCGTCAAGTAATCACAGAACTGATGCAAATCATTGCTATAGGCTAGAAGGGTATTAGGGCTCCCCACCCCACGTTCAACCTCACCATGCGCGAGTGCAGCGACAAAATCATCCACAGTTTTACGTAGCATAATCCACTACCACCACAAACCATTTTTTGATGTAGAGAGTCATATGTTCCAGAATAGAATACAGATTTATTATAGCTCTTCCGTCCAAACGGGTAAAGTAGGAGCAAAATCTATAAAATATACAAGGGTTACTTCTATAACTTATGGAAAGGAGCAGGCAAAGATTAAGAGAGTAATGACTCATTCAGAACTTTTCTTTCAAAAGTGCTATAATGAACTCAACATTCGTGCTTAGAGCACAAACCCTGGCATTTTTAGCACAAGGGTAGCACAACGTCTATGAAGAGCTATTATGCTCGTCGATACGTTGCTTGTCTTCACAAAAAGCTTGTTCATAGTACTCAGCTAGCCAGTTGAGTGAGAATTGAAACAAACAGGCAGACAAACATAGATGTAAGAACGAGTTTCCAATAGAATACTCGTCATTACTATAAGGAGAGAGTCGAAATGGCAAAACTGCAAGACATGTTTACGCAGGCACGCCGGGCGCAGAGTAGTGGTGGTATTGGATTTCTTGGCAAAAACAAATCCGAAGCTAAAGCACGCAGTTCAGCGCTCGTCGTCGAATTTACTCAGATTATAGCTGGTAGCGCCGAGACGGCGCTAAAAGCCGGGGCGGACGGGTTGCTGTTTACCTGGGATGGCCGGGATACAACGGCATTTGAGACCCTGAAGCAAGAGATTGATGCAGCCAAAGCTAGCAATGAGAACGCCGTCGTCGGCCTCAACATTACGAGCAACCTGGATACACTCGATCAGGACAGCCTGAATCAGATCAAAGAACAAGATGTTCAGTACATCATCCTACCTTTCAATGCACCCGCGCGCCTGCTTGCATTTGAGGGAAAAGAGCTAGAAAAAGTTGTGATTGTCCCAAAACGTGACGGAGAGATTTATCCTCTCTACATCCATAACCTGACCGCCTTTGATGGCATTAGTGCCGTTCTGCTCGACTTTGGGCTAAGCGACAAGATCGGTTCAATGAGCATCGAAGAGGTTCTGGATTATCGCGCCATACGCGAGGCAGTGCGCTTTCCTGCATTCATGCACGTTAAAGGGGATCTGACTGAGGCAGATGCCTTCACCATTAGCACCCTTGGCATTCAGGCTCTTGTACTGACGGCACAGGATGCGGAAGAAGAGACACGGCAGCAAATCAAAGATCTGCGTACCCTCCTCGAAAAAGTACATGAGGAAGAGAAAGACAAAGATAGCTCGCCCCTGGGTTCTGGTCGCAGCAGGTAATCAGTCAATAACAGGTCATCCCAAACTTGTGAAAAATGATGACCATCGTGTGTTCCCCGCTCTTTTTACAGCCCACCACAAAAAAAAACCTGCGGGCAACACACTATGGTCATCATTTTTCACAAGCTTGGGATGACCTGCTATTGACGTGTACGTGCCGTCATATCCCTATCCCTCATTAGAGGTAGCTTCGTCTTCAGGGGCTTGGGGTGGTTGAGGAACTGGGATACGTGTGGCTGTGGACTGCCAGTAGAGTTGACGGCGAGGGATTTTTCGCAGCAAGGTATGTGTTTTTTGCCAGACTTGCTCTGGAGATACGTTATTGCGCCAGTAATAATAGCAGGCAATTTCATCGGGCTCTGTGCGCAACAGGGCGGCGCAGGCTGACTCCAGCATATCCTCACCCTTCTCATCTAAGTTAAAGTTTTGCAGCCAGAGCTGACTATGTTTCTCGTGACGTCGCGTAGCCTCGACCACCGCCTGCCCCCACGTTTCCACCATCGACACATCTGCGTCCAGCAATTGCCAGAAGGGATGGCAACCAATCGTATCTAATGAAGGAACAGTTCCCAGATCATCGAGCAAGCCCAGGTCATGGGGTAAGAGTACGATCGACGTTTTTGTATCTATGTTCACCCGCTTCGCGGAAGAGAAGAGCTCATTCAAAAAGTCGAGCATTGAGCGGCGGCGAAAATTATCCAGGTCAGTAATATCGGGACAGAGTGCGCGGCAGACAGAACAGAAGCAGGTGATATCAGGTATGCGTGGCTCATCGAGAAGCACGCCGCTAAAAGGGTACGTTGACAAATAGTACTCGACCTCTTTAAAGAGCCAGGAACGGAAAGACTCGTGATTAAAACAGGACATGTCATGGGTCCGCCCATGACGATCCTTCACCAATGAATCCGGATGACGAAAGGTATACCAACTTGGCATAAGAACAGGGCCGGCAAATAAATTGCCAAAGCGACCCAGGCTAAGATGCACCTTTAAGCCAGTATCCTGAGCGAGGCGCAAACCCCGCTCAAAATCACGAGGCCAGCGCTGCTCCTCCTGTTCATGAAGCGCATAAACAATGCTTGTGGCACCAGCAGCACGGATCTGCTCAAAGTCTCGCTTGATTGTCTCTGGGTGAAAGAAAGGGTGAAAGTATGCAACCGTTATATCCATGTTTCCTTACCAATAGTTGTAGCAAAAGAAAAGACAGGAGAAGGTAAATAAAATATGCACATATATATATTCCACAGTATATCATGAGAGTTGAAAACCTTCTAAAAAGGAAGTAATTTTTAGCTATAGCTTCTTTCGTACCATGACTTGACAAGTTATGCATTTCCAGGCACAATGCAGGCATGAGCTACGCGCAGTATATCACACACTCCACGCCGGCAGGCATATATATGACCAACACTGTCCATATCGTTCAGTCGTATGCAAAAATCAACCTGACACTAGATGTGTTGGGCAGGCGATCCGATGGTTACCATGAACTGGCAACCGTCATGCAGACAGTTGACCTTTACGATACCATTTGTCTGGTCGCAACCGATGAAGAGCGAGTCAGCATATCCTGTAATCAGCCAGAATTATGCAATGATGGGAACCTGGTTGTACGTGCCGCACAGGCGATTCGCGAAAGGCTGGGTCTGAAGCAAGGAGTTCTCATCGAGTTGCACAAACGCATCCCGGTTGCTGCTGGCCTGGGCGGAGGGAGTGGTAACGCTGCTGCCGTTCTGCTGGCTCTACAGCAATGGTGGCACCTGCCAGTAGATGCCAATGAGCTCTGGTCAATCGCAACTACCCTGGGCTCAGATGTTCCCTTCTTCCTCAAGGGTGGACTCGCGCTTTGCGAAGGGCGTGGGGAGAAAATTACTCCATTGGAGCCACACTGGCCGCTTGAGATGCGCTGGCTCCTTCTGATTAAGCCGGCAATCGCGGTATCTACGGCGGCGGTTTTTCGTAACCTGACCGCGAACGATTATAGCAATGGATCATGGAGTAAGGCGGCTCAGGCTGCGTTACAGACAAGAAGTGCGCTGCTGCCAACAGATCTTTATAATAGCCTGGAACGTGGTGTTCTAGAACAATATACAGAAGTCGTAGAGGCACGTGAGGCGATGCTTGACGCAGGGGCAGAGTATGTACGGCTCTCTGGCAGCGGTCCAACGCTTTTCACAACATTCTCTACACTCGCAGCCGCAGCCCAGGTACAGGAACAGCTGCAGACACGAGGATATGAAGTCTATTTGACACGAGCTATTAATCCAGGCGGCGATGAGATACAATTTTTTTCATAGGGATAGGCGATTCGTGCGTGATTCATACTCGCTAAGGGGGCCACGATGAACATTTGGGATTCAGTACACCGAGGTCTAGACAAAGCATCAAAAGAGGCTGGACGTATTGCTAGAATGCAGCGATTACGTTTTCAGCTTGATAGAGTATCCCGTCAAATGAATACACAGGAAGCTGCACTGCTACATCAAGTGATGGATCTTTTCGTGTCGGGTCAACTGATGCAGGGTGAGCTACTCCCCCTTTGCCATGAGTTGATGAGCTTACGGCAGCAATTATCACAGGCGCAAAGCGAGCTACAAACTTTGCAAAGCCAGGGACCACAGGAGACAAGTGT
>CAXTXB010000419.1:3311-5502 GCA_964247965.1 uncultured Dictyobacter sp. | reverse complement strand
AGAGCAAGAATCATTTCGCTTTGAGCTTGAACAACCAATTCGCCAACAATATCATTAAGTGGTGAAGGCTGAATAATTTGAGCTCATTTTTTGCTAGCTTTTCGAGCTCTTCACCGGTTACTGTGGCTATACCCAAATTATGTAAAAAAGCAAAATATGAAATAAAAAGTGTAGATTAAAGGCCAGGTGTAAGCACTGCGCGGCCCTCGATCTGGCCGTGGGCCAACCGCTCAAAGGTCTGGTTCATATCATTGAAGCCGATGCGCTGGATGCGAGAGCGTAACAGGCCTTTCCGGGCAAGAGCCAGTACCTCGCTGAGTTCCTGTATGTTGCCCCAACTGCTGGTGGTAACCTCGGCCTCATTCAAGATCTGAGTGTTGAAAGGCAGAGTACCACCAGCAAGGCCCACGATGACCACACGTGCCTGGCGACCAGCCGAATAATAGGCCTGGCGTAGAGTCGCATCAGCACCCACAAAATCGACGATGCCCTGCGCACCTTCGGCACCTGTGAGGTCTTTGATACGCTGGACCGGATCTTCGTCACGGCTATTAATGACCACATCGGCCCCAAGGTCGCGCGCGATCTCAAGCTTATGGTTATCCACATCTACGGCCACGACTGTTGTACCTGCTGGGAGGAGCAGTTTCGCATATTGCACGCCGAACTGGCCCAGGCCACCGGTGCCGATGATAACGACGGTGCTGCCAGGATAGATGGCTGGAACAAGCTTCTTGACGGCACGATAGGGAGTTAGACCAGCATCGGTTAGCGCGGCCGCCTCGGCGAGGTCGAGACCTTGCGCGGGCAAGAGGTAGCGATACGAGGGCACAAGCAGGTATTCGGCATAGCCACCCGGCCGTCCAATACCAACCCATTTGGTAACGTCGCTCAGCTGCTCCTGCCCACCATTGGTAAAGCGATCACTTTTGACGCTCCAGCCGCCGAAGACAACCACGGGATCGCCAACCTGAAAGACTTCAGCGTCGGGACCTAGCGCGGCAACCGTACCCGCGTTCTCATGCCCAAGCGTGAAGGGGAAGCTTGGAATGATCGGCACCTCACCCTCCATAAGATGCAAATCAGAGTGACAAAGGCCCGAGCCTGCGATACGGATCAAGACATTCTCGCCGCGCGGCTCCGGAACCGGCACTTCACGAACCTCTAACGGCTGTTTGTACGCAACAAGCTGCACTGCACGCATCGTCTTTGAAATACTCATGCTTCTCATCCCTTTCAAGTTTCTTTTCATAAACATTTACAGTAAAAAGAATAACGAAATAGTGTAGCCTGACTACGTGTTTATCGCGGTCCATTCTACCCTTCTGGCTTACCTGCCGAAGGAGAACGTATCTGTAGACCAAAGGTCTGAGCCCATTCGAGCAAGCCAATTAAAGGATCTAGCAATGTTTCGCCCAGTGGGGTCAGGGCATACTCGACGGATGGTGGGGCAGTTGGGTAGACGGTGCGCGTGACCAGGCTTTCCTCTTCCAGTTTCCGCAGCGTTTGTGTCAGCATTTTCTGAGAAATACCGCCAATCTGACGTTTTAGCTGTGTATAGCGCTGCGGACCATCGATGAGCAAGTAGATGACCAGCGGTGTCCACTTGTCGGCGATGAGGTCCAGCGCGCGGCGAGAGGGACAGTTGGCATCAAAAGGACTTACTGCTTCTAGAATTAATTTCTTTCTTGTTACCATACAGTAACCATACCACTTTTCGGTGCCCCCTTGCAATAAGAGGGTAACTCTCTTATAGTAACTCTTAGAGGCTGTTGATTCTCATCATCTCCGCCTTCCAGCACTCTATGAATTCGCAGCTTCGCTGCTCTTTACGAGTCTTACGAAAATTAAGGAGTACGGTTATGTCAATTGTAATTACTGGTGCGACGGGAGGATTGGGGAATCTTGTTGTTCAACATCTGCTTAAAAAAGTATCGGCTAGCGATATTGCGGTGGGGGTGCGAGATCCAGAAAAGGCTGCGGCCCTGGCTGAGCAAGGAATCGAGGTACGCCGTGCAGACTACGATGATCCGGCCTCTTTACAGAAGGCATTTGCAGGAGCATCCAAACTGCTGCTTGTCTCTTCTTCGTACCTCGATGACACTGGACGTTTACGCCAGCATGCTACAGCGATCGAGGCGGCAAAGAAGGCCGGTGTGGAGCAAATCGTCTATACAAGTGTTGCATATGC
>CAXTXB010000419.1:0-3301 GCA_964247965.1 uncultured Dictyobacter sp. | reverse complement strand
CTACTGATATTCCCTACACCATTCTACGCAACGCTTTCTACACACATCTCTTTGTGAATCCAGGCCTTAAAGCTGCAGTGGCGCGCGGCGAACTGGTGACCTCTACGGGAACCGGCAAACTCAATACGGCAACGCGCAGCAACTTCGCCCTTGCAGCCGCAACGGTTCTAACTGAAGAGGGGCATGAGAATAAGACATACGAGCTCACCGCACCTCAACCGTGGAGCTTTGATGATCTTGCCCAGATCCTCTCAGAGGTTTCCGGCAAGAAAGTAATCCATCGTTCGGTCTCAGAGGCCGAGATAGGGGCTGAGCTGAAACAATCCGGCATGCCAGAGGATTTTATCCCTTTCCAGATTGTGATCTATAGAGCAATCGCTAATGGAGAATTTGCGACGACTTCAGGGGATCTGCAAAAGCTCATCGGAAGCTCACTCACTCCGCTCGAAAAGAGCGTCCAGGAGATTTTCTAAGGCACACCGATAATAAACAAACATAAAAGAATGAGAGCGCTGGTTACATAAATGTGTGATCAGCGCTCTCATTCTTTTCATCAAATACGAATCATCTCTTTACCTCTTTTTCACCAGACAACCTTTTCACCTCAATCTTCTTTACTTCGGGTACGATTTTTGTCGCCAGAAGTTCGAAGATGTGCGGGTCGAAGATATTGGGTGTGCCTACCATCACGTGCTCAAAGCCAAGGGCGGCAAACTGGGCATAGCGATCTACTAACGCGGTGGGCGAGAAGGTACCATCGCGACCATCGGGTGTCAGGCGAATCATATCGGCGGTCGTCTTCTCGATCTCGTTGTAGGAACGATTGGCAGTCTGACAATGTTCACGTAATATATTCAACTTCTTCCTCATACCATCAAGGCCATAACGTGCACCAATATTGCAGGCATCAGCATACTTCGCTACCAGGCGCAGCGTCTTCTGCTCGCCGCCGCCGCCAACCATAATGGGTGGATGAGGCTGCTGTACGAAGAGGGGAGAACCAGAGGTATCCGAGAGTTGATAATATTTGCCCTCATACGGTTTCTTCTCATTAGCCCACATCTGCAGCGCAATCTGCAATTGCTCCTCAAGCCGCTCGAAGCGTTCAGAAGTGGGGGGATAGGGAACGCCAAGGCGATGGTGCTCCTCTTCTTCCCATGCCGCACCTATACCAAAGTAAGTACGACCATGGGAAAGCGCATCGAGTGTATTGACCATTTTCACCAGGATACCTGGATGACGATAAGTCACGCCCGTCACCAGAGTCCCGAGCTTAATCTGCTTTGTTCTACCAGCGGCGAAAGCCAGCGTAGACCAGCCTTCCAAAACTTCCATCGTCTGCCCCTGCGCCATCTGAGGAAAGCCGCTGGTATTTGTCGTGCTGCCAGCAGGCAGATTCTCTGGGCGCATCTGCAGCAAAAAGTGATCCATCGCCCACAGGCTATCGAAACCAGCTTGATCCGTCTGCTCCACTAGTTGCCCAACGGTATCACTAACCTGCTGACCATCATGAAACAAAGTAGGAATCTGCAAACCAATACGCATATGAATATTCCCCTCTATATTGAATTGAAAGTAATCACTATTTCAAAAACTAATCAGATTCTACCCAATCACGTGCCGAGGATGCATGCAACAAGCGAAAGAGCACTCAGCATAAGTCATTGCCAACAAAATCGGCTTGCCGTGACGAGTTCATGATTGTGATTCTTCATCCACATAGGAGTTGTACCGCAAATAGTATGGGCTTTGCAATATATTTATTAGCAACGAGTAGTTGGATTTCAGTAGGCTACTTTACGCTCCCCTGACTATATGAAGCGAAGAGCTGGAGAAGTTCCAGTAGCGGGCAAGTTTGTTTACCAGCTCATGCTGCCGCCGGTCGACGACTTCCGGGGTCCATTTGTCTGCGTGTATGACGTGGGAAGTTAACACGAAGGGGGTGTAGCCCTGGTTGGAGAAGTAGACTGTTTTCTTTTTGGCGAAGTCATAGTTATTGGCGTCGTAGTTCTTGTGCCGCGAGAGCAGTACGAGATTGCCCAGCCGATGTATATAGCGGCTCTGCTGGTCTTTGGTAAACCATTTTGTCCATTCGCTATTGTGAGCTGGTTTTTGTGGCAACACATGCTCAACCGATATATGGGGCAGATCGTAGGTGGCACTGCCATCAGACAATAGGGTATCCAGGCGTAGAAGAATATATTTGCATAAGCTGGCGTTGACGTTGGCGTAGAGATTACCGTCCAGAGTTCTATAGATATTCTGCTGTTCAGCATCTGTCAACTGCAAGGGCGAGGAGTCGGCATACACATCTTTGTCCTGTTTGATTGCCATCTGCAGCTGTCGATAGCGCTCGGAGCGCTTATTATGCGATAGATTCAATAGCAAGAGGCCTACGGATAGGCGATCCAGGTTTTTCAGAAAACGCAGCAAGAGTTCCGGCTGATGGCCGTGCCTGCCCCAATACTGCAGGGCGGCGGGAAGCCACTCTCTGTGAGTTAGCTTGTTCAGCCAGCGTAAAAGCTCCTCAATCTCGCGCGCATTGGATGACTTCTCGACGGTTGCTGTGAGAATTGCATGCAGATGGTAGCCATATGGATGCAGGAGGCGATCAATCAACTGTTGCGCAGTTATTTTCCGTTGAGAGTTAGGGTACACATGGGCATGGAACTCTTCGAGCAGGTTTTTGTGTACACGCGCATCAGACCAGAGCACGCGAATAAGCGACAGCAGGTTCTCAAAGTCCTCATTGCCCAGCAGCACTTCGACCTCCTCCCACTTGTTGGTGTACTCATCCTGTTCGTCCGCATAGATGTCACCGATGATCTGGGCCTTGAGGATGTCGGCGGCCGAAAGGTTGCGGCCACGGTTGTTGAGCACGGAGAAGATACGATAGGATGTATCGAAGTCGGCCGTAGAGATTACGACCATGAAGCAGCTACTGACTATAAATTCGCCCAGTCGGACACGGTCTTGTTCAGGGATAGATTGTAGACGTTGCATAAACGCCAGAGTATTATCACGAATATTCCTCTGGCTCTCCGAGAGCGAGGTGAGCGGCAGTTCTTTCAGGCTCTCGATACCACCTTCAGCCTGAATGTAGCGCTGAAAAAAATCAGCGTCGCGCTTGCGTAGGGTCAAACGATAGCGGCTGGGAGTGCGGGCAAAGGCATTAGCTTTCTCATAGAGGAAATGGTCCAGATCTCTCGCTTTTTCTGTCTGGATCGACGCACGTAGGACAGCTAGCAATATAGTGATCGTAGTAAGGCGCTGCTGCCCATCGATGACTTCCGCTTCTGGC
>CAXTXB010000418.1:0-5507 GCA_964247965.1 uncultured Dictyobacter sp. | reverse complement strand
GCACGGAAAAACAGGATGTTGATCATTTTTCAATAGTTTGAGATGATCTATTATTCACATCTCTCTTGCTCAATCGTTGAACTATGCTGTAGTACTAGCATTGCTACATTGTCGAGCACCTACACCGTTCATAGGACAACCAAACAGTGGAGAAAAAATGCAAAAATCGAATACACCGGCTAAAAAAGGGACAAGACCTATAATAGTTACTATCACACCTGCTGTAATACTCCCCGAAAAGAATAAAACAACTCCAGCACTAATAATAGCTAACCCGGCAATACCTCGTACTAAACGGCCCGAATTACCTGACATAAACCTGATAAATTTCATACTTTCATCCTATCCTTCTGTCCTGCTGACATGCGCATCACAGTAACCTGTAAATCTAATACTATGTATGCTACACTTGCTTTAATGTACTTAACGCTACAACCTGCTATTGTATAGCGCGCAATGCTTCGTTAACACTGTAAGTAATGCTCTCTAGCGTTTCTTTTGGAAGAGGCGTTTGCTGTAGCTGATGCAGACGCCGCTGCACTTTAACGAGACTTGCATAGAGAGACGGACACGAAGTACAGTATTGCAAGTGATGTTCCAGATGCTGAACATTTTCCTGATCAAGCTCACCATTCATATACTCTGAGACCATAGACCGCGCCTGCTGGCAAGAGATCTCGTGCACTATACGGTTTCCTCCTTTCTGAAGTTACCTGATCGCCGAGGCGTGGTGTTGTTTTGTAGCGGCATATGAGGTGGCTGGGATGCTTCGTCAAGCAGGGTTACCAGTGCCATCCGTGCTCGCTGTAGACGTGACTTTACCGTTGGAAGCGGGACACTCATCAAGTCAGCTACATCCTGCAAGCTTAATCCATCGACCTCATGCAATAACAGTGTTGCTCGGTAACTTGCGGGAAGTTGCTTTAAAGCTGCCTCAAGTACCTGCCGATCTTCCAATGCCAGCACCATCTGTTCTGGATCAACACTATAGTGCTCATCAGCCCAGAGCAAATCAATCTGCGAGAAATCCACCGTCTGCTCTCGTGTGTGTCGGTGTCGTAACTGATCACGACAAACATTGAGAGCTATACGATAGAGCCAGGTGGCAAAGCTTGCCGTGTTACGAAATGTTGCTAGATGGGTATAGGCGCGCAGAAATGCTTCCTGTGTCATATCCTGCGCCTCTTCACTACTATCAAGTAGGCGGAGCGCCAGATTATGCACACGCTCAGTATGCCGAGCAACCAGTATTGCAAATTGAAGGGTGTCACCAGCCAGCACAGCCTCAATTATCCTCTGGTCATCAGAATCATCCCTGTATAAGGGAACAATGACTTGTTTGTTATCCATATCTCTTACCCTTCACGCCTAATTAGACGCAAACAGATCCAAAAAGGATGCATATTCTCCTGCTGGATCTCCAGGGATGAAGAAACGAAATCTTAATCTTACTAATACATTGATCTTTTCACAACTCGCACCACATATGATAACTTCCCTTCCCCTTACATTCGATTCATCAGCACAGTTACTAGTACACTTGCAGAAACGAAGAGGAGAAAGACAAGCAGCGCTACGCCCAGTGCTTTTAGTCCTGTCTTACGAATAACCGCGAGATCGACCATCAGGCCCATAGCCGCCATTGCTACCACGAGCAGAAAGACGCTGATTTGAAGAATGATATTTGCAACATTTTTGGGGAAGAGGCCCAGCGAGTTTGCCGCTCCTACAGCGAGAAAGCCGAAGACAAACCAGGGTATGGGCACTTTTTTCCAGCTAAAGCTCCGCTTTGCTCCCGGTTCTGCCTGTCTCTCGGCTCTGAGCGCAAGGACGAAGGCAACGATAAGCGCAACCGGGGCTAATAGCATGACGCGCGTTAGCTTCACAACCATCGCAAGATCAGCCGCTTTGGGACCGCCCGCAGGTCCAGCTGCTACGACCTGAGCAATCTCATGTAAAGTTGAACCAGTGAGGAGACCATAAAGATTGCTTGAGAGCGGCAAAAGGTGCGCGGCAAAGGTGAAAAGCAAGACGCCAACCGTTCCAACCAGCCCACAGATAGCGACGGCCAGCGATACATCGTCCTCGTCTACATCCGGGAAGAGGGCTGCCATAGCTCCAACCGCCGAGGCTCCGCAGATGGATTGTCCAACACCTATCAGAAATGCCAGGCGCTTAGGGAGGCCGAGCCGATGCATTAAGGGCGGAAATACACCAACTCCAATGGCTATAAGAACAATATCTAGCAGAAGCACTTGCACACCACTTGAGATAATGAGGGCAAAATTCAGGCGCACACCTGTTAAGATAATGCCGTAGCGTAGTAGCTTCTGCGCCGAGAATCTGACTCCACCCATGTATGTTTTTGGTAAGCCCAGAATGCTACGCCAGGCCAAACCCAGCAATAAGGCAATGGTGAGGCTGCCCATAACTGCTAAGCCTGGTAGTGGCGCTAGCAGTGTTGCAATACAGCCTATAAAGATCGTCAGTCCCAAACCGATACCGAAGGTTTTCCATATGACGGTAGGTGTACGAACCGGTTGCTCGACGGTGGCTACAGTTTTTTTCTCTGACTCTACTAGCCGATCAGATTTTTGTTCTTGCAAGCGCATAATTGCTCTTCCTCTCTCTTTTTGTGATGATACCTGTTCTTTTCTTCTATTAAAAAAGTGTATCCTATCTTGAGCCATAAATCTAATACATGTTATATATTGAGTGCATAACTTTTCGTTATGCAACAGGAGAAGAGCTTATGAACTTTAATCAGCTGCTTATATTTCATAAAGTCGCTGAGAAGCTGCATTTTACTCGCGCCGCTGAGGAGTTATTTATCAGCCAGCCAGCAGTTTCTAAACAGATTGCAGAGCTTGAAAAACAGCTTGGACAGCCGCTTTTTATCCAGGTGGGGCGTAAAATTCATTTAACGGAGGCTGGTCAGATACTCTATGATTATGCGACGCGCATCTTCGCCCTCTCGGCTGAGGCCGAGATCACATTGGATGAGCTTCACAGCCTGAAGCGTGGCCGCCTCGCAGTAGGCGCTAGCACAACAATCGGTACCTATCTTCTTCCAGAACTGCTTGGACACTATGGCTTGCAATATCCACAGATTGAGCTATTTCTAGCTATTGCGAATGCTGAAGAGATACAAGAGCGTCTACTTGCTCATCGTATAGAGGTCGGGTTGGTGGAAGGGGCTGTTACACATGCAGAGCTAGCTGGTCAGGTATGGCGGCGGGACGAGCTGGTGCTCATTGAGTCGGTGCAGCATCCTCTTACCTTTGGAGAAGAATATAGTATTCAATCTCTCCTGACAAAAAATGTCCCTTTTATTTTACGCGAACCCGGCTCGGGAACACGAACAGTGTTGGAAGATGCGATAGCTGCACGAAACTTAAAAGCAATTCATCCCTTTCTAGAGTTGGGGAGCACTGAGGCAATTAAGAAAGCTGTTATTGCCGGGCTGGGAGTGTCCTTTGTTTCCGAGCATACGATAGGATTGGAGCTGGCAGCCGGACTCATCAGAAGCGTACCACTGCCAGATTTCAGGCTCATACGGCCATTATATCTCGTCTATCCAAAGCAGAAACGCCTATCAAAGGCGGCACAAGCATTTCTTGAGCTCGTGGAATAGATAGGATAGGTTCTATACAATAGAGACAGCAGCTAGAAGATTCGTCTAGAAGTGGCCACCTGCTTATAGTTTTGCTCTCCGGCACGAATGAATACATTTATCCGATTCTCGACTGGAGCAAGGGGACAGACCCAGAGATCATTATAAGCACACGAGGGATTGTAGGCATAATTGAAGTCTAGTATAATAGATTTGTCATCCTGGGCCTCAGGAACTGGATCGCTCCCCTTCATGGTATCGAAAAGGTAGCGCCCGCCACCGTAGCTCTCCGCCGGGCAGGTTGCATCGCGAAAAGGGAGAAAGAGGCCACCACCATAGACATTCAGCCAGTAGAGCGAGAGAACGACCGCCGCGTCATCTACGGTAAAATGCACCTGACCGACCGTCGTCATCGTCATCTCTTCCTGAGCGTTCATGGCAATCGTCTGCTGCGTCGACTCAACCTGAGTATCGATCTTTGCGACAAAACGCATGGCTGGATTATAGGGAAAATAATGTAAACCCTGGAACTCTCGTCGCTGCTGCTCATCAAGGGCAGATTGAGAATGAGTGGCAAAAAGCTGATCGCGACCAGCACGAAAACGTTCCAGAACCTTCGCAGCATCTTCACCAGCAAGGAGAGCTTGATTGCGCTCACGATAGAAAGCCGCCACACGCACTCGATAGTCATACAACGCTAAATAATCTGACATAACACCCCCTTGCAGTAATGTATAGTAATGCATATTAATTTAGGCGAAAATCATAGCTAGAAATACGTTCCTCTACTCTTGAGGCAACAGCTCCCTCTCGCCCTTTCCCTCTACTAGAATGTTTCGCCTATTTCTATCAATGAAAAGATAGACCAATCCAAGCAAGAGCAGGCCGATACCTGGGAACCAGAGCGAAAGTATAGCAGCGGCGTAGTTAGCAGGCAAGAAGTGTGCCGCAGGACCGTACTCAACAAGGCCGACAATGATCACGATGACGGCAGGTGTTATTGCTCCGGCACCAACATAGCCACGGCGGGCCATAAAAGCGATGCCGAGCAGAGCAAGTCCGATTGCGATAATCAAGAGGCCACCGCTATAAGGGATGAGCGGCTTGAAGGCGAAAAAGATGGCAATTCCAACGAGAGTTACCATAATGCCTGCAATTGCAAGACGATATGGATTGAATGCAACTGCTATGAGCATGCCCAGCCCTAAAAGGAACAACCCTATCGGATAGGTAAAGGGGTTCAGATGCAGCAGTAACGCTGCAAGCAGACAGATGACTCCCAATAGAAGAAGCACATAAGATTGCGTAGAATGTGCTGAACGACTCGCCGTATGTCTAGAAATTGATCTCGCCATTTATGATTTCCCTATCCCTCGACAAAAATACTTTGGGTATGCAGGTTATCTTATACATGTATGCACAGATATAATACTCCGCAGCGCACTCACTCGTCTCTCTCATCCCCTATACACGCTTTATCATGCCCATATTTGCAAGCAGGTGGGCGTAAATCGACACAGATAGTTATGGCTCGTTCTACTGAGGTCGACCAGTAAACCTATGTTCAGACCTTTATAGTGCAGGCATAGTGGAGCAATGTCAAGTAGAAAAGAGATAGCGCACTGAGCCGGTCTTATGAGTGGATCGGTCCAATAGCATAACTTGAGGTTCATATCCACTCATGAAAGTGGATATGAACCTCATAGTTGTTCGAACACTTAGTGAAGCGCTAGTTCTAACCTTTGACGGCTCCAGCTGTCAAACCAGAGACGATGCGTCTTTGGAGAATCAGAACGACAATCGCGAGCGGAATGGTCACAATTACTGCAGCTGCAGCAATTTCGCCCCAGGGAATAGTGTGTTCACCAGCGAAGCGTGTGATTCCGACAGTGAT
>CAXTXB010000417.1:0-5510 GCA_964247965.1 uncultured Dictyobacter sp. | reverse complement strand
GCTCTTTTGTGCTTCGCACAAAAGAGCATAGAAATGTAAAAAATGCATCACGATTATAGTAAATATTCATGCTTAAAAAGTATAATGAAATACGGCTACTGTATTTTGAAGCCACGCTCGCGTAGGATTTCGAGGACGCGAGCGAGGTTTTGAGCATTAACGTGAACGAGGCGATGCTGTTGCTCAACCTCGGAACCTAAAAGGGCTGAAAGTTCTGTATCGGCATAGAGATCGTGCAAAACTTCTGACGAGAGGCGCAACAGGGGAGCAGGCTCCACATACACACCATCATCGGCATAACCAGCACCCCACAGCTTCAAGCGCACCAGGAATGAACCAGGAACACCATCATCACAATAGCGCTGGAGGAAGTTCAAAATATACTCAAGCGAGACGTCCTGCGTTAAAGCATGCTGAATAGAGGCAGGAGTGAGGCGGAACCAGCCAGTTGAAGCATCGCGTTCGCCGAAGCGCTCTACCTCAGCAACGAGATAAAAGTTGAGCACAGTACAGATAGGTTGGAGCAGTCCATCAGTAAGCAGGTGCCACTGCGGCTCATAGGGGTTTGCGGCTCCATCTGAAATAGCCTCCTCACCCGGATCAGTAGAGAGGGCAGGTAGATAATTTTGCTGCCAGAGTAATGCCTGCACAGCAGACAATTTGTGAGGAGCGACCTCTACCAGGCGAGAGGTAAGACGGCGTCCAAACAAGGGGCGAGCCTGAGGGTCACTCCAGAGCGTATCTAATAAAGCTTCGTCATCCACTTCAAGCAAGGTCGCATCGGGCCACACCTCAATGCGCCGTGCCTGCCGCTCCCACTCTATCAGAGAATAGCGTACGTTCTGCGGAATTTCCCCCTCAGCCACCTGTTGCAGCGTCTCAATCATGGTCTCCGACAGCAAGCCACGGCGAATAGCGGCCGTCACACTCGCCTTTGTAATGCGATACTGGGCAATATGCTCCAGGCTGACACGCTCGGCAAAGCGGTCCAGTCGAACGAGCAACACCTCAGAGACTGGAGCCAGCACGAGCACCTCGAAGTTAGGCTGAACGATAAGACGCGCGGCTGGTGCAGCTTCGACGATAAGAGGAAGATTATTCATGAGTATCGGAGCCTCGGGTAGCAGACGGAACGAGAGAGGGGGCTCACCCTGATCAACTTCCACCAGGCCCAACCAGTAGAGGGGACCAGAGATAAAAGCGCGAATAAAGCCACCTTCAACCATATGCCAGCCCTCCCGATGCGTCAACCAGCCGCGCCGGAGACGGAAATCCCAGCCATACGGATTGCTGGCGCTGGAATAGCGTTCAGCACGCGACCCGTACTGCCTCGGAAAGAGCAGATAGGGTACATAAAGCTTTGTACGCGCAATAAAGGCCGAAAAATCGTGCCGGTCCCCGACAGTTTCGCTCAGCAGACGCTCAATAACTAACTGCCGAGAGTGTATAACCTCCTCATGAGCTGGCTCAAAGGGCTGTGGCAAGGGGCGGACATTGACCTCCGGTAGATAGAGCAATTCATTCCAGAAAGAGCTAGTAAGAACTAAATGATAGCAGCGCTGGACACGTTCGGCCAATGGCAGTGAAAAAAAATCTTCGGCAGGTGCCGCACGGAGAGCGTTATTGCGCTCTTGTAGCAGGCCCAACTGTATAAGCAGCAGACGAAGAAACAAAAGATAGGGTACGTCGCTCTCCAGCCGCGCCTGCTCATTCTGAATCTTCACCCCCAGATGACCCGAGCCCAGATGCTCAATCAGCTGACGCAGGGCAGAGCGAGCCAGCAAACCATTGTTGACTAATGCCAGGCCATCATGCATAGAAGCCACAAACGACCAGTAGAGATAGAGAGAACGCTGACAAGAATGCACGCTATCGCTGAGCACAGTCAAAGGAGTGGCATCGACCGGAAGAGCGCGGTCCAGATGCCACTCATTGCGCACAACGGCCTGTACCGTCTGAGGCACAATAAGAACGCCATCGTGGATGCCACTGGTGTAGTCTCGGCCAGAGAAATTTGTCTGCTTGCCCCAAAAAACAAGGCCGGCAATGAGCAGATTGCGCACAGCCTGCTCAAAGACTCCATGTGGGTGGGCAGCAGGATACTGAGGTGGCTGCAATGGAGTTATAGGCTGATAAAGAGCTCCCTGGGCAATGACCGGTGCAGGATTCTTGCCTTGAGCCAGCAAGCCTGCATTCAGGAAATAGAGGGCCAGGTCGCGACTATTGGTCCGTCCTCCACACAGGACCAGCTCACGAAGAATCGAAGTCTCAAGCTCATCAAGATCCTGAAGCACCTCACGAATAGAGGTCGTGTTTAAAAGATACTGCGCAACCTCCAGAACCAGCGTAGGCGAGGACGAAGCAAGCACGCCGGAAGAGGGCATAGCATCCGAAAGAGTAGTCAAGGCTAATGACGATAGCGGCATATGTCTTGCTTTTGCCACTGTTTGCAGGTGATACGGCGGCACCGTCTGTAGCAAATCAAGATCATTCTGGTCCATGAAAATCCTCATCGTGCAAAAGGGGAGACTGCCCACGATGTTTGAGTTCATCGATCACAGTCTCAAATGCAGTCTTTTTAAGCACAAGCAGGGTCGGATGAAGAGACTGTACAACATGCGTATCCAGCGAAGTCGTGGCAGACAACTCACGCATAACCACCGCATCGCTCGTCTCAAGCAGCTTCACTCCAGTGTAGATGCGAACGCGCCCGTAGCTCGCAAGCCACTGCTCCAACTGCTTTAAAAGTGGGAAAAGAGACTCATCATTCGCTGGAGAAGGAAGGGCACGCAGCAGTTCGACCAACCGAGCCGGACGCAAGCCACGGCCGAACGCGCTACTAAGAGCGGCTGGCGTCAAACGGTAGCGCAATTGATCGTGTTGCACACCGGCTGGCTGAGTATATGTTTCTAGCGTCTCAATGGTAGGCCAGGTAGCCACAGAGCAGGGAACCAGTATCTCATCATTGCTTATTACATGCAATGCCTCGCCAGAAGCCGATGATACATCATCAACAGATGGCTCAAAAGCCTGAGCATTCAGCAACCAGCCTGCAAGAGGGGTCAGGCGAAAGGCCAGCAGCCGGCCATCTGCAGCGCGCGCTATATCGCAAGCCCCCCACCAGTGTAGAGGACCAGATAAAAGATGGGTAATATAGAACAGCTCTGCACGTGACCAATCATTCAACTGCAATGGCTTAAGCGGGCGTTTGGACTCCTGCTCGAACCACCAATGAGGAGAGGAGAAGAGCCGCTGACGCTTTTGCAAGAACAAAGGGTCCAGGCGATAGACAAAGCGGGCAAAAGCCTGAAAGCTAATCCATTGATCGAAAGGAGTCTGAGCCAGCAGCGAGACAAGAGTCTGTCGAGCTTCACTATTCTCTGTGTCCAGTTCATCGGGGCGCAAGATAGGGATACCCAGAGGGGCCGCGCGACAGCACAGGCGTAATCCATCACTTTGGAGATCAAATAGATCGCTATAAGAAGACTTATGCAGCCAGAGATCAAATAGGTCCTTGAGCATCTCCATACTGGGCGAACCCAGCAAGAACTGGGCAGAAGTCTGGAGAATACGCAGAGCTGGTTTACCAGTCTCATCCTTATAGACCATATTCATCAGGCGTAAACAACGCACTGCAAAACGTAAGAAGCCAGCCGGGCGGGACACCACCGCCTGTAACGAAGAAATAAGCGCAGGGGAAGGCGTATCTTCTGGCGGCTGAACCTGCACTGAACGCTCTGAACCCATCGCGGCACGAGCATACATACTCGACTCTGAGGTGCGCAGAGCCTGACTGCGTGGCGACCAATTATCATCGGGGCCGAGTAGGTAACCATCCAGAGCACGGGCAACGAGCAAAAAGTCGGCCAGAACACGATAAGGTTCAGCATATTGAAGCAATGGAGCTCCATACTTTTCATCTTCCTGGACTACATCAAAGCTCGTCACAGGAACCGATACTCGTAGCGACAGCCGCACCTCCATAGGCACATACCAGCCAACATCCAGTAAAGCACCACTCAAGTTGCCAAACGGAGGAGCAGTATAACTACTCATACTCGTGCGGAAGAGCAAGGCCTTTCCCTGCAGAATCAGCAAGACACGCTGGAGCTGCCCCGGCTGTCCCAGAGAGAAACGCTCGAACAGGCTGCGCAGATCCTCGTCCGTAATCACGCCACCCGCGAGGATCAACGCAGCCAAGAGCTGACGCTGCGATTTTTCCAGCGTCGCAGCCACCCGCCGCACCGCCTCAGTCTGCCTTAGTACCTCAACTAGCTTCTCAGCGAGTTGCGACTTCGTCATACCATTCGTCACAAGCTCATACTCACGTGCAATGCTCCGCAGCTCACTTAAGCCTAATTGCATGAGAACATTTGTAAGATCAGTGCTATAACGAATTATCATTGAACTTGTCGAACTAGCTTGCCGCTCTCCTGCCGATACCTCGGGTTTTGTCTCGTTTGAAGCAGCAGGTTGATGCTCTTCAACACGCGCAGGAGGAGTAGGGTTGGCAACAAGGTGAAAAGCGGCCGGGTGAGCAAGCCAGTAATATAACAAAGCAGCAGCATGGGCACACAACATCGAAGCAGGTGAATCACATGAACAATGACAGACCCACTCAGAGCTATTCTTCATCTCGACATCAACCGTACAAAGAAGCTGCTTTTCCGCTTTTTCTTGCATCCTCTGAGCCGTCTCATTTTTATCCCATGCCGCAAGAGCAAAAGCAGTGGATGGAATCTCGAGGATACCGCTAACACGTGCTCCTTGCCGCCTTGTCTCTCGAAAGGAGCCAATGCGACTATACTCTTGACCCAGCGAGGCAACAGTAAGCCCGGCCATATGGATAATATCAGTAGCACGTAAACGTTGCAGGACGTCAGGGACAACATTTTGCATGAACGAGTTACTCGAACCTTACTACTTGGGCAGACTACGTTGAACCATGATAGCATGAAGTGTCTAATCTGGTCAATCTTCTTCAAATTACCTACATTTTGTACCAAAACAATGTATACTATACTTTTATAGACCATCTTGATATGTAAGCTCTCTCTTACATAAAGTAATGACAGAACAATCAAAGTAAACCGTCTTTTGTAGAAGAATCGTACTATAGAGAAGACTTGATAGCCCAATGTGGATAAAAGTGCCAGCGATGAAAGGTTGTTTACGCCATGTCGAACAATTTCCGACTCTTAGCCGATGAAGACAAATTTACCGATGAACTATATAGCTTTATTACCGATCCTAATGCAGATAATCGAAATGAGCGGGCTATTGTAAGTGTATTGCATGAAATAGCACCACAGATCGTCTCAGTTGCCGAATGTATGATCATCGACGGGGTCGACGAACGCCATTACGTTGCGGACTACGTCCACGCTGTGCTTACAGGCGACGGGATCGGCGAGTAGCACACTCAGAGAAGAGGGTAGAAATTAGTACTTTTTACCTAATCTGGTAACTGACCGATTGCGGTTTTTTTAAAAAATAGGGTAAAAAATTTT
>CAXTXB010000416.1:3450-5552 GCA_964247965.1 uncultured Dictyobacter sp. | reverse complement strand
CCCACCACCTTCCCAATCATCGTGGCAAGTGCAGGCGTCCGCATGGTCATTCTTATCGCTTGCAGATTTCCTTGCGCGGCCCCATTATAAGTGCGCCGGGGGAGTCTGATGACGGGATGGTGATGGATTTTGACGATCTCAAGACTATTGTAAGCTCGACGTTGATCGACAACCTCTCGGATTCAGCGCCACGCGGGAAGGGCGCGCAGTCCGTCGAACGGGGTGGCATGGACCATAACGACCTTAATCCGCTCACCGGCATTCGCACTACCGCCGAGAATCTAGTGCACTGGATCTGGGACGCCCTTGTCGCGGGAGGTATACCCGATACTCTGCTATACAGCATCAAACTCTGGGAGACTGAGCGAGGATGTGTCGAGATTACCCGTGCTGAGAGAGAGGAGGTGTGAGGAATGGTACAAGTTGTGCATAAATTGACGCAGGTGCGTACCATCGCCGTTTGCGAGACATTTGGACCAACGATCCAGGGTGAAGGCGCACTTATTGGGAAACCCACAGTATTTGTGCGAACTGGCGGGTGCGACTATAGATGCAGCTGGTGTGACAGTTTGTACGCAGTACTGCCCGAGTATAAATCCGACTGGGAGCCGATGACGACGGAGCAAGTCTTTGCAGAAGTGCAGCGCCTCTCAGGTGACGCTCCTCTCCTTGTGACACTCTCGGGTGGAAATCCGGCCATTCAGCCGCTGGAAGATCTTATTGATCTGGGGCATCGTCATGGATACACCTTCACGATTGAGACGCAAGGCAGCGTGGCCCAACCCTGGTTCTCTAAGCTAGACTACCTCACCCTTTCTCCCAAGCCACCCAGTAGCAAACAAATAACGCGCTGGGACCGGCTGGATCGTTGTGTAGCGACTGTTACCAGCGACGCGAACGAACACGCGGTCCAGGTGAGCCTCAAAGTCGTCGTTTTCGACGAGGAAGACTATGCTTATGCCCGTAGTGTTGCTGATCGCTATCCTGCCGTACCCATGTACTTGCAAGCGGGCAATCACACACCGCCGCAGCATGCCCAGGCAATCGACATCCCGGGCATTCTAGACCGCATGGACTGGCTGATACAACGCACCATTGCCGATCGCTGGTATACGGTAACTGTGTTACCACAGTTACATACCCTTCTGTGGGGGAATAAGCGTGGGGTATAATAGGGGAGAAGTTCCTTTCATTTAGAGAAGTGCTGACATATATGCGAAGGAAGCGCTAGCAACAAGAGTTGCATATCTAAATGGCCTGAAGACGAGGTTCCCTCTGTTTAGATTGGTGCCGGCATATATGCGAAGGCGGCACCAGCTCCGGGAATGGCGTATCTAAATAGCTGGGGGACAAGGGTAGCGCATAGAAATGCACTGAAATGAGGAATAAACGTTTATGGTAATGCACTTGGATCAGGAACGTAATAATGGACACGCCCACAAAAATGGTCAGCATGCCGCCCATTCTTTAGGAGATGAGCAGCTACAAGCCAAAAAAGCCTACTCTGTCGAAGATGAGCCGGCCCAAGAAGCTTACCTGGTGAAAGAAGTTGATCACGCCAGATTAATAGAGCTGGGGCGCGAACTGCTTGTGGCATTGGGCGAAGATCCTGACCGTGAAGGATTGCTGGAGACCCCGCGCCGCTGGGCCGACTGGTGGCGTGAGTTTATCGAATATGATCCTGGTAAAACGGATACGACCTTTAGTGCTGTATCGACGGACCAGATTGTATGTGTTTCTGGCATGCGTGTCTTCTCGCTGTGCGAACATCACCTGCTGCCCATGTGGTGCGATGTCTCGATTGGCTATATTCCCAGCGGCAAAGTCCTGGGACTCTCAAAGTTTGCACGTATCGCCCATCAATTCGCCCACCAGCTCCAGATACAAGAGCGCCTGGGCCAGGACATCGCAGACGAAATCAGCCGCATCACCGGCTCACAGAGCGTGGCCGTCATGCTAAAAGGCGAGCATCTCTGCATGAGCGCTCGCGGCATTCGTACACCCGGCGTCATGACCTCATCCGTCATGCGTGGCTCCTTCCGCACCGACCGTGACCTGCGCATGGAATTCATGCAGATGATCCAGTAGTCGTCAATGCTTGA
>CAXTXB010000416.1:1034-3440 GCA_964247965.1 uncultured Dictyobacter sp. | reverse complement strand
CACCCCCCCAAAAAAAAAAAACACAAAAAAAAAAAAAACTTTGGTAATAATTTTAAAAAAATTCGGGATACGTCATTATGAAAGGAGATTGCAGCAAATTGAGAGGAAACGGTGAGCATTTCCTCTAGAAACTGGTAGCTATCATCTATATAATTGAATGAAGCAGATTGCTGATCCTGTTTCTTTGTTTAATAAACTCAAAGGTATTTTCAACGTCGAAAGGGAACTCTTATGCGCAAGACACCAGCTTCATCCCTACGAAAGTCCCCGACTATGAAACGGCGTACGATGCTCACGCGTATGGCGTTGGGTGCAAGCGGCCTGTCCGCCCTGGTGGCCGCCTGCAGTAACCCTTCACCCACTACAAGCGTGGCAAGTGAAGAGGGCAAGCTGCCTGCGCACCCCATCTGGAAGTTCGTCTTTGTGAATCACGCGATGACCAATCCGTTCTTTACGCCGACGAAATATGGCATTGAGGATGCCTGCGCACTGCTTGGCTGCACATATCAATGGACAGGCTCAGAGATCAACAAGGTATCAGAGATGGTGGATGCAATGAAGACCGCCATTGCCGAAAAAGCTGATGGGATCGCTGTGTCGCTGGTGGACCCCGTGGCTTTTAATGCTGTAACGGATGACGCCCTGCGTGCGGGCATAGGCGTGCTCAGCTATAACGGGGACGTACCGCCGGGCAGCCCAAATAAGCGACTGGCCTATATTGGGCAGGATCTTTATCAATCGGGCCTGCAGGTTGGCGCGCATATCCTGGGCCTGGTAAGCGAGGGCGACGTAGTTGGCTTTATCGCCACACCCGGCTCGCTCAATCTGCAGCCGCGCATCGACGGCATTCACGACGCCATCAAGAATTCGGGCAAGCTGATCAACTTTATCGAGATCGCGACCGGCGTCGCTGTAAGCGACGAACTCGCCGCGATCGAGGCCTACTACCTGGCGCATCCTAACCTGAAAGGTATGTTCGCCGTCGATGGCGGGAGCACGCAGAGCATCGGTCAGGTGATTGAGAAGTATCATCTAGCTGCGAAAGGGGTACATGGCGGTGGCTATGATCTGCAGCCTATCACGCTTGCGCAGATCAATAAAGGGAATCTAGACTTTACAATTGATCAGCAGCCGTATCTCCAGGGCTTTCTATCGGTCGTGCAATTGTTTTTGTACAAGTTGTCAGGTGGGCTGCAGCAGCCATCTTCGTCGAATACAGGGCTGCATTTTGTCACACGGGAGAACGTGAGCCTGTATCTAAAGACGCAGACGCGTTTCGAGGGCAGCTCTGATAAAGAGCTTATTGTGGCGCGATAGCAGTGTTCTGCAATAGGCGGTCCGCTGCTCAGAGCGAACACACTCTTCCTGGCGTGTGGCGTATAATGATAAGCCTGTATGTAGTTGTGATAAGAAAGGTCTGAGCATGGCAACGAGAGAGCAATCCGCAGATACAGCAGGCATCAGCTTTACCCGCAGCGATGAACGAATCAACGAACTTTTGAAGCGATGGCAAGAGATCTGTGATTTTCAGTCGTTAGAGACACTGGCGTACTGGGATCTGCAGACTACAATGCCAGCGGGCGCGATCGAAGCCAGGATGTATCAACTGGCAACCCTGCAGAGCATTCAACACGAGCGCATCAGCGCGCCGCGTATGGGCGAACTCATCAACGAGGCGGAGGAAGCTATTGCACAACCTCACTTCACCGATGCCGACCGCGGTCTCGTGCGGCAGGCGCGGCGTCTCTATAACCGGCAAGCAAAACTACCAGGCAGGCTCGTCGAAGAGCTCTCGCGGGTGCAGGTAGTTAGTAACGAGCACTGGGCGACCGCTCGCAAGCACAACGATTTCGCCAGCTTCGCCCCCTGGCTGCAGCGCATCCTGGAATTGCAGCGCGAGGTCGCCGATCATATCGGTTTCGCCGAGACGCGTTACGACGCTCTTCTCGATGATAGCGAGACGGGGCTGACCGCCGCCCGACTGGAAGAACTATTCGTTCCAGTGCGCGACGTGAGCACGAACATGCTGAGGCGCATCCAGGCCAGCGGACACAAGCCGGACACCTCCTGTTTGCGCGGCGACTTCTCGCTAGAGCGCCAGCGCGAGTTGAGCGAGAAACTCGCCGCCAGCATTGGCTACGACTTCACACACGGTCTGATCGCAACCTCCGCCCATCCCTTCACCGTTGACCGTGCTGCCCCCGCCGATGTGCGCTTCACCGTACGTTATAACGAACATTATCTCCTGCCGCTCCTGATGTCGTGTCTGCACGAAAGCGGTCACGCCCTCTACGAGCAGGGCAGCTCATGGACGCTGTTGCGCACTCCCGTCGCCGGTGGCGCATCGCATGGAGTACATGAGTCGCAATCGCGCTTCTGGGAAAACGTGCTTGGCCGCACCGAGCC
>CAXTXB010000416.1:0-1024 GCA_964247965.1 uncultured Dictyobacter sp. | reverse complement strand
GGCGTACTCGGAGCTGCAGACCACACCGCCAGCGGGCGCGAGCGAAGCCAGGACGTATCAACTGGCAACCCTGCAGAGCATTTCAACACGCTCGACATCCCGACCTTTGTACGCGCCCTCAACACCGTCGAGCCCGGCCCCATTCGTATCGAGGCAGACGAAGTCAGTTATAACCTGCACATCGTGATCCGCTTCGAGCTAGAGAAAGCCCTGGTCAACGGCGAGATTGCGGTCGAATCGCTGCCCACACTATGGAACGAAAAATACCGCGAGTACCTGGGCATCGTGCCAGAGAATGACGCAGTCGGCGTTCTACAGGACACGCACTGGTCCCAGGACTTTGGCAGCTTCCCCAACTATACGCTCGGCAACATCTACTCCGCGCAGATCCGTCACAAACTCTACAGCGAATTCCCCGATTTCGACCAGCGCCTGGCAACTGGGGATACCACCTTTGTCCTGCACTGGCTGCGCGAACACATGTATGCCTACGGCTCGATCTACACCCCCCAGGAACTATTGACCCGCCTGACCGGCGAGGGAATAAACCCACAGTACTTTGTAGACTACCTGACCGAAAAGTTTCAACGTCTCTATGCTCTAGGAGAGATTCAACAGTGATTGAAAATATATTCAAATATGTGCAAACAAAGGAAAACAATCCTGTTGCAGAGGAATTGATAGCGCATGAGAACAGATGCTATACTCCCAATGTTCCAAAAAAGGAATGGTTGAAAGAACCGCCTTTCCTCGCCAAAGAGGTGGAACGAGAAATCCGGGAACGTTTTTGCGGTTCCTTGCCTGGCTAAGGCCACACATGGAGCGGATCTCCGTGCGGTGTCCGGATGTTTTCACCGGAATCAACACGTTTGAGTACGTTTTGAAAGGCAGATTAACAATCAGAGCGTCACATAACGCAGTGCTTCTTTCAGGAATATTTTCTGTCCGTTTTTTATCGCTGCACATTTTGCACCTAGTGCAAAATGTGGGGGGGTAAAAAACGGGCAGCAAATATTCCGGGAAT
>CAXTXB010000415.1:0-5557 GCA_964247965.1 uncultured Dictyobacter sp. | reverse complement strand
GATAAGAAGTGCAGCCTTTTCTTCGAGGGTGTCGTTGAGGGGCACCAGGCGTTTTTGGAGGGCGTAAATTGCGGCCTGGGTGCGGTCGGCGAGGTGTAGTTTGGAGAGGATGTTGGCGATGTGCGTTCTGACGGTGGGTTCGCTGATCGTTAGTTCGCTGGCAATTTCGTGGTTTGAGCGGCCCTGGGCGATACGCATCAATACTTCTAATTCGCGTGGAGTTAGTTCACTCAATGGAGATTGGCTCCTCTGCTGCATCTCACGCAGGATGCGTCCAGCTACCAATGGATTCAAGACGCTCTCGCCCCGTGCCGCGGCGCGCACCGCCTCTACAAGCTCCTCGGGACCAACATCTTTGAGGAGATAGGAGAGCGCGCCGGCCTTAATTGCGTTAAAAACTTGCTCATCTTTGAAGTATGAGGTCAGGATGATTACCTGCGTTGTAGGCGTCAAGCGTTTCATTTCGCGTACGGCCGTGACTCCATCCATTCCGGGCATCAAGAGATCGAGCAGCACGACATCGGGGACGAGGCTGGTGACCAGCCCCACGCCCTGCGCGCCATCTTTACTCTCTCCAACGACCTCCATATCTGGCTGCTGCTCCAATAAGAAGCGCACGCCCTGCCTTACTATAGCGTGATCATCAATAAGGATGATACGTATCATACTTCTTTATCCTCTCGTGGCAAATGAATATGAATGCGCGTCCCCTGACCCGGCGCGGACTGCAGATCAAACGAGCCATGCAGTTCTTGCACACGCTCATGCATAGTACGCAATCCCAGACTGCCATACGGCTGCTCGCCTTCGTTTTCGGGCGCAAAGCCTTTCCCATTATCTGTAATTGTTAAGGTAACCGTCGTTTCTTGAGGCTCCAGTGCCAGGGTAATCATGGTGGCCTCGGCATGGCGGGCTGCATTAGACAGTGCCTCCTGGGTGATGCGCAGGAGAGCATGCTCAACGCGCGCGGGGAGCGCGACGGGCTTGATCATTGTCACAACTTCGATGCCGAGCCGGGAGCGGTAGGCGGTTGCCACGTCTTCAAGCGCGGCGGGAAGTCCCAGGTGCTCAAGTTGTGCGGGCCGCAGTTCCAGGAGTAGGGCGCGCATCTCGAAGATCATCGTCTGCGTTGTCTGCTTCAACATTTGAATCTGTGGATAGAGCGGCGAGTCTTGTGGAAAGGCCGTTTGCAGACCGCCGGCCAGCATATGGAGAGAGAAGAGATCCTGCGAAACGGCATCGTGTAGCTCGCGCGAGATGCGGTCGCGTTCGCCCAGGCGTGCATTTTGCTCCGCGAGTTCCTGTCGCCGGCTAATGCTCTCGATAAGCTGCTCCGCCATGCGATTAAACTGCGCTTCAAGCTGCCCCACCTCGTCTCTGCCCTCAACATGCACACGTTGCGCGTAGTCCCCATCTGTAAAGCGCGTGGTCGCGGTCGCCAGCCGGTGAATCCGCCGCACCAGACTTCGCGTACTGATCGCGCCAAAGAGTCCACCGATCGGAACCGTAATCATCAGCAAGACAAGCGCACTGATTAGTGGTAGCTTGAGCGGCTCCCAGAGATTGTTGGCGGTGATGGGTGGTGGTGTTGCTGGCTCCTCTACGTAGATTGCGCCGATCGGCTTGTTGTCCTTGCTCCAGACGGGCGCGGTTGCATAAACAACACGACCGGCGGGTGTAGAGCTCACACCGCTCCACGAAGTTCCTGACAACGCAAAAGTAATAGCAGTGTCTCTATCTGAAGGTAGTGCTGTGATAGGCAGTGTAAGAGCATAGCGCGCAGGGTACGAACTCGCTACTATTCGACCATTTGGGCCAACAAGAAGCACAAATGCTTCTTGTTGAGTATCCGGATAGCGTACATCGATATACTGTATGGTAAACATTGAGGGTTCTGTCCCATTTCCGATCAAGGCTAGTGAACCAACCTGGTGAGGTTGAAATGTAGATTGTGGGTTCAGTGCTTCTCCCTGGGTTGCAAGCGAGGCCGCGAGAGCATAGCCTGCAGCCTCTTGTTTCATTCTAGTGCCGATGATTGGAGCAGAAAGAGAAGAAAACGCGAACAAAACTAGTATTGCCAGCACGAGCATTTCCAGGAGAAGGACAGATACAACCGTAACTACGACATACGAAATCGTCATGCGAGCCTGTAGTCCTGACCACCAACTTAGAGATCGGTCGAACTTACCGGAACGTTCTTTCTTGAAAATACTAGCTCTATTCCGCATGGATACTCCTCAACAAGAGTTTTTTTAAGCATACCATAAACATATCTACCCGGTTTCCCTCGTATAGTTACAGGCAAACGTAGAAAGGCCAGAAAAGGATTAAGCAGACCACCTTGTATATTTTCTATAGATGAACTACAATACGGGCGAAATAGCATCATGTCTTGTGGGAGGAAGGAAAAAGCTTCTACAAACTAGAAGAAAGGTGCATATTTATAGATTATTTTACTTTAGCAGATGCAAACATATTTCAGGTACTACACAAAGAAGGAGCTCAATAGTGGCCGAAAATGAAACTTCTCAGGACGGAAGCACATATTTTATTGATGCGGAAAATGCGGCAGAGATGGCACGCCTCGTAACGATGGCTCGCCAGGTTACTCAGGACATGGGCGGCATGTTCCCTCCCCAGGTTGAACTTTCTTCTGTACGTAGGGCGCTCGATATCGCCTGTGGCCCCGGCCAGTGGGCACTTGATGTTGCTCAAAGCTATCCTACAATCGAGGTGTCCGGAGTAGATATTAGCAAGCTGATGATTGCATACGCGCAAACATTTGTCAAAGACAGACCCAATGCCCATTTTCAAGTCATGGATGCGCGCCAGCAGCTGGATTTCCCCGACCAGAACTTCAATTTTGTGCAGGCACGTTTCATCACCGCCTTTATGCTTACCTCTACATGGCCTGAATTGGTTGAAGAGTGCCGCAGAATTCTGCAGCCTGGAGGGACGCTCTGCCTGGTTGAGGGTGAAAGCTTCGGCATTAGCAATAGTGCATCATTAGAGCAGTATAACGCGTTTTTAGCCCTTGCCATGCGACGAGCAGGCCACTGCTTTGCTCCGGAAGGGAATATGTTTGGCATCTCGCCCATGTTGCCGAGGCTATTGCAGGAACACGGTTTCCAGAATATTCATCAGCGGGCGTACGCGCTTAATTTTTCGGCGGGTACACAGGCAAATGGAGCATGGTATGCCAACTATAGAACAGCGATGAAGCTCCTACAACCATTTCTCGTCCAATGGGAGGTAACAACCCAGCAGGAAGTCGACGTCCTGTATGAACGTACGATGGAGGAGATCCAGGCCCCTGATTTTTGTGCGTTGTGGTTCTACGTTGCAGTTGATGGAGAAAAACGAGCCTGACCTGGTCGCTCGACTTAATGAAAGAGTCTTCTTTTCATATGAAAGACCTTACCTTGTCCTACACTGAAACAATGCTTGAGCAGATACCAGTTGGGGTAGCCTTATTTGATGCGTCTACTTTTCAATTGCTTGACGCCAGTCCTAGTTTTCACGCGTTACTCGACCCGAACTGGCAGCAAGGGCAGGCTATTGGCCATTCTCTCACCGAGTTTCTGTCTCAAATGGAGCTATCAGACAGCGATGCTATCTTCCAGCAGGTGGTAGAAACAGGAATTGCTTATCAGAGTGATGCCTCTGTTACTTTTTCTTCCAACCACACTTACTGGAATTGGAGCGTTAAGCCTGTTAAAGACGCAAACGGGCAAGTCATACAACTACTACTGACACTTATTGAAACCACCGTCCAGGTCCTGGCTCAACAAAAAGTCAGGACCATACTTGAACAGACTAACCAGAAGCTGAAAGTTGAGCAACAAAGACTGATGCTACTGGAAGCTATAACGAAAGGTATCAGCAAAGCAATCTGGGCAGAACAGATTGCGGAGGCAACGCTCGATGTGATCAACGAGTCCTTTCAACCTCTCTCTGCCGCCCTTTATACTACTGATTCTGCACGTCAGTACTTTCGGGCACTAGCCCTGACACTTCCTCCAACGAAGCAGTTCGCGAGAAGCGCACTCACACGTATTGCCTATAATCGCTCATCCTTGCTCTACCAGGCGATGCAAAAGCGTAGTGCGCTCCTATCTGGGGCTACCGACGAAAAAGTGCGGGGAGCGGAAGGGCTTCTACACGTCATACCAGAGGTGAACACCACATTCTGGCTCCCCTTGTGGTACGACGAATACTGTGAAGGCATCCTCGTTGTCGCCTTTGCACAAGAAATGCATATCGATGCGCCTCAAATTCGAGCCTTAGAGGGATGCGCAAGACCCCTGGCTGAGGCGCTTTCGCGAGCTCGCCTTCGCGCTATAATCGAGCAAGAGCGGCAGCGCTTGCATACTATGCTAGATCAGCTACCAGAAGGCATTCTGCTCGTTGAGGCAGCCAGTGGAACTATCAGTTATGCCAATTCTGCGGCATCATCACTGCTGGAAGTACCGCATCAATCCCTTATGGGAACGCCACTTCATCGACTAGGATCGAATAGCGAAAACATTAAGCCATCGTCGCCATCAAATATGCCCTGGAATTTCGCCCTGGTTCATGCGCTTGGAGGAAAAACGGTCAATGCTCAGGAGCTAACAGTAAGCCGACCAGATGGCGCTGAAGCCATCCTACTTAGTTCGGCGGCCCCCATTCGTCGGAATGAAGGTATCATTACTGAAGCAATTATTGTGTTCCAGGACATTACAGTCTCCAAAACCATCGAGCAACAAAAAAGCCTCTTTCTGACCATGATTAACCATGAATTGCGTACACCACTCACTGCCGTGCTAGGCTTTAGCGAACTTTTGCAAGAACAGGAGATGGAAGGCTTGAAACCTCTGCAGATTCACGCTATTGCCGCTATCGTGAAGCAGAGCGAGAATCTCCAGTATCTCGTGGACGAAATTCTGGATCATTCTTCCTTCAGATATGACGCTTTTACATTAAATACTACCTATCAAGACCTCCTTCCTTTGTTGATTCAAGCAGTTGATCGCTGCGCTCAAACGAACAAGAGTTATAAGATTCAGTTCAACGTCGATAGCCTTCCGACGACAGCTTATCTGATGGGTTGGTTTGATGAACAGAGGATCGCTCAAATACTTAATAACGTGCTCATCAATGCTGTTAAATACAGCCATGAACATGAATTAATCGAACTTGGAGTGAAGCTGCATGAGGGAGGCGAGGAAGACGAAGTCCTACTATGGATCAAGGACCAGGGTATAGGAATTACTACAAATGACTTGCCGCACATTTTTGAGCAATTTTATCGTGGGGAAAAGCGTGATAGGGTTGTCAGCGGGCTAGGTCTTGGTTTGTATTTAGCAAAGGAGTTTGTACAACGACATGGAGGGCACATCTGGGTCGAAAGTACAGTAGACGTTGGGTCTACCTTCTTTATCGTGCTTCCCTTAAAATAGTCTTACTTCAGAGAGTGCCAGTCCCTATCGTGACGAGATATTCTCTCACCTACGAGTTCATCATCCAGAGCGTTTGAAAAATGATGAAAATTGTATTTCACAGGCTCTTTTTACTG
>CAXTXB010000414.1:3638-5571 GCA_964247965.1 uncultured Dictyobacter sp. | reverse complement strand
ACCCCCACACAACCCCCCCCCCCCCCCCCCACTGTCTACTTTCCCTGTCTACCCTCCCCCCCCCCCCCCGACTGCATATCGCTACACGGGATCAGGGGTGGTCTCTGGAATGGGAGTGTATTTTAGCTCGGCTTCGAGATCGTCCACGAACTGGCGGGCGACACGGCCGGAGCGGCCGACGTGCTGGCGCTCCCACTGCAGGGCGCGCTCTTGCAACATCTCGCCGGGGATATCGAGGCCGCGTTGGCGAGCAAGTTCACTGACGATATGCAAATATTGCTGCTGATCAGGAGTTGCAAAGGTGATGCGCAGGCCGAAGCGGTGGGCCAGAGATTGCTTCTCATCCATCGTGTCGCGCCAATTGATATCTTCCGTGGGCTGGCCACGATCCTTGAAGTTTTCGCGGATGATATTGATGCGGTTCGACGTGGCGCAGATGAGCATGTTAGCGGGGCGTGCCTCGGCAGTTCCCTCAAGCAGGACCTTGAGAACTTTATACGCCGTCTCATGCTCCTCAAATGAGAGATCATCGATGAAGATCAGGTAGCGCGGAGCGCGGCCACGTAGTTGGGCCACAAGATACGGCAGGTCACTGATGTATTCCTTGCCGATCTCAAGCAGGCATAGTCCCTGCTCGGCATACGTATTGGCGATGGCCTTGACCGTCGAGGACTTCCCTGTTCCGGGAGGTCCATAGAGCAACATATCATGCGCGGGCAGGCCCGTGATAAAGCGCTCGATGTTAGAGTGCAGGCGGGCTTGCTGACGCTCGTGTCCAATCAAGCTCTTGAGTTGGATGCTGTCGGGATGCTGAATTCCCTCCAGGCGGCGATCTGTCCCTTGCCAGCGTAGAACGTGATAGCGAGCCAGCGAGCCGGTGCCATAACGAGACCAATATTGCTCTAAGGGCGTCACCAGGTCGGCCCAATCGTCGCTGGATGCAATCTGCTTCGCCAACGCCGCCCGCATCGTCGTCCGCGTCTGCTCGACATCGGGCATCAGATCATACCAGGGTACCCAGGCATTGCGCAGAATCGGCATAGAAGGAGTCACCGCCGCGCTCGTCAAGCGCCAGAGCGTCTGTGCATCCAGGCTAAAAATGCGCTGCACTGCCCGCAGATCGCGCCGGGCCTGGGCGCGCAGCGTCGACGAAATATGTGTCGAGCCAACACGCTCAACCTGGCTGCTCCACAGATTGCCGGCATCGATTAAGCGAGCCGCAAGGTGTGCCTGCCATGCATCGGAAAGCTCAGGTGTCGCGTCTGCCTGTGCCGCGAGCGCTAACTGCTGAAAAGCTGCAGTATAAGCATTTGCTAATGGAACTGGATCAGGAGTTGAGGCCGTCAACGTCTCAAGCAAATGCAGAACAGCCTGGCCAGCGGCGCTGGTCAGAAGACCTCGCAGTAATGTCAAACCATGAACGGCATGGACCGCAGTAATCACATTATCCAACGCCCCATTGGCGGCGAGTGCTTTCTCCAGGTGATCCTGTTCCTCTACGTACTCATCCTCGACGCGTTCTTCCATCAAAAATCTATCCTTTATTCTAGTGTAGAAATTTATCTCTCTTCATGCCAGTTCGCCGTTAACTTTGCCAATTTCGCTTCTCAACTCTCTGTAGGCTTCCATCGTCGCGACATCAATCTATAGAACAGCATAAAGAGACACGCTGCTCAATCCGCCTGCATCTTTCTTTTTGCTTGATACAGTATACCCGGGATGACCCTCTCATGCAAATTGATACCCATCAACTTGTCGTCTCCACCTTGCGAGTTCGCGACTCTGCAGCTCTTTACGAGTTTCTTAAGGATAGAAAAATGTGCTAGCGAGGAGAGAACCCATTGCGGTGAGCGTCAAACATGTTTTAAAGAGAAGTACTAATGGATCATCTGTATTTTTGTAACTAGCCATGAAGAAACGCGTTGATATAAAG
>CAXTXB010000414.1:1465-3628 GCA_964247965.1 uncultured Dictyobacter sp. | reverse complement strand
GAGTGACACTAAAAGGAAAAAGATGGCGCAATAGAGAAGCATAAGTAGTTCTTTTCTTATAGATAGAATATCAAAATATCGTACAGAAATTTTTATGGTCTATAAAGGAATAACGTTGACAAGAATTTTCCAGGGAAGGTGTATGCTACATGACCAAAGATGGGCAAGATGCACGGGGCAACAATGACGAGTATGATGTGAGAGCGGATGATAACCCAGACTTTAGCGCGTCAAAATCATGTGAAGCGAGAGAGGTAGAGGGGGATGAAAAGGATAGAAATAAGCAGGAAGATCCTGCCAAACAGGACGAAAGTACAGAGCCTCAAGAAGAGTCAAGAAGAGAGCGGCAGTTAGACGATGTCAACGCTAATCTAGAGATGCCAGCCCTTCCAAGAGATCTATCACGAGGCTCAAATGATACTAATGTGACGCAGTCAGCACTGACATCCGCCGATACCGCGCAAGAGATCAAGGTAGTGAATCCTACAGTGCATAAGGTCATGCCACCGTCAGACGATGCGAACAAAGGGAACAGGTTGCAAGAGCAGGAGAGAAACTTAGACGGCGACGCGAAAATTGTTCCTATGATTCACCACGAGAAAATCAGGTGCAAAAAGAGCCAGGAGCTAGAAGATCCGCATGGTGTGCAGGAGGTGCTGGACGCATTGCCACCCTGGTATGAAGACAGCCTGCGCGCCAACTATCCCACAACCAGCGCCTACAGCGTCGCCATCAAAAAGAAGCGCAACACCACTATTGGCAACACCATTTTTCTTATCTTCTGTAGTCTACTCTTGCTAGGAATCGTAAGCACATTCTTCGTCTATTTTACCCATGCTCTAGCGGGCTCCGAGCCACAAACCAATCCTCCAGCCGGAGCGCCTCAGGGAGCGCCAAACGGAGTAGAATCATCAACCATAGGAGTGGAGACCACCGCCCCCGCCTCAAACGGTCGCGTACTCGCCGGCTATCAATGGATACACGGCGACACAAAAAACGAACTATACATAGACGCCCACAATCACATACAAGAGCTTGTCACAGGGAACGAACGGCAGATCACCGACCTCACCAGGCGCTCGGGCGCAGCAATCGCCAATGGACGTACCCTATCAGGATTTGAATGGCAGTGTGGAAACAGCGAACAGGTCGTCTACATAGATGCCAAACAACACGTTCAACAGCTCTACGCCAGCAGCGAGGGCCAATGGGATGTTCTAGACCTCACACGCAAAGCCCAGGCACCACTCGCCAGCGGAACCGCCGTCGCCGGCTACGACTGGACCCAGAACGGGAGCAAACAAGTCGTCTACATAGACCAGCGTGGTCACATACAAGAGCTTGCCAGCAGCGACAACGTCAACTGGCACGCCAGCGACCTCACAGCACTCACAAAAGCTCCACAGGCCAACGGAAATGTCCTTACCGCCTATCAATGGGACAGGCAAGGAAGCAAGCAGGTCGACTACATAGATATCAACCAGCACGTCCAGGAACTTAGCTTTACTGAAGGAAGCTGGCACGTCAGCGACCTCAACAGCCTCGTCGGCGCACCACTCGCCAGCGGCAAAACCCTGGTGAGCTACGAGTGGCGTCAGACCGGCACCAGCCAGATCGGATACCTGGATACCAACAACCATGTTCAACTGCTCTCAAGTATGAACGCTGGGAACTGGAGCCTTGTGGATCTCACCCTCCTCGTCAAGGCACCAGTGGCGAATGGAAATACCCTCGTCGGCTATGCGTGGCAGCAAGGCGGCAGCAACGTCCTCTACTTTATTGATACCAACAATCATATTCAGGAATTATCAGACACACCCGGCGAGAACTGGCAACTCACCGACCTGAATCCATTTACTCCAGGCGTCCCGCCACCGAACGGCAAAGTCCTCTTCGGCTACGACTGGGCGCAGCATGGGAGCAAACAAGTGGTGTACATCGACAACGCCAATACAGTGCAAGAGCTAATAAGCAGCATACCTGGCAAATGGGAACTGTCCAGTTGGAAGCATAGTTAGTAGTTCGCGGGCAACAATCCCTTGCGATCAATGCTGTTTAGAGAAGGCTGTGTTCAAAAGAAACCAGGTGAGGGAGCTGGTAGCGATGCCTCTGCAAAGCAGAAATGGGTCATACCAAAACGATTAGATAATTAAAAATAAATGT
>CAXTXB010000414.1:0-1455 GCA_964247965.1 uncultured Dictyobacter sp. | reverse complement strand
CTTTATAGGTCATCCGTACCGGTTATATTGGTCGGCGTGTTGTAGGTTCCGCCACGAGTCGTATCGTAGGCGCTGCCCGGCTGGTTCATCTGGGATGGGTCCAGCGTTACTGCGCTGCTCGTCGAGGAGGTAACGCCAGGATTTGACGCGTTACCAGCCAGGAACGTATCATCGACAGGTAGCGTAGTTGCGGTGTCCGTTGCATCATAGGTACCCGGACGGGTGCTGGCATCGTAAGCTCCATTGCGGCGCATCGTATCTATCGCTTCCTGCTGGCGACCCGGAGCATCAACCGTAACCAGGATGCGGCCCGCCTCAAACTCACCTTGGTAGTAGTGTGCATCCTCCTCCGGCACGCCGGCATGAGTCAGGGCACCAATAACACCCCCGGTTGCCGCCCCAATCGCGATCCCACCAAGCGTCGCCGCCAGAATACCCCCGGCGATCGCCGGTCCAAAGCCTGGGATGAGGAGGGAAGCAGCGGCACCTAACAGCCCACCGACTACCCCACCGCTGGCCGCGCCAACTGCGGCCCTCTCGCCCGTAGGAACTTCCGTATCAGTCGTACCAGCCGGACTGTTTGTATCACGAGCAATGAAGCCAATCTGCTCTTCTGTAAAGCCACGAGTGTGGAGATCACTGATAGCGTTCTCCGCATTGGCACGTGTTGTAAAAACGCCAACGACGGTGGCTCGTCCATTTGTTGTCATAGTAGTAGTAAGCTCCTTCCAGAATACTAACGGTAAATACAGGCGGCAATCCCTGCAAAATCCTTCTTCCAGATAAGTCAGGTGAGAAGGCGTATTTACCGTCCAAACCCTATTTATTTCCCACACGGGAAAAAGTAGAGCAAACTGTAAATATGCTTTGTATTATGTAAGTTTCTGCATTGACCTATTAAGTACACGGAGCAACGCGAGAAAAAGTAGCAGCGAAGCTGCGCAATCTCATGTACTCAGAAAGTGGATACGAGGGGAGCTCGACACTCTTTTTACAAAATTATTACGCATCGAAGAAGCTGCAGCTCTCGAATATGAAATAAGAGAAGACTTTATTCGGCTACAACCTGGTAAAGAGCCGGATGAGGCGTAAAAGGATTTTTCCGGCTTAGCTGCTGAAAAGCCTCACTACCAATGGCCTCATGAAAGTGTTGTGCTGACTCCCATTCGGCGACATTGATAAAGCGGAACGCTGCTTTTGGGTCAAGACTCTCATGGAGCCGGGTTGAGAGAAAGCCGGGTGCATGCTTCAGATGCTCGGCTTCTTCGTGCCATGCTTTGAGGAACTCTTCCTCTCTGCCTGTAGGCACCTCAAAAGAGTTGATTAAGGTAACTGTCTGCATACTCTCACCTCCTTTCTTTCCCTTCATTATACCATCTTTCTTATATTCAGTAGTGCAAAGAAGGAGTTGAGCACAAGAAAAAGAACGGCATGGAAGGCTTGTCTGTCGTATAT
>CAXTXB010000413.1:4997-5575 GCA_964247965.1 uncultured Dictyobacter sp. | reverse complement strand
CAAGAATCATTTCGCTTTGAGCTTGAACAACCAATTCGCCAACAATATCTTAGTGGGGCTCTACCCAATGCCTTACAACAAGGCATGAATAGGATACTTCCAAGGGAATACGCTATGTTGTGTTCCTTCGCCTCGTAGTTGAAAAACACTATGTCTCCCACAATGACCACACGACATTGGTGTCGAGCTTCCATTGGCCGAAAATGGTATTGTGTTGCTCTCGTTTGTGTTCTCGCACTTCTGTATCTAAAAATGATACGTTTGGACTAAACAGTTTACGAGTTTACTGACCACTATATACGAGGTGCGGCACCACTAGGTTGAATCGAAAAAGACGTATTCCAGATCAAATTAGCTGTAAATACAAACATTATCAGGTTTATGAGCACTTTGTGTGAGAAGCTCCGCCAGAGAGAGTTGGTGATGTAGCTCAACCCGCTCTCGCAACCGATATTCTAGAAGGGAACATTCGAAGAGGTCTTCTGTACCGCACAAAGTGCGCAAGAGCCACAGAATAAAATGATTTACAGAATACGGTGAAAGATCATGTCAAGCATCTGTATCACAAGCTCCAAGTG
>CAXTXB010000413.1:0-4912 GCA_964247965.1 uncultured Dictyobacter sp. | reverse complement strand
ACTCAGAGCAGACGACAGGGAACGCAGAAAGCTCCCATAAGAGAGCGAATGTGCTGTACAACTTGAGCAGGTGTGAATTGGAGTAATAACGCACATTGCTCTACCATTCCTAAAAAACAGCGAAGGAGACAACAACGTTCTCCTTCTGTGAAAGGACGCAATTATGACCACGACTGGAGAAAATGCCTCTCGTCAGCCACAGCCTTTTCATTCAAGTAACACGACTGCTCCCGCTTTTTGGTCGATGGATATTCTCTGGACAATGCTCGCGACAAGCGATCAAACGGCAGGGCAATATACTGTGATCGAAGAACTCTGCCCAAAGGATTCTGGTCCCCCTCCGCACGTCCATGAGTGGCAAGATGAAGCAATTTATCTCATTGAAGGAGAAATCATCTTTCGCGCTGGCGATCAAACTATCCAAGCTCAAGCTGGATCACTCGTTTCCATTCCTCGTGGTACCGTTCATAGCTTTCGTGTTGAGAGCGAAACGGCTCGTATTCTCAATTTTTACACGCCGGCGGATCTTGATCAAATGATCATGATGACTGGGACTCCCGCTCAATCACGCACACTTCCTCCGCGAGGTTTGCCAAGGCAAAATGATTCTCAAAAGCAGCAAGAACTCACCAAGCGATTACTCGACCTTGCCTCACAAACATTTGTTGACACTCCTGATATTCTCCGACCATGAGTGTATGAAGCGTGTCCAGACCAAGCAAAACAGAGAGGTGCAAGCATAATTATTCAGAATGTTCCCATTATCACCGGCCTGAGGGATCCACCGATCACCGACGCGGAAGTCGTGATCGAAGGTGACTGGTTTGCTGAAATCCACCGCAACAGGACCAGTGGCGATGGTGCCATTGAGCATCTCTCTTCTCTTTTCGCAATGAGATTGGAGCGAAGCTTCCTCTGCCTTTCGTTTTTTGTCTAGTCAATGGATAAAGTTTAGCTTAGTTAAGAACAGGAGAATCCAAGTATGCCAGAGTTTATTGAGCTGGATGAGAAGGTGACACTATCTGCGCAGTTGGAGGAAAAAGGCGGACCTGTCATTCTGATCAATACCGTCAGCCTTGCGCCTGAGGATGTCGATCAATTTCTCCAAACGTGGACGACAGACTCTTACCTCATGAAACAGCAGCCCGGCTTCATCAGCAATCAACTGCATCGTGGCATTGCTGGAAGCTGTGTCTTTGTCAATTACGCCGTTTGGGAATCGACCGAGCATTTCAAGCAAGCGTTCAATAATCCAGAGTTTCGGGCTATAATGGCGAAGTATCCGCCGAACGTAAAGACGGCGCCTCATCTCTTCAGAAAGTTGGCGGTGCCTGGAATCTGCGTAGCTACTTAATTGATCGTGTGGGAGAGAAGTGGGGAAGATGCCTTGCATGATCGAAGTACTGCAGGTGCTCCTTCTCCGGATCAGTCGTATCAGGTCGAGCGCGATTGGAGGAGTCCCGCGATGAGGAACTTGACCATGTGGCGGGCATCGTAACGAGGATTGTTGTTGGCACCAACGCAGAGGTTGCCGATGCCATACATGAGTTCGAGGGCATCAATATCGGTGCTGATCTCGCCAGCTTGGGCGCAGGCTTCGAGCAACTGAGCGCATACGGGCACGAGGCGGTCAAGAAAGTAGGCATGCAGCGCATCGAAGCGGGCACTGTCGGGTTGCAGGGCCGTGGCGAGTCCATGCTTGGTGACCAAAAAATCAACGAAGAGGTTGACCCACTGACCGAGGGCCGCGTGCGGTGAGCCACCATTCGCCAGCAGGACCGGACCTACTTCAGCGCAGGCCTCGACCTGATGGTGGTACACAGCAACAATGAGATCCGCTCGCGTCGGGAAGTGGCGGTACATCGTCCCCATCCCGACGCCCGCTGCCGCTGCGATGTCACGCACTGGCACCTCGACACCGGACGTGACAAACACAGAGGTGGCAGCATCGAGCAACGCCTGCTTGTTGCGCTGCGCGTCAGTCCGCTTCTGTCGGGCTGGTTGCCCCGCTTCTTCGTCGATAGTGGTCATCGCTTCATTCCCTCAAATACTCGCTTGACAAACGGAACAATGTTCCGTATAATAATATTGGAACAGCGTTCCGATATTATTATAGCATGAAGGAATAGACCCCTGGCCACCAGGCAACGGCTGGTCATCACGAACGAAGCCCCCAAGGAGGAGCACATGGAATCAGTGTTCATTACAGGAGCCAACAAAAGTATTGGTTTCCAAACGGCCCGTCAATTGCTGCACAAGGGATATCACGTCTATCTGGGCAGCCGTACTTTGGAGAATGGCCTGAAAGCTGTAGAAGGGCTGAACGCCGAAGGGCTAAACGAGGTAGAAGCCGTCCAAATAGATGTACGCGACCGAGAGTCAGTGAGAGCCGCACGCGCGGAAATAGGCAAGAAAATCGATGTGTTGGATGTGCTTATCAACAACGCCGGTATCAATGGAGGCATGCAGACGGCAACCGATACAGTCTATCAGGAAGTCTTTGATGTCAACCTCTTTGGCGTTGTGAGAGTCACCCGGGCTTTCATGGATTTGCTGCAAGCATCCTCGCACCCACGCATCATCAATGTGTCTTCGGCCGTGGGTTCACTCACCCTGCAAAATGATCCGACATGGAAGTACTATGGTCACAAGCTTGCCGCTTATGATTCATCAAAGGCGGCTCTCAATATGTATACCGTTGATTTGGCATACGAACTGCGGAATACGTCATTTAAAGTAAACGCAGTGGACCCTGGCTTTGTTGCGACCGATTTTAATTATCACCGCGGAACTGGTGCTGTTGAGGAGGGTGGTATGCGTGTAGCCAGGATCGCCATGATGGATGCCAACAGTCCAACAGGAACATTTATGAGTGAGGAATATAACCCAGAAACGGGAAAAATTCCTTGGTAAATCACAGGAGGTGAGCACGTTCTGCGGTGCCTATCTCCGGTTGGAATAGTGTGCATAGGAGTCTTATTCCTATGCATGTTGCTCATCTTGTCCCAGGATCCCCATTAGTAGATCATAGATCTACTAATGGGGATCCTGGGACAAATCAAATGAAAGGCAAGGGAGAACTCCATGGATTTAAGATTGGCAGGAAAGAGGGCACTGGTAACAGGATCGAGTTCCGGGATCGGCGAGGCGATCGTGAAGCTGCTCGCTGCGGAAGGCGTTGCGGTCGTGGTGCATGGTCGAAACGTGAGCCGAGCCAACGCGGTCGCCGAGGCGATCCGTGCCAAAGGAGGGGAAGCGGAGGTTGCTCTGGGTGATCTCACCACCGATGCTGGAGCTGACGCGGTTGCCGTTGCAGCGCAGGCTTTTGGACCGATTGATATTCTGGTCAACAATGCCGGAGTCATTTCACTCCATTCATGGACGGAGACGACGGCTACGGACTGGGCTGAAATATACAACTGTAACGTGATTTCTAGCGTGCGGATGATCCAGCACCTGGTTCCGCAGATGCGCGAGCAACACTGGGGGCGGGTGATCCAGATTGGTGGTGGCCTGTCGCAGCAGCCCCAGGCTGACGGGCCAAACTACAACGCGACATTGGCAGCTCGCCACAACCTTGCGGTGTCCCTCGCACGTGAACTGAAGGACACCGGCATGACATCCAATGTCGTGGCCCCTGGCGCAATCCTTTCAAGCGAGGCAGCTCGGGCATACCTCACCCATCTGACACAGGCTCGTGGCTGGGGGGGCGAGACGTGGGAGGAAATTGAACACAACGCAACGCAGGCTCTGGATCCTAATGATGTAGGCCGCCTCGGTCGGCCAGAGGAGATCGCCGCCGCCGTCGCCTATCTGGCGAGTCCGGTCGCTGATTATGTGAGTGGCGCAACGATCCGCGTCGATGGCGGCACGATTCGTTCGGTGATCTAAGACCGTAACGATGCCGGGAAAACAGGTGCAGAGACAGAAAAAAGAGGAATGGACTGGCACTTTTGGTAGTCTATTCCTCTTTTTGAGAAGAGGGAAAACGTTTCATGGTGGGTATTGTTGCAGGAGATGACGAAAACGGCTGAATCTCTGCTTGTCGTTTCTCCTTTATCCTCCCACCACGTTCCAGTCTGTTGTTCCTGAAATCGATGCGATCCGTGTGCCACGTGCCAAGGCATTCTGTAATGCAACCACCACTTTGCTGGGAATTGGCGTTGTAGAATTAGCCAAACCAGGCAGGATAATGGTGTCAGCTTCAATGAACTTGTCGAGACGCCAAGGAACGCGCAGCGTAAATGCGCCTGTGTGAATCTCGTCAATGGGAGCACAGAGATAGACCTGGTATACAGTTTGCCCATCTGGCAAATGGATGCGTCCGAACATCTCAATCGGTGTGGACAGGTCGAATGTGACGACTCCATTCAAGACAAGAATAGCGACTGTATGCATAGCTCTATCATACCAGCTTGTCCTCCTTCTCGACAAACACGAAGAACGCTCCTCCAAGGCGTTATATTGGCTGACTTTACGTGTGCAACCCCATACTCTGTGGCTCAAATCCGTTGCTTTTTGGCAATTATGCCACTGTTCGGCAGAGTAAGCTTATCCTAGAATAGAGAAGACACTAACCAGTCGCCGTCAGCTTTCCTAGACGAGAGAAGACTGTTTGGAACGATTACTGATGGATGACGATCTTTCTTCACTCCCTTAAAGGTGACGAGGATACAGAGGAGATAGTGCAACACCCATGCATTTCAACCTGACGAGAGCTTGTGAACATATCTCCTGTCTTCTGTGCTCTAAGATGGAGATCGTCACACCGAAACAGCAAGATACTCGTAGAGTAAAGGAGAATATCGTATGCCACTCGACCCACAAGTTCAGGTTTTCTTAGACCAGCTGGTTGCTGTGAATGCTCCTCCCTTTCACGCCCTCACTCCAGAGCAGAGCAGACAAGTCTTCA
>CAXTXB010000412.1:0-5579 GCA_964247965.1 uncultured Dictyobacter sp. | reverse complement strand
AAAAAAAAAATGTTTCCCAACTGTATCAAAGTTCGGGATGAGTTGTTATTACCACCCTGCTTCCTGCGCTAGCATAGTGCGCAGGCGTATGCGGGCACGATGAAAATGACTCTTCACTGTGTTCTCTGGCATGTTGAGCCGACGCCCAATCTCGCCGAAGCTTAGCTCTTCGTTGTAGCGTAAGAGAACGACGGAACGTGAGCGGTCGGGCAGCGCCTGGATGGCCGCATTGAGATCATTTTGTAGTTCATGTTGCTCGGCCAGCTCTTCAGGCAAAGGCTTAGGATCTGCCAGGCTCTGTCCAGATGCCATCTCGTCTTCGTCTAAAATCATTTCCAGGTCGGAGAAGTGGAGTGGCTGGTTTTTGCGCAGTTCTTGCCGGCAGCGATTAATCGCAACCTGAAATAGCCAGGATTTAAGTGGCGTTTTGCTGCGAGTCGAAAAAAGATTTCCCTCCAGCCGGGGGAGAAATCTATATAACTGGAGGAAGACGAACTGCACTACATCCCATGCCTGCTCGTAGTCTCCCAGATAACGCTTCACAAAGTTGTAGAGTGCCAGTTCGTAGCGGCTCACCAGTGCTTCAAAGGCAGATTGATCGCCTCCAAGCGCTTGTTCAATCAAAGCATTGTCGGTTGGCTGTTCGTTCGTATGTACCGCCATCCCTGTGTACATATGGATTATCCTCTATATATTTTTCTATTTGTTTATTAGGAAGAAAACCTTATCCGTTTATATTGCGCTGAGAAAGGGAGAAGTGGAGGCATGGGCGCTCCAAAGCTTCTCCCCTACTCAGCTTAGAACATACTACCTGTTGTGATAAACATAATCTCTGTTTTCTTCCGTTTTTTGCTACTGATCACAATGATTTCAAGTTTTCTCACAGCTCTAACACAAGCCATCATGTTGACGCACGAAGACTAACGATACGGGTCAAGTGAAGGAGTGGGTTGCAGATTTGTCTCTGTATTGATCTTCCTCTGCTCCTGGCTCCCTCTCATCTGTTCTCTTCCGTTCCCATTATGCCCGTTCTGTATTTGCTCAAAGCGTGTAGCGATTTCATTGAGCAGTCCAAGCTTGCGCTCGATCTCGTTAGATTGCTGGTGCACCTCTCGCAGCTCTCTTGTGAGCGCTTCGTACTGGCTCGCCAACCCCGCTGCTAGCTGCTCTTCTCCCGCTGCCGACATTGGTACGCGTTCTACCCGCTCTTGTGGAACGAGATGATACACCTGCTCATCTTGTACTATTTGATCAGGCGTTGCGATCTCCGTGGGCGGCTCCACCGGTATACCGGTAGCGGCCGTCGTCGTTGCCATCTGCGCCTCTGCCTGCTGCTCCACTGCTGCTTGCTCCTTAGGTGCAGGTGTCGCGTTCACCTCTACCGTTCGATTTTGCCCACGCCGGTCCCCTAACGCCAGGAACACTACCGCGAGCGCGGCGATCAGTCCCAACGCGATCAGTCCTCCTACTATTAATATCATTTCTGCTCCTCTTTTTGTTACTGAAGATGAATCACGACCTCGATACTCATCCGGGGTATTCGCTCTAGCTCCACGTCCCCGTCCACCTCGATACTTACCGGGATCGAGAGCCTACCCGGCAGCTTCTTCCGAGCTTCCTCATTGTTAGGAATCGCTGGATAGTGCGCCTGGATCGTCTCAGGCCGACTGGAGACCGTGCTTCTCTCCTGACTGGCATGCTCAATCTGCTGATGCGGTTGCGGCACCCGATAGGGGTCGTCTTCCTCTTGCCCGGTGAGTGCAATCGGAGTAGTGGCTGAGCGCTGCTCTTTCTGCAGCAGTGTCATCAACTCTTGCAGGGTCTTCTCGTAGCGGGCTTGCAGATCCTCCTGCCGCTCTTCTTCCTGTGTGCGCTCCCGCTGTAAAGCAGACGGCTCGCGAGGAACGCTCACGCCTGGATACGCCAGGGCTGTCCTCTGCTCTTGTGAAGGACGTTGCGCCCCGTTGGCCCGTAACTCCTCATGCCTCATGGGTTGCTCCGCCGCCGCAGGCTTCGGACTCGTTTCTGGTCGCCTTCCGCTCGTCAAGAGACCAGCCACCACCAGCAGGGCGATGACCCCAATCGTAATGAGCACCCCAACAACTAGTGATGTAGACATACGCGTTCTTTTCCCTTCGCTCTCTTATCTTCCTACACTCAGGCACAGTCATCGCTAACCCATCGTACTGAGCGCTTCTAACAGCGCGAGAGGCTGCAGAAGCGCTCATACAGGATTAATGCTGATGTATAGTGACTTCGGCGCTGAGCCCGGGAACCAGGTCGTTGCCTCCATTACTATCAAGGGTGATATAGACAGGCACGCGCTGGGCCACCTTGGTGAAGTTGCCGCTAGCATTATCTTCAGTTGGCAGCAGCGAGAACTGAGAGGCCGCAGCCTGGACAATGCTATCCACATGTCCGGTATAGCTTGTGCCTCCAAACGCATCAACATGGATGTCAACCGTCTGATTGACTTTGATGTTGTTTAGCGCAGTCTCATCGACGTAGGCCACCACGTTCACATTGTTTGTATTGGCAATCTGGGTCACCGCCAGGCCAGGAGCAACATTCTGCCCCTGCACAGCCAGCAACTGGACTACACGTCCCGCGATCGGACTGGTCAGATTCACCGTCGTGGTCGTCGCGGCTCCGTTGACAGCCACAGGAGTGATCGTACCGATAGTCTGCCCCGCGTTGACCGTGTCTCCCTGTTTGACTGTCAGGGTTGTGAGCTGACCGCTGACGGTCGAGTTGACATTGACGATCTGGGCATTGATCTGGGCATCGTCAGTTGTGTAGTAGTAGTAATTATTGTAGATGAAGTAGCCCGCTCCTCCAACAATGGCGAGGAGGGCAACTGTAATAAGCAATGGGATTAAAATGGCTCGACGCATCTTCCTTCAATTCCTTTCACGTATCTGTATCACTAATGAATTCGTATATAGCAATTCCTAAATGGAAAAAGTATTTCTCGAAGAGGGAAGGCTACGCTCCCAGGAGCGCTTCGGCGCGTGCCCCCTCAGCATTATCAGCAAGCGGCTCATCGGTTGACCTCACTACAGCAGGGGCAACCCGGCGGCGTGAGCGCACAAAGAACGTTGCAACAAAGGCGACACCTGTAAAGCCAAGCGTCAGCCAGAAGGCATCCTGGATTGCCAGCATATAGCTCTGCTGACGCACAAACTGGATAACATACTGAATCGCCGCAATGTGGGCCAGATTGATATCCGCCCCGCGCAGCGTAAAGGCCGTCTGCAGGCGGGTGACCAGTTGTCCGAGTGGAGAGGCCGGAGTAACGGTCTCTGCCAGATGGGTGTAATGGATCTTCGTCTGCGTCTGCACCAGGGTTGCCAGCAAAGCTACACCAAGCGAACTGGCGACGAAGCGCAGTACTGAATTGGACGTCGAAGCCTGTGTCAACATACGTGGTCGAATCGTCGAGAGTGCGGAGACGGTCAGCGGCTGAATACACGCCCCCAGGCCCAGGCCACGAATGACGAGCCAGAACTGCAAATTTCCGTAAGGAGTGTACAGTGTCGTGTATGCAAGCTGCCAGTTGGCAATGGCGAGCAAAAACAGTCCCGGAATGACCACTGCGCGCACCCCTATGCGGTCAACCAGGCGGCCGCCAACCACCGACCCAACCATAGAGGCCAACGCCTGTGGTAACAGGAGCAAGCCGGCCTGATAGGCGGCGAGGCGGCGTAAATTCTCCAGGTAGACCGGCATAAGAAACAGGCCACCGTAAAGCGCGAAGGTGACAAAAACACTGGCAATATTACTTGTTACAAAGGATATATCGCCGAATACGCGCATATCGAGCAGCGGCTGACCGCCACGGTTGGCAATCATGATCTCGACGGTCACAAAGGTTGCGAGCAGGATGAGGCCGGCAAACAGGAAACCCAGCACCTTGGCCGATCCCCAACCATCCGTGCTGGCATCCGACAGCGCATAGAGTAGCGAGGCGAGTCCAGCGGATGAGAGAATAAAGCCAGCCAGATCAAAGCGAACGCGCTGCTGTATCTCAGGGTTGCGCAAGAGCAAGGTTGCTAGAATGATGCCGACGATACCTATAGGGACGTTGATATAGAAAATGAGCTGCCAGCTAGCGTAGGTGACGATATAGCCACCAAGTGTAGGGCCGAGCGCGGGGGCAAGCAGAATAGGAATACCCAGCACACCCAGGGCCGTTCCACGCTCCTCCGGTGGAAACTCAGCGTAGAGCAGCGAGATCGAAAGGGGCAGTAAACATGCGCCTCCCAGACCTTGCAACACACGGAAAAAGATCAGCACAGGTAAGCTCCAGGCGAAGCCGCACAAGGCTGAGCCCGTGATAAAAGCTGCCAGCGCAATCAGATAGAAGCGCTTGGTCCCAAAGAGCCCGGACAGAAAAGGCGTGAGTGGAGTTCCTACGCCTTGCGCCAGGATATACCCGGTGAGTACCCATTGAATACTATTCAGATCAGCTCCGAAAGCACTTTGCAAGCGAGGAATGGCGATATTGACAATTGTGGAGTCCAGGATGCTCATAAAGATCCCAAAAATGACCACAATGGCAACAATCCACTTGTACGCCAACCCTCCTTGCCGCTGTCGTTGCTGTGCAGGAACCTGCATACGATAAAGCTCCTTTTCTATCCCTATGGATATGACTTCCACATCATTTTTCTAACTCTGATATAAACATCTCTATGTGCGGATGACCTATAGTTATGCGTCACCTATAGCTATATTTAGACAAGCTGCATTCCAGTATGTCAGCATTGCCTATGTGCACTCGAATAGTGAGTTAGCAGCAATGGACTTAAAATACATACATTTTATGTACTTAACGAGATCATCCAGGGAGATTTCTCGCTCTCCCTTTAAACGTTCATAAGTCAGAGGTGAGAGCATACTAAAGAAGCATCCCAGCATAATCTCTGGCGGCAGCACGTCGTCAAACTCTCCCGCCTTTTGGCCCTCTTCTAAGAGCGCAAGCAGATGATCATGAATATCCAACGTAAGGTGCTGTATCCGCCCTCCTACTTTTTCAATGATAGAGCGCACATCAGTGCTGTTATAGAGATTGATCAATAACGGCACAGTTGTACTTCTAGTCATAGCAGCGCGCTGCAAGTACATCCGCTGAAAGATGATTTCGAGCTTTTCGCGCGCGGACACCTCCTGAGTCATCGTCTCAGCAATGATATCCAAAAATTGAGTCATTTTTCGCTCGACTAGGGCGACCACCAGATCCTCTTTTCCCGGAAAGTGAAGGTAGACCGTGCTCTTAGCGATGCCAACCTGGGCGGCAATCTCGTCCATCGACATCTCGCGGTAGCCCCTCTCCAGCAGCATCTTCTCGGCTGCTTGCAGAATCAGCGTCTCACGCTCCTGCCTCTGCTTCTCTTTCAACGATTGCCGCACATCTTCGCTATTCATCAATCTTCCTTTGCTCCCAACGTCCCCTTTGCTCCTCACATCTTTCGAACAGCGCTACTGATTGGGAGTCTTTCTGACTCTTAAGAAAGTTATGTGACTAATTTGTATGAATCATGACCTTACAGTCATAGTTATACTCCGAAGTTGTGAAT
>CAXTXB010000411.1:3567-5592 GCA_964247965.1 uncultured Dictyobacter sp. | reverse complement strand
TACGAATGCCTTCGGCAATCTTCGTGCCATGAGTTTCAGATAACTCAAGCAACTTCTTCGCGACGCGACCATAGACATCCAGGAAGATCAGATCCTCTACCTGCTGATCCGTCTTACGCAGCCGCTCGCACAGCACCTCCATGACCTGAATAGCAATCTTCGGCGTCTTCATAATCGCGTTATGGAAATCGGTGCGCTGCAACGTATAGCACTCAACCCGTTCTAAAGCAATCGCATCCGCCGAGCGAGGAAGCCCATCCAGAAGAGCCAATTCGCCAAAATACTCACCTTTCCCAAAGACAACAAGCGAGATTTCCTGGCCGTCAGGGCTAATAAGACAAATCTTGACCTTACCCTCTTTTATAACATAGAGCACCTGGCCAGGGTCATCGCGGTGAAATATGACCTCTCCAGCACGGAAAGTACGTCTCTTCGCAATAGTCGCCAACTCGCGAACCTCATCGTCGCTCAGGCCATTAAAGATATTGACCTGCTTGAAATAGATGGACTCGTTCTCTGCCTCCATCATACTCTCTCCATGGTGAATACCCATACCTTTAGATGTGGGAGGAAACAATTGCCACCCAAAAACAGGGCGTCTTGAACCAATCTCCGCTGTTCAACAATAATAGCATACCTCTGCCCCTCCATGCAATTCTAAAAACTCATCAGGGGCATACGTGACCTATTCTATTGGCAAACGACCACAACCACGAGGGTTTGTCGCGACGCGGCAAGATTTGCATCACGCCGATAGTCCGGTAGCACGTCAAGACAAGGTGTGCTATAATACCAGAGTAAAGAAGTAGGAATTAGAGCCCTATCTTGAACTTGTCCATTCTTAATCAAATCACTAAGACAGCAAGCGCCATACGTCTTGCTGCACACGAGGATACGAAACATGGCGGAAACTATTACGGCCGACATGGTTATACATGATGTCGTGACCAGATACCCGGCAACGGTCAAGGTTTTTCACGGTCACGGTCTTCCCTGCACGGCCTGTGCAGTAGGTGCCCGCGAAAGTGTCGCGGGGGGGGCGCGTACGCATCGTTTTGCGCCGGAGAAGCTAGACCTATTAGTCAAAGACCTGAACGCAGCCGCAAATGGTGAGGCTACGTCGATCGCGCCTAAAAAAGCGCCTGTTGGGCGCGGCGTCCCACTGACGATGGCGGGAGGAGCACCGGATCGCAAGATCAAGCAGGTGATTGCGATCATGAGCGGAAAGGGCGGCGTCGGAAAATCGCTCGTAACGGGCCTGCTCGCCGTCTCGCTGCGTCGCCAGGGGCAACAGGTTGGCATTCTGGACGGAGATATCACTGGGCCCAGTATCGCGCGTATGTTTGGCACAAAGGGGCAGCCAACCAAATCTGCCAGCGGTGGCATCGAGCCGTTACGCAGCAAGGGCGGCATCAAGGTTATGTCAATGAATATGTTCCTGGAGAAGGAAAGCGATCCAGTTGTATGGCGCGGCCCTATGGTCTCAAGCGCCATCAAACAATTCTACACAGATGTTGACTGGGGGGCGCTTGATTTCCTGCTGGTCGACCTACCGCCAGGCACCTCTGATGCTCCTATGACCGTTATGCAGGCGCTTCCACTCGACGGCGTGGTTATCGTCTCCTCGCCACAGATGCTGGCGACGATGATCGTTATGAAATGTATCAACATGGTTCAGCAGCTCAAAGGCTCAATCGTCGGAGTGGTCGAGAACATGTCTTACTTTGAGACTCCCAAAGGCGAGCGCTACGAACTGTTTGGACCCAGCAACGGAGCCGAACTCGTCGGTATGACCGGAGCGCCACTGCTCGGCACTCTGCCTATTGATTCTTCACTGACCCGCCTATGCGATTCAGGTCGGATCGAAGAGTACTATGCTGAAGCCTACGAAGAACTGGCTAGCAACTTCGTTAATACAATGAAAATCAAGCGCTAGTTGCTTTGAATAGAGGCAGCATGATGCAGGGTAATGGCCACAACATAAATTTATTAACTGTTTGCAATATATTTTTGTTGATTATATTT
>CAXTXB010000411.1:0-3557 GCA_964247965.1 uncultured Dictyobacter sp. | reverse complement strand
ACACCCACAAAAAAAATTTCCCCCAACGGTATCACATTCAGGATGAGGCATTATTATTGAAGGGAAAGGATAATGCTTGATTTTTATGCCAGGCTCCCTAAGAAGCGCATGGCAGCGGGCGCGTTATTTTTAGACGAGGATGGTAGTATTCTGATCGTGAAACCGATCTACCGGGAAGGTTGGTTGTTGCCGGGTGGCATTATTGAACTGGATGAATCGCCCGCGCAGGCATGCACGCGTGAAGTTGCAGAGGAACTAGGTCTGAAGATGAATATAGGACGACTCCTGTGTATTGATTATACGGTGAGGACAGATAAAAAAAGCGAGTCACTTCAATTTGTCTTTTATGGTGGAACACTTCATCAAGAGCAAATACAATCCATCACGTTGCAAGAGACAGAGCTAAGTGAGTATCGCTTTGTATCATCTGAAGAGGCCATTTCATTGCTCGATAGTAACCTCTCACGCAGGCTCCCCTCGTGCTTGCTGGCCTTGAAGCAACATACAGCCTTTTATCTAGAACAGGGACAAGAACTATAGGAGTGTTCTTTATATGCAGGAATTGTACAATAATTTATTTCCTGTGTATAAAGAACACCCCTATTAAATGCTCCTGGTGAAGGACCCCAGGACCTTGCAGAAGGTAGTGTGGCTAGCGAGGCCGGCGATAGCACTGCGCACGGGAGGATCTTCGCGGTGGCCCTCAAAGTCGAGGTAGAAGACGTATTCCCATGCTCGCTGACGAGAGGGGCGAGACTCCAGTTTGAGCAGATTAATGTTATTTTCAGCCAGGAAGGCCAGGCATTTGTGGAGCGAGCCGGGCTGGTGCGAGGTAGTCATAACAATCATGGTTTTGGCGCTGCCGGGACGACGGGGCGCGGGCTCGCGACCCAGCGCGATGAAGCGAGTATAGTTGTCCTTGACCGTCTGAATGCTGCGGGCCAGGATCTCCAATTGATAGAGCTCAGCCGCACCCGCGCCCGCCACGGCCGCGACTCCCTCAAGATTTTCCTCGCGAATCATCTTGGCGCTACCGGCAGTATCATAGGTAGCCACAACCTCCGCGCCCAGTTCGCGCAGATACACATCGCTCTGGGCGAGGGCCTGTGGATGTGAAATAACGCGCTTAATGTCGCCCAACTGCTGGCCGGGCAAACAGAGGAGGCAGTGATTGACTGGGTAGCCAATTTCGCCAATAACAAAGAGATCCTGCTGGCGCAAGAGATCGTAAACATCATTGATACTGCCGGCCTGAGAGTTCTCAACCGGAACGAGGCCGTAATCAACATCGCCAGTGGCAACGGCATGGAAAACCTCAGCAAAGCTGCGATAAGGAGTAGGCTGTGGCCGCACCTGAGGATCGGAGCCGAAATGGACGCGGACAGCCTCATCCCCAAAGGCACCAGGCTCACCCTGGAAGCCCACAGTTATCGTGCGGGAAGTAGATTGGGTCTCGTCGGACTGCTCTAAGTTTGTTGAATAAGTCATACAATGTCTCCTGTCATCTCACCTGCGTACAGGTGAGATAGTGGCATTCTTTTCAGCCCTGCACCTGATATAAATTGAAAGGTGAAGGTAGTTGAGTGCTTCAAGTCTCTTCTCCGTGAAGAGTTGTGGCGATTGTGGCAGTTTCGTTGTAGATTGTCAAGGGCAAACAAAAGAAAAGAACAGAGCCCTTAGTAGGGCCTGTTCCTTCTCATAAGCAGCCTTACAGCAAAGTTAGAACTGCTCAAGTATGCTATCGCTACTATTATAAAGTAGTTATTGTACTTTGTAATGATCCTTGTGGTAGTAGGTCATCCCTTTACCAAGTACTTTCACCGGGTAGAGGTCCACCAACATAATAGGCTCGTGGCAAGAACCACAAACATGGTTAGTCTGATGGTTTACAACTTCGCGGTTCGCCAGCGAGGCACGAGCTGTCTTTGAAAGTTCACCCTTCTTAGGCATTGATCTTTATCCCCTTTCGCCTTATCGTCTGTCTGGAAATGTCATCTTGTGGCTTTCACATATATTAACACATTCCAGCCACATTTTGTTCCCTTTTCGTTTCAGTCCCTTCTCATGGAACCTTGCACCTACACTCTGGAGGATCGAAACTATCTTGCAGTACGACCCGCATCAGGATAGTGTGCTCAGATACGCAGTGGTAGTATACCATAGTCTATTGCCAACGACAATCGTGCCTATTATTCTACTGAAAAGATTGTGCTTCTTCCTCCTGTGGAGGCACAAGCAGATAGCTAAGGAGCCAGCCTGTGATGCCGGTTACGACAATAGAGCCAAGGGCGAGATGGATAGTCCAGACCACAGTACTTGTCAGCAGCAGCGCCAGGAAGTAGACCAGGTACAGAATAATGGGAGCGGCGGCGGCAAAGATGCGCAGTTCGCTTACACGAGCGATAGATGGTTTGATCTGCCGATATAAGATGTCCACCAGCAGCCCGGCGACTGCGGCAATAGGAATCACGATATAGTGATCCTGCATAAAGCTGAGCGGGATGGCAGTGAAGGTAAGAAGAAAAGTGAACGAACCAAATGCGAGCTGCCAGCGTTTCAGGCCCAGCAAAATAACGCCCATGAGAACGACCGTTTCCAGAATCATACCAGCGACCGCAAGCATCTGCTCACTGGACTGCGTGGCATATGTATTAGTTGGTGCAAGAGAATAGTATGGATGAAGAGACTGCGTGACCAGAGAGAAAATCAACACGATGAATGACAGGGCAATCGGTGCAAGCAACTGATCTGGCTTCTCCAGCGCTCGACCCGCTCGGGTACGCCGCCAGAGGGCGCGGAAGGGTCCCGCCATCAAAAGGCCGAAACAGATCATGAGCAGCAGGTGAGTTGGACTCAGAATAGCATCCGTATTCTTCTCGATCCCAAAGAAGATATGCCAGAGCATATCACCAACACCACCAATAGCGAAGGCAGGAACGGCAAGCAACGAAAGTGCATAGCCGGCAGGAATAGACTCGCCCCAGCTAAATCCCCTGGCATGATTGATAACCACCGCCCCCACCATCACGACGGCCACAACTAGAAAGCCCGTGTAGAGCACAGCATGCCACGGCGTAAAAAACGTCTCTAGCGACGGAATATGGTTATGCGCCCAGGCATCCAGGAAACCGCCAAAGACCAGCCATCCACAAGCAACAACCATAGCCACATCAAACGACCGTCCACCAATCAACTGCCTCGACGAAGAAACCATCGATTGTCCAAGCTCACTTATTCTAATTGTCACGCCTTTGTTCCTCCATAGCATGAGACCACTGTTGCTAAAATGCCTGTATGCGAGAAAACATATACATTTCTAGAATTACCAAAACGTGTCACCTTTTATTAAGGGACTTGATAGTAGTAGTATACGGTATTTTGTTCAAAAATGCTGCCACATATTTCGCTGCAAGCGTTAATCACAGATAGAGAAGCAAATATACATGAGAGGAAACGTAGAGATACGAAAGAGTCAAAAGAAACGATGAACTAGTTGCTGGCTCATCGTTTCTTTTGACTCTTTAGTGATCAACCTGAACTCTAAAAATATTCCATAT
>CAXTXB010000410.1:3778-5596 GCA_964247965.1 uncultured Dictyobacter sp. | reverse complement strand
CCCTTGCGGTTGTCGTGCTCGGTGAGCATTGAGGCCGGCTAGCCCGACAACCGCAAGGGATGGTCGCTACGCGGAGGCGGCCGGTCATCTGACGTGGGGGGCCAGTCTAATACTCTTCTACTAATCAACTGCAATCATAAAGTTGCGCAGCTCGTAGCCAACCGTGAGCGGATTCCAGCGAATGCTGGGAGTGCTGACCATACGCAATGTATCAATAGCAAGCAGGCGCTGCAAGAAGATATCGCTTTCTTGAATGGCGATATAGGAGCCGGGACAGCGGTGTGCGCCATCGCCGAAGCTCATCAGTGCGGGCAAGAGCTTTTCGCCCTTCAGCTCGCGATCAGGCCGCAGGGCAAGCGGCAATTCGCCCACGATACTTTCATCGGCATTTAAGCCATAGATGTGCAGGTCGATCTTCGCACCCTCTGGAATTGTCACACGCACGCCATCCGTGCCATCTTGCTCAAGCTCGATATCGTGTGTCGCGTGACGATAGAGATGGCCCACCACCGGCTCCAGGCGCAGCGTCTCATGCAGCATCGCGTAGCGCTCATCCTGCGAGGCCGCCAGGTAGCGCCGGCGCAGTTCCGGTCGCTCCAGAAAATGCCAGGTCGCGATACTGATAAACTCGCGCGTCGTCACCATGCCGGCCGCACCATACGTAATGCACTCCGTCAGAATCTCGGGATCGGTACTGTTCTGCTCCAAAAGATGCGAGATCACATCGGCCCGCGGCCTGCGGCGATGGGCACGAATCGCCGGCTTGACATCCAGCAGGAAGAAAGCGAGCGTGCGGCCCTGCTCGATCGCAAAGTGTAGCAGGCTGCTTGGACGCCAGCTAACGTCCGACGAATAATTCTCGAAGAAAGACTCCAGCCGCTTCGTCAGGCCTGGATAGCTGCTTGTCAGGCCAATCACCTCGCTCGCCACGCGGATCGCCATTACCAGGCTCAACTGCGTCAGATCAAGCTGCTTCCTGCGCTTCAGACGCAAAATAAGCTTGTCGGCCAGCGCATCCATCATCTGGCGATAGTTATCGTTCACCGCCTTAGGTGTAAAGAAGCGCGCCGTCTGCTTGCGCTGTACATTATGCTCCTTGCCCTCTTGATACAGGATCGGCGGCTTCATCGGTATTCGCGAAACCATCTCCGCATTAAAGCCTGCCTGCTTCGTATGCGGACTGCGCAGAATCGCCCGCGCCGCCTCGAAGCCGCGCACATGCCACGTCCCATCCGCATCACGCTCAATCGGCGCACCCTCGATAACCTCCGGCGGCGGCGTCTTCTGCCACGACCAGGCACTGTGATCCACAGGACAGCTGGCGGCGGCCTCTTGCTGCCCAGAGATAGTAGCTGGCCGAGGCTCTACGCCACTCGTCGCCGCTGACTTTTCCTCGTTATGTGTAGTCAATCTTCCCGACTCCTTGCTCCAACTGAAGCGAATAGGACCTATAGCTCTCGCATATATTATAGCTTATGAGACAGTGTATATCAAATAGTTAAGTGTTTTGAGTTGGACGTTGAATTGAGCGCTGATGGGAAGACGGACGGAATGAATGCAGTTTCTATGTTGTATAAAGAAGAGGTAAACTTATAAATGTCGATCTCGCTCATGTGAGAGAGATGGCAGAAGCCTCTCGTGATCAGATTATGAAGGCTGTCTATGATGGAGGCGGATCGCTTGATATTCCAGAGGACTGGATGGAAGGGATAAACGAGAGGGCGGTTACTAACATGAAAGACTAGACAAGTTGCATGGGCAGGCCTTCGGCGTGCTTGATTCTTCTTAGTGCTTTTACTTTTTTGCATCATTTGAACG
>CAXTXB010000410.1:0-3768 GCA_964247965.1 uncultured Dictyobacter sp. | reverse complement strand
CAAAAAAGTAAAAGCACTAAGAAGAATCAAGCACGCCGAAGGCCTGCCCATGCGAGGGGGAGGGCCATTACGACAGGTGTCCGGCTCTCTCATAGAGAGATGAATATTTTTGAACGTGCAAAAATGGACGGAAATGTAAGAAATGTACAACAATTAAAAAGAGAGCCAAGAAAATCGTCACCCCAGTATCTTCTTCACCTGTCCTACAAAATTGTCCAGGTCGAAGGGTTTTTCCAGGCCGATAATGCTACGTTTTTCTAGCTCGCTCCAGGGAAGATTAGCGCTCATCATAATAGTCGAGATGTCCTTGAGCTGCTCTATCTCATTGAGCTGGTCAAAGAGCTGCAGGCCAGTCATACTTGGAAGCTGATAGTCGAGTAGCAAGAGATCGGGCTTCATATCTTTTACAAAGTTCAGGGCCTCATGCGCATTCGTCACCAGGTAGGCGCGATAAAGTGTTTCTTCTAAGAGAACCTCCATGATCACCTCCCCAATCTCCCGATCATCCTCTACGACCAAAATTGTTTTATCTGATTGGTTTTTAGGCACAGATTTTCTCTACCGTCTTCCAATATAGAATTATTTAACCACCTTGTATAATTGTGATACGGTTAATGCGATCATACCGGATACTCAGCTAGCACGTAAAATGAGAGAAAATTGTTCGCATAACTTCATTAATATATACGTATGATACTATCTAGACGTTCTCCCCTTGCTTTATTAGCGGGCAGTTTACACACTTCACACCGACACTTGAAATAATGATGCACTCTCCATTAGAATTATTCGTGTTGAAGGATAATTCTCTATGCCCTCTATGCTGCTGGACTACAACCAGGGGCAGATCATCGACTTGGGACCACTCAGCGTTAGCAAGCAAGGGATAGGTAAGGGAACGTAGCGGCTAGCCTGACCAGAGATCAAAGAAATTGAGCTCTACCCCGTATACATAAGAATCTTAAAGATCCCTAGAGGGTGGTAGGCTGTATCAGTGAAAGACATCCCCAACTTTTTTGCCTTCATAACTATGGTCAAGGCTAGCCTCAGCAAAACAGGATAGCCTGATATAGCTTAGCCTTATGTCAATATCATTTTGAGGAAGATTTCAGGCTGATAATCACACTGCCTGCCATATTTGTACTGTTTGATCATCACTTCCAGAAGCGATACGTGTACCATCGGGCGACCACGCTACAGCCCAGATATTTCCGGTGTGACCTTCATAGGTATAAACATTATTCCCCGTGAGTGCATCCCACACTTGTTCAGTTTTATCTTGACTACCTGAAGCAATATGTTTTCCATCAGGGGACCAACGTACATTCAGCAAAGGTGTAGAGTAATTGCGATAAGTATAAACATTTTGCTTCGTGTGTACATCCCATACTTGCACTGTCGTATCTAAGCTCCCTGAGGCGATGTATTTGTTATCAGGTGACCACGTAACTGACCAGATGGCATTAGTATGCCTATCATAGGTAGAAAGGATATTTCCGTTGTTGGCATCCCATACCTGGACAGTCTTATCTGCGCTACCAGAAGCGACATATTTATTATCAGGTGACCATGCAGCTTCCCATATAGTTGAAGAATGACCGCGATAAGTAAGGAGATCCTGCCCTGTAGTAGCACTCCAGATGTGTACTGTACCATCATCACCTCCTGCAAGAATGCGCTTACCACCAGGCGACCACATGAGAGCATGAACATGTATTCCACTATAGTTTCTATAGGTTAGTAGATTATTTCCATTAGCTGCATCCCACACCTGAACTAAGCCATCGTCGCTTGTCGAGGCGATATCCTTGCTATCAGGCGACCACGCTATTTTTGTTACTGCAAGACTATGACCACGATACACATAAACATTACCTCCATTAATCGCATCCCATACCTGAACCGTTTTATCAGGGCCTCCTGAGGCAATACGTTTTCCATCGGGCGACCACGCCAGACACCAAGGAGTATTAGTATGTCCATGATAGGTGTAAAAGAGTGTTCCTCTAGAGGTAGAAGTAGGTGAAGGTGCTTTCGTAGGAGCGGGAGTAGCCACTGTAGAACGTGTGGGTTTGCTCGATGCATGTGTTGATGTTTTAGAACCAAAAAGCCATGGAGGTCTAGTCAGGATCGTAGCACCTGCTCCACCTCCTACTAATAGAAGTCCTGCTAAACCTGCAATCATTGTGCGGCGCGGGAAACGTGACACAGGTCTTTTATCTTGTGGGTCAACAAACTCGTTAGCAGACAATGAAACTGGCTTCCTCTGTGGATGTGAACCAACGTTAGTGCTGGAGAATGAAAGAGGTTTTTGTATAAATGTATAGTCATCATCTTTCGTCTGCCGCTGGCGAGACGGTATAGGCGTTAATGTTGGAAGAAATTGTTCTCCTCCTGTACTCGCATCCTCTAAAGCATCAGCAAATGCCTGGATAGTCGCAAAGCGTTGTTGAGGATCTTTAGCGATAGCTTTAAGTATTATAGAATCAACATCTGCTGATATTGTGGTTATGTACCCGCGTAATGAGGGTGGAGGAGCCATGTAGTGCTGAGCAGCTATCTCAGTAAATCCACCCTGGAAAGGAGGTCTGCCACACAACCACTCGTAGGCCACAACTCCTAGAGAGTATTGATCGCTAGCAGGGCGGGGGTGCCCTTTTATTTGCTCAGGAGCCATATAAGCGATGGTACCAGCGGCTGTTTGTACACTTTGTGAGGTTGTATTATGAGCGATGGTTGAAATGCCAAAATCACTTAACAATACTTCATAATGTCGGCCTAGCAGCATGTTTTCCGGCTTTACATCGCGATGAATGATTCTTTGATTGTGAGCATGTTGCAAAGCGCCTGCAATCTGCCTAATATAGGGGACGATAACTAAAAGTGGTATTCTTTCACCCTTAGGATACTGATTGCGTAATGTACCATTGGGTGCGTAATCCATAACGAGGAAAGGCATATCGTTCTGTATACCAAAGTCTAAAACACGTATAATGTTGGGATGATCCAGATGTGCAATTGTTAAAGCCTCTTTACGGAATAGTTCTATCTCACCCCCTGCTAATTGGGTTTTGAGTACTTTGATAGCAACTGATGTCTTTAAATGAACATGTACTGCCTGATAGACTTCCGCAAAACCACCACGGCCTATAAGACGAACTAAGCGATAGTTACCAAGGTGTTCTCCTATGAGGTTCGCCATATATATCCTTGCTTTCTTAGCTTTTATACTACTCTACTCGTATAATGGTCTCAAAAGATGATCATAAGTCCTGCATTGCCTTTTGATATATAAATTGATGAATATCTTCCTTCTTTTCTGTATATTAGCAGATGTTATTGTATTTCTGCAAGAGAATCAATAGGAGATATTACGTTGAGATGAAAGCTAAGGAGAAAACGATGCCAGACGTCAGCAATACAGACAACATCAAAGCTTATTCTCAAATTTCCCGAGACACTATCGAGGCTTTTGGTGATGAAGGGGATTTGACGCGTAAGTATCTTCTAAACCCGGCTATTTTTGCCTTGCTCGGGGATGTAAGAGGTAGGGCTATTCTGGATGCGGGATGTGGTCAAGGATATCTTCGCGCTATGATGCCAGGAGATACTGGTCTGTTCCCGGCTACATTATTATTTTCGCGACGAAGATATAATGTGTAACTTGCCTGGTGGAGTCAGATAGCGTAGACTGTAAGTGGAAGGTTGTGTTAATTGTGCCGGGGGGTTTTTTTTTTTTTTTTTTTTTTTTTTTTTTTTTTTTTTTTT
>CAXTXB010000409.1:0-5596 GCA_964247965.1 uncultured Dictyobacter sp. | reverse complement strand
CTCTTTTTATGGCCAGAGTCTATAAAAAGAGTGGGCAGCAACGATGAGACTCATTTTTCAAAATTTCGCGATGAGCCATTACAGACGCTTATGAAGATGATGTTGATGAGCCGCGTTGGAGGCGCTCGATGATTTCTTTCAAGCGACGCGTCTCTGACGCGTGCTGGTCACGCAGCAGCATCATTTCTCGCTCTAGGTCATCCTGCATCTTCTCCATGCGGTCCTTCATGTGCAGAATTGCCTCTACTCCGGCAAGGTTCACTCCCAGATCACGCATCAGGTTACGTATCTGTACAACACGCTCTATATCACGCTCTGAATAAAGTCGCGGGCTATGCGGACTGCTGCCTTTGCGTGCGGGCGAGATCAATCCCAGGCGTTCATAGTGACGCAAGGTTTGCTCATGCACTTCGGCGCGTTGAGCCGCTATGCTGATGATATACCACGCGCCATCGCTCCTTTCAGGCATGCTAGGACACTCCTTTCGCCCCCTTTACGAGTGCACCTCTGTGCCCTGGCTACCCCGAATTCGCGCAAGCTTCTCGAATAGTTCGCGTTCCTCCTGGGAGAGTTGCATGGGAAGCATGACGTTGACATGCGCGTAGAGGTTGCCACTCCCCTCACCACGCAGGTGAGGCATGCCTTTTCCACTCAGACGGAATTGCCGCCCATTTTGTGTCTCAGCGGGAATGGAGAGCAACAATTTACGACCGTCAGGCGTTGGTACGGCCACTTGACCGCCTAGCATCGCTTTTGCCAGCTCGACATCAACCGTTGTGTGCAGATCATCGCCTTTGCGCTCAAATGTTTCGTCTGGCTTGACACTAATAACCAGGAAAAGATCGCCGCGGGAACCACCACCTATACCTGGCTGCCCCTCTCCTCCAACACGAATCTTAGAGCCATTGTCAACGCCGGCTGGGATTTTTACCTGGATGCGTTTATTCTTCGGCAGCATTCCCTGCCCACCGCAGGTTGTGCAAGTTTTGCCACTTACTTCCCCTGTACCACGGCATGTTGGACATACCTCGGTGGATTGGATGTTAAAAGTGCGCGATGCACCACTATAGGCTTCTTGTAGGGTGACCTCCACCGGTTGCTCGATGCTGTCACCTGTGCGGCGGCGCATGTCCTCGCCTCGCATTCCGCCCATTGTTCCTGTACCCGTGCCGGGACGCGCTCCTCCCGCTGCCGTACGTCCAAAGAGCGCTTCAAAGAAATCAGAAAAGCCAGCACTCGAAGGATCAATGCTCTCAAAGGGTGTACCGCCTCGCGTGCCACTATACGCGTAACTACGCCGCGTGCCATTCCCGGAGAAATTGGGGCCAAATTGCTCCTGCCAGTTTGGACCCAGCGTGTCATATTTCTGCCGCTTATCCGAGTCGGAGAGAACTTCGTAGGCCTCGTTGATCTCCTTGAATTTTTCTTCCGATTTCTTGTCACCAGGGTTTACGTCTGGGTGATACTTGCGGGCCAGTTTACGGAAAGCTTTTTTGATGTCGTCAGCACTCGCGCCTCGCTGTACACCTAGCACCTTGTAGTAATCTTTATAATCCATGTCCTAGCCCTCTTCATGCTAATGAGGCATGACCATGCCCAATCATGCCTCCTCTTTCTGCTTATTTGCTTCCCACGCTGACTTTGACGCGGGCAGGGCGTAGCGTTTCTTCACCAAGGGTGTACCCTTTGCGCATCTCTTCCAGGATGGTCCCTTCGGGTTTGTCACTGTCCTCTACAGCCTCTACGGCTTCATGTACATATGGATTGAAGGCTTCTCCTACGGCTGATACAGGCTGGAGACCCTCTCCGCGCAGGACCTCGTTCATCTGCCACTGCAGCATGCGCAGGGTGTGTTGCATCTGCTGCCGATCCATTGTATCTTCATACATAAGCGCACGCTCTACGTTATCCAGAACTTCCAGTAATTTATTGAAAAGGGCTTTCTTCTGATACTGTACTCGGTCTGCAACGAGCCTCTCTTGACGCTTACGAAAGTTTTCCCAGTCCGCCCGTTCACGTAGATACTTATTCCAATTCTCGGCTGCCTCTTTATGCGACTGGGCTAGCTGGGCCTCTAATTCGGCGATGCGCTCTGCCTCTGAACCACCTTGACTCGTGGCCTGCTCTGTACCATTTGTTGCATTGCTATTGCCGTTTTGCACCGGCATTTCCTGACGATCCTCCATTGTACTTATATCTCTCCTTGCTCTTTATTTTAACCATGAGGGTATTTACAAGCTTTACTATGACTATAGTATAAAACTTGAGCCGGTTTCTGTCAATGTTTGTATGATGAACTCTTACAAAGATGATTAGTGGCTAATCATCTATCATTTCTTGCCATTCTTCTGCCCAGCGTTCTCCACGCTCCAGTACAATTGGACCCATTAATTCGTCTTGTCGGACGTTGATGCGCTCCCACTTCCACAGCTCTAATACGGCGATAAAAGTAACAATGATGACCAGGCGGGAGCGCTCGGAGAGCAGGAGAGTAGAGAGTAGTATGGAAGGCTGCATCTCCAGGGAGTTCTTGATCTCCGCGATGCGTTCGCTCACCCGCACACGGGTCATTGGCATCAATTCGCTGCCGTTTTCAACGTCGCGTGCCTGTAGTTCCAGCAGGCGCTGAAAGGCCTGTGCCAGCGTTTGTACCTGCATGCCAGCGAGCACAGGTGGTGTCCAGGTTAGCTGTGCTTCAATACCCGCGAGTAGCCCTGAGCGTCCATAGGTTTGCAGGCCCTCTTCCTCGCGCTTGCGCAAAATCTGGGCGATCTCTTTCGTCAGCTTATACTCGACAAGGTGGCGCTGCAGTTCTTCGACTACGGCACTCTCTAGCTCGTTATCTTCCTGATCTTTGATGGAATGTGGCAGCAGGCTTTGCGATTTAATGAAGAGGAGGCGGGCGGCGATGGAGATAAAAGCGGCCATGTTTGCGAGTGGCAGTGACTCGGCCTCCCACTGTGCAAGATACTCCAGATATTGATCGGTCACGGCTACCAGAGAGATGGCTGTAATCTCCATCTGGCGCTTTTCTATCAGGTGCAACAGTAGATCGAGAGGACCCTCAAAGGCGGGAAGATGCACGACATAGTGTGCCTGTTCTTGCTTATTGGGAGCGAGCTCGGTAGTCTTTACCTGTTCGAGCATGGGTTATGATACCTCGTCAATGGCGTAGAGCTCTGCCGCCGGACCCTGTGGCAGATGATGTGTTTGAATGTAGAGGATGGAGCGCTGGGAAAGTCCTGTCTGAGCAGCCAGCCGGGCTCCAACCTCGGCATGCCACCAGGCGTAACTCAGCTCTCGACGCCAGGTTGGAATCTTCGTGTGCTCGATAAGCTCTGGAGCGATTGTGATGCGCGCAAGCCAGGCTGGTCGCAGTATTTTGCTCACCACGATCACCGGTCGCGTCCAGAACGGCACCCGCCCCTCCCCTTTGCCGACATCATGCAGCAGGGCGGCGGCGAGCATGTCCCTTTCTACACAACCTCGTGCTTGCAATCTACGGCAGACGCGTAAGCAGTGCTGCTGATCGGCGTTTGACATGGTTCGGAAGAGCGTCAAGGCGGCGGCCGGAAGCCACCGCTCGACCTCACTATAGTCTTCAGGTGCAAGCGGAGCGACAAATCCTAGCTGCTGACGAACCTGCTCCAGACGATAGAGTACATTTTTTATCAGGCTACGCGTTCCTATCTTATCTTTAGATTGAGAAGAATCGAAATCAGAAGACATGATTTCCAAACACATACAGCTCTTCTAGCAGCCTGAACCCATCTGGAAAGGGTTGGCCAGAGACCAGGGCCATCAAGCTAAATGCACCAAGCCTGATATAGGTGGGCAGTTGAAACAGGGGAAAACTCCCCAGGTTAGCAAGCTGAGCCAGAAAAGGTAGGAAGAAAAAGAGCGCGAGAATAATAAATGGTCCATATGTCGCTGAACGCGAGAATTGTACTGCTTGCTTGCTCGGCAAGAGCGTATAGAGTATCTGGTAGCCGTCCAACGGATAGAGTGGAATCAAGTTGAAAATGGCCAGACCTGTATTGACAACGGCAAAGGCGACAAGAAGTTTCAGGACAAAAAGTGCGAAGATATTTGACGATAAGAGAGGAGCGATAAAACTGGTGAGAGCGGCCACAGCGAGCCCAACGATCAGGCTAAAGATTGGTCCTGCGCAGGCTACCGCCAGCACGCCACCGTTCGCTCCCACACGCATCTTCCAGGGATCAGGCTTCACAGGCTGGCCCCAGCCTAACCCCACTGCGGATTGGAAGGCAAGAATTACGCATGTCAATAATCCAACCGGATCAACATGCGCACGTAACCTCAAGGTTTGCCGCCCTTCGGCTCGTGGAGTGCGGTCGCCCAGCCACGAGGCCATTTGCGCATGGGCCCACTCGTGCAGTGGCAATGCCAGGAGAAATGAGCCAATCAGCATCAAAGCCAACAAAACATCTATCCCTATCATGTCTTTTCACTCTATCTTTCAAGCTAATAGATCAATTTCCATGCCTTCGCATGCCGAATGCGTATGCGCAAAATGTGCACGCGCCTCTTTCTCCATTGTATCCAATTTGTTATCATCATAGGTGGGTTCGTGATGAAATAAAATAAGTTCATCCACATGGGCCGCCTGGGCAACCCCTACCGCCATAGCAACTGTACTATGACCATACCCACGCTTCACTTGCTGATAATCTGTTGTGGTATACTGTGCGTCATGGATGAGCACATCAGCTCCCTCGACAAAGTCTAGAAATGCCTGCTCATATCCATCACTCCATTCTACATCCGTTGCGTATACTATGCAGCGCCTGGCATATTCAATCCGGTATACGATTGCTCCATTTAACGGATGACTCTGCGTGAATTTGGCGCGCACACGCAGTTCTCCATTCTGAGCGACAGGCCTATTTTCTTTATATTCCTCTATCTCTGGTTCGTTGTTCCCAGCTCGCCAGATGATACACTGCTCATCTCGAATAGTATGAAATGTCCGCTGCGATGGTAGTTGACGCACGTCTACAGGGAAATACGGTGGAGACATCAGTGGGGTTACAAGCTGCTCAACATCCTGACCGGCCAGTTGTGGTCCAAAGAGATGAATGCGGGTACGCGGGTCAAAGAGGGGGGTGAAGAAGGGGAAGCCAACGAGATGATCTCCATGCCCGTGTGTGAGAAATAATGCCATGTTGAGATTTGTCTGCTTGCTTGCAGTCTGCATGAGATTTTTCCCCAGCTCGATAATCCCACTGCCTGCATCAAAGATAAGGGTGTGCGGACCGGCCTGTACTTCGACGCACGCCGTATTTCCTCCATGGCGCAGTGTATGCGATCCTGGCGTAGGATAACTTCCTCGCACTCCCCAGAAGCGCAGCAAGAAACGTGAATGCTCAACAGTAGTCATAGAACAATTGCTCCTACGCAATCCTTACCTGGTTATGAATAGTTCATCCTATTATAACGTGCAAGACACCTATTTAAAAGTCCCTCTCGCAACTACCATCGCACGCCTTGGTCGTGCACTTCTTCTAGTAAGTGACTCATCTCAAATGTTTGAAAAATGAGGACCAGCGTGTGTTGCCTGCTCTTTTTTCGGCCT
>CAXTXB010000408.1:2904-5604 GCA_964247965.1 uncultured Dictyobacter sp. | reverse complement strand
TGCGATTTATCGCAAGTGAACGTACGGACCAGATTGGAGGGCTATCATTGCTCATTCCGCTTCCGCCTGTATCGCGTCCGTATGCTCCAATCACCGCTCAGCTCGCCCCGAAATCCACTCAGCTTCCCTTTTCGATAGATAGTCTATGACTACGTTGGAGTTAATATCCCTTGCGGTTGTCGCCACGCGGAGTGGGCCAGGTACATGATATGGGCCAGAGTAGTACTGCCCTGGCAAACTTGAGATCGCTATCCAAAAAGAGACATGAGCGCCTGGAAACGAAGGGAGCAATGATTCTTCGGCTTGAAGCCAGTCTATGCGCATTAAAGCGGCACCTCTCTCATTGAGCTCATTGAGAATTGAAGATTGCTATTATGTTTGACATTGCTAACGCACTAGACGCACTAGAAGTCTTCATATCCTTCTTATTGAACGTCGAAGGAAACAAGAAGGGAAATGATACAAAGTAGTACTGTAAAAAAAGGTTCTGTGGTTGGCATCAGGCTATGGTTTCACGCATAGTATTAGTTATGAATCGAAGATCTTTCGTAGATGTACCGGGAAAAGAGCCTATAAGTGAGCATGATTGCAATGAATCTTCCTACAAGCGGTCATAACATCCAAAAATTCAGCGATCTCCACCTCAAATTATGATGGCCAACCAAATTCGCTACCTCCATCTCCTTTGCAGACGATAGACAATCGAAGCCACGATTCCTGTCTACTGTCCACTACGGATGAGACCTTCTACTTTCTGGATAAAAAGAGCCATGTTCAGACCCCCTATAGTTTATATTTTAATCACAGGGTAGGAAATGCAAGTGATGAAGTTGAGGGCGATGCGTAACTCTCGGAAGCGGCGGGGAGACCCCCGAAGTTCACGCGAGCGACCCGCGAGGGTGCAGATCGGCCATAGAACGCATCCTTCCTGCCGCGCATCTCATTTATCTATACTGCAAACATGTTGAGAGGATGTACGTCTCAGCGCCCATGTTTCAGCTCTTGCCAGGAGTGAGAGAAATGAGAGACCTGAAACTTAGATCGTCATCTTAGCTTCGTATCTTTGGGTCTTTATCAAATTTTATCTTTGCTTAACAAGCAACATCCAGTCTTGCACTCTCGTGTCGGGGGATGCAACAGCAGAAAGAAAAGGGGATCACGCACATGGCCATCACACTTCGCAACAAACAGATGCTCGCTCTCATCATCATCGCATTCTTAACCCTTATTGCTATCACATTTATTGCACTCAGTGTAGCACATATTAGCTTCAACCAGGCTCTTCATCTTCTTCCATGCTTCTCATATGGACGCATGTAGCAGAACTGCACACTACCGAGGTAGAACAAGCTGATTTATCTAAATTTCTATAGACACACTGAAAGGTTTCTCGGAGGCGGAGAAAGGATTACGGGTATGTCGCATTTTGATTAGTGGCTGTGCAACGGCGTAGAAGAGCCCACCCTTACAAGGTGGGCCTCTTTATTTTTGTTCTCGCTTCGCTTGTTTTTTGTAGTTTTTAGTGCTTACCTGCTGCATTAAGAATTTATTAATGTCAGGGAAAAGGATAACAAAGTGCTTGCGTTTTTACTGCAGGTGCTGTATTATATGTTCGGATGGCAGGGAGGCAAGGTTCGCTTTCGGATGAGGCAGCATCTCTAGTGTACGATCATCTACGATAACCTATTACCTCCTCCTCCTCCCTGCCCTTTCTTCTTTCTCCCTCATTTCCTCTCTTTTGCACTCACTTACGCTCACTTGTGCTCACTTATGTTCATTCCTACGTTATAAAAGTATTTTTAACGTTACAGGTAATATTATGATCTTGTGTAGTAGCAAGCGACCAGGATAATTTGACGCGTTACAAGTTTGCATAAGGATAGAAATTGCATCCAAAAATAGCTTGCGTTTTTAGGTTAGATGGTGTATTATATGCCCAGGTGGGAGGGGGACGCGGTGGATCCTTTCTTATAATCCCACAAATACACACGCTGCTCCTCCCCCTACCCACCTTTATTTTGACCGCATATCATTCTATCAATCTTCAAAAGGATCACTTCTCGTGGCAACATTTCCTTACGGCACCAACTTATTCGTTTCTGATCACAAGAAGAGGAGTGGATTTCGGGGCATGGTGATTCAAGCGCACTACTTTGTCAAGGCACATTGTGGCCCTGCCCCGCAACGCGAAACCGGCGGTAGCGAAGCCGCGTGGCGACAATCCCTTGGAGTCAATGCTATTTAAATACGGAGAAGAACAGAGGACGAACGGAGCAGGGTGCCAGGGAGGACAGGTGAGAACAGGTGAGGTGACAAAGAGAGGCAGCCGCAGGGCCTCTCTCGCCTCTGCGAAGCAGAGCGTGCTGATTGCATCAGCCACAGCCACGCTTTAGCACTGCATGTTCTGCCAGTCCCACGCAGATCATCACAGGGGACGAGCCTCTGCTGAAGCGGAGACGAGGGGGTCCTGCGGCTGCGATCGTGCTTGCGCGTGGCAGCTGGGTATGCAGTGCTCAAGCGTGGATTCGGCCGCTGCAGGCGGCGGGCTCTGCCAGGCCGAGGCAAAACACTTCTCTTTGCCCTCGGCTTCTCTCCGTATCTAAACGGCATTGATCCTTTGGGGTCAATGCCGTTCAAAGAGGGAGACAAACAGAGAATGAACGGAGCATTTTGGCAGGGAAGGGAGGTGAGAACAGGTGG
>CAXTXB010000408.1:0-2894 GCA_964247965.1 uncultured Dictyobacter sp. | reverse complement strand
CGTGCCCAAAAAAATAACCACCAAAAAAACATTACCCAAACAAAATAAACTTATGCATAACTCATGTATGAGAGGTCGCGACCATTTATGGGTTGAGCGTCGGCAACTGGCCAGTGAGGATACGCTGGCGAATTGAACGCTGGTATAAGACGGTGAGCACAACGATGCCGAGTATGCCGATGATGACAGAGGCTAAGGGGATATTTACACCCGAGACCCCAACGACGAAGGGGAAGAGGAACAAGGGAAAGCCGTCCCAGAGGCCGTGCAGCAGGGAGACGAAGAGATAAGTGAGAATGACCGGAAAGGTGATGCGGAAGTGCCTGGGTCCGCTCTGCCTGAAGAGCACAGCCCCTAGAATGGCGGTCCAGGTTCCATGTCCGAATGGGGCCAGCAGGCCACGTAATATAGTTGAGAAGATCGATGCAGTAATATGACCCTGGCTCGACAGAAAGGCAGTGAAGGCATAGCCAGTGCTCTCCAAAGCCGCGAAGCCCATGCCCACCGCCGCACCCAGGAGCAGGCCATCGATCTGCGAACGAGAGTGCATGCGGCGTGCAACGATTATCACCGCTAGAATCTTACAACCCTCCTCGATGAGTCCGACGAGGAGCGCAGTTGAAAAGGTAAGGCCCTGATCGGGAGAGGCCGGGCGGGGCAGCAGAATTGTTTCGAGGACCGAAGCTCCAAGTACACCCAGGATACCCCCGACGCCGAAGCTGCGCCCGATGGTCTCGGGGCTTAGCTCGCTCAGATGCTGGTGGTCATAGAGAAAGACAACGAAGACGACCGGAACCAGGAAGTTGCCGATCAGAATCACTGTCGGGTAGAGATTGGGATTGCCAGTTGCGAGCAGCACGATGGTGGTCGCGACGAAGAGGGCGATACCGATCAGAAAGGTGGATAGGCAGCCTCGTCTGCCACGCGTGACATATTCGGGCCGGGGCGTCAAAACATTCTGAGCCATTATAAATCTCCATGCATTATATCGTACTGAGGCTCTTATCACGAAGAATTTGACGGACCGCAGAGCCAGACGATCTCCTCAAACAATTGCAGGCTGTGCTAGTAATACGCTAGAGCGAGTACACTATTCACACGAAGAAGGGAGAACTCATGTGTACAATATTCTTGTTATTGGATGGCTCATCCCGAATTTTTGAAAAATGAGGTAAAACATGTTTTACCTCATTTTTCAAAAATTCGGGATGAGCCATTATTATATACTTAAGAAGCATTTTACATTTTCTACATTTCTCCTATTTTTTGCGCTAGACGCAAAAAATAGGAGAAATGTAGAAAATGTAAAATGCTTGGAGGAAGGGGAAAACAGGCCGGGAACTAGTTAATATTATTTTTCTCTATTCGGGTGGATTCGTCCCTAAAGCTGTAAGCAGAGTCCAGTTGGCTACAAAATTGGGCTGCTGCATCTCAGTGAGCGCTTGCTGGTAGAGCTGCTCGTAGTCTGCGGGAACCTGGGTCCATTTGTGGAGGTAGGGGACGAGGTTGCGGAAGGCGAGCTTCATATTATCGAAGTAGCGCTGCCATTGAGGAGTGCCGGCGCGGTAGGTGAGCAGGTATGCATGCGTATCTATCGGCATAAATCCATAGTGGAGCAGCAGGCGGACAAGCTGGCTCGTCACGCCGTTGCTCTCGTTGGCGAAGAAGTTGCCCGCGTTATAGGCTGCGTCAAGCGTCAATTGCTGCAGCCTCCTGAGGGCCGGGCTGCTACTCTCACCAATAATATCGCCTTCCGTGATGCGAACCATCCCACCCGGATGCAGGACGCGCTGATACTCGTGCAGCAGCTCGGGCCAGTCCCAGGTGCGCAGATAGCTTGCGCCCAGCCGCTGATTGACCAGGTCGAAGGACGCGGCGGGAAAGTCCAGCTTGTGCAGCACATCCATGACCAGAAACTCCACGCGATCGCCCACCTGCTCCGCCTCGGCCTGCGCGCGGGCATACGTCACCATCCGCTCGCTCGCATCAACGCCCACCAGACGCGAAATCGCCGGATACGCCTTCGCCACCTCAACCAGCCAGTTGCCCGTCCCACAGCCAATATCCAGCACCGACCGAAATTTTTCCGGCTCCGGCACCTCCGGCAGCACACCACCCATCCCGATCGTCAAAAACTGATCCTGAATCTTCAGGCGCTCAAGCTCATCAGTATTGGACTCATCCTGCACAATATACGTATTATGCAACTCCTCATCCGGATCTGGCGCAGTGGACATAGTGGCAGACTCCTTACTCTTCAGCTTCTCCAGCGTACCAATTTCACAACACGGGCCGAACGATTCTTTCCCTTATTATATGCAATCAAACGGAATATGTCGAGGAAGCAACATTGCACTAACTAGCCAACTAAATGCTCAACTTCCTCGATACGCGCCTCCAGCCGTCCAAGCATCTGCCAGGCCTGCTCGTGCCCCGGCTGCACAGCCAAAAACTCCCTTATATCGCCCGCCGCAGCCTGCAGGCGTTCGATAATCGAGCAAGCTGATATCAGGTGAGAATATTCTGCCTCAGCAAGTTCTGTAGAGCCATCAACCAGCAGATAAAGGGCAATGTTGAAACGGAGGCGATAATATTCAATGCCTTCAGTTGCGAGCTGCTCTAAATGAGCGCGCGCGATATCAATGGCTATATGAATATCTTGATGAAATGCTTCTAGCCGGCCTGTACGTAGATAGACAAGAGAGCGATCATACCATGTCCAGTCATTCTTCTCATTGAGCTTGATGGCTCGATCAAAGTCCGCTAATGCCTCCTCATATCGCTTCATTAATCGATATGTCTCTCCTCGACTTACGACTGCCCAATCATATTTCTCATCAAGCTCAATGGCTCGATCAAAGTCTGCTAACGCCTCTTCGTATCGCCCCATTAGC
>CAXTXB010000407.1:0-5613 GCA_964247965.1 uncultured Dictyobacter sp. | reverse complement strand
CGCTTTCGGATTTCGGTAGCCAGGGAGCTTCCATTGAGTATAAGGCATGGGTTTGCACAAATCCGTCATGCCTGTATAACATCAAAATCCGTAATGGTGATATCATCATTAACGAACCGATTAGTGATGGCTCACTTCATACGTATCGTAGTGGTCGGCAATAGAGGTGGGGAATAAAACACCTCAAAATACGCTTAGGAGTGGGATAGCCCGCTCTCTGGCGTGATAAGGAGGCAGAAGGTAGTATGTACTTACCTTTTGCCTCTCTTGCTTACTAAGGAGTAGAGGGAGAAATAATTGCTATACGCTGGTACAAGAATGACCAATGGGTAGTGATTATCGTCCCTCTATTTGCTATTTTAAAAGAAGATGGTTTATAAAGTCTTAAGAAAGATAACGTAATATCACAATTTTATGTGCAGTCAGAAACTCCACTTCATCTGGCTGTGTAGAATACTAGAGACACTATTAAGGAGTCAATGCTGACGTGCTCAATCGATTCTTTGGGCAGAAGCCTCAGGAAGATCCGAAACGTGAGCCGGACATGAGCCAGGAGCAGGGCAGTGAGGGTTCTTCCCCTGAACAACGTTTCAATTTTCTGAGTCGCACCCGTCAACTATTTAGTCGGCTGGGCAATACTGTTCAGGAGGCCGACACTATAACTGATAGCCTGTGGGATGAGATGGAAGAGTCATTATTGGGGGCTGATGTAGGACCAAGCACGACGCTATGGCTTATTGAGCGCCTGCGTCTACGTGTGCGCGAAGAGAATATGCAGACAGGGTCACAGGTGCAACGGGCTCTCCGAGAGGAGCTATTAAGCCTCCTTGGAAAATCATCCTCGATTCGCTATTCCACAAAATCTCCACTTACGGTCATTCTTATCATAGGAGTCAACGGCTCTGGGAAGACGACAAGCATCGCAAAAATGGCGTATCGCTTCACAAGAGAAGGTCACAGGGTGATGTTAGCGGCCGCTGACACTTTCCGGGCAGCTGCCATTGATCAACTTCAGGAATGGGGCAGACGCGTCGATGTCCCCGTGATTAGTCAGAATCCGGGTTCAGATCCCGGAGCAGTTGTCTTTGATGCTATTCAGGCTGCAAACAGCCGTGGCTGTGATGTCCTGATCGTGGATACCGCTGGACGACTCCATACTAAATATAACTTGATGGAAGAATTAAAGAAAATTAATAAAGTTATTCAGAGATTCATTCCCGACGGCCCACACGAACTGTTGATGGTCATTGATGCGACAACCGGCCAAAATGCTCTTTTGCAGGCCAGGAAATTTGCAGAGGATATTGGCTTAACCGGCGTTATCATCACAAAGATGGATAGTACTGCGAAGGGGGGCTTTGCATTTGCGGTTGCTGACGATCTGGGAGTGCCAATCAAATATATTGGTACTGGAGAAAAAGTCGAAAATTTGATTCCATTTGAACCACAAGGCTTTGTGGCAGCACTTTTCGCACAAGATTAATTGGGAGGTTCTTTATGGCAAAAGAGGCGTCTATTCCACTTACCAGGCAGGCCTCCTCTTCTAATGAGGCAAAGCCTAAACTGCCAGACATGGGCAATATCGCGACGAAATGTCCAAAATGTAAAGAGATTTTATACAACCGCGATTGGGAAAAGAATCTAAAGGTCTGTTCGCGCTGCAATTATCACTTCAAAATTAGTGCAAACGAGCGCATTGAACTTCTGGTTGATCCAGGTAGTTTTGTTGAAGTGGATGCTGACATCGTCTCCGTCGATCCCTTGCATTTTACGATCCAACCCCCTTCTAATCCGGACAAACGCACGTATGTAGAGAAACTAGAGGAAGAGCGCAGCAAGGCAGGGATTAACGAAGCCGTTGTGACCGGTCGTGCAACAATTGAGCAGAAGCCACTCGCGCTAGCTGTCATGGACGCATTCTTTATTGCTGGTACGATGGGTTCGGTCGTGGGCGAAAAGATCACCCGCGCAATTGAGATCGGCATTGAGCAGCGTATTCCAGTTCTTATCGCCTCAACTTCGGGTGGAGCGAGTATTCAAGAAGGGCTCTACTCGTTGATGAATATGGCAAAGACGTCGGCAGCCCTCGCGAAACTGGGCGAGGCAAACATTCCATATTTTAGCCTGCTCACCGATCCAACTACCGGAGGAGTATCCGCAAGCTTCGCCATGTTAGGCGATGTCATTCTTGCCGAACCCGGTGCTCTGGTCTGTTTTACCGGCCCACGTGTCATCGAACAGTTTATGCACATCAAACTTCCCGAAGGTACTGTCAACTCTGAATTTGGCCTTCAGCATGGTATGATTGATGCGGTCGTACACCGACGCGATTTGAGACAAACGTTGGCACAGCTCCTCCGTTTGTACTCCTAAGAGCATAATTGAGGTGTAGGTTTTTTTTAATTACCGACAGGCACGGCGCAACTGGAAAGCGACGGAGAAGGGAAAGAGATGGCCTACGATTTGGAATTTGAGAAGCCGCTGGCTGAGCTAGAGAAAAAGATTACTACACTGCAACGCAAGGGTGATCGCCTGAAGGCTGAGGAACAGCTACAGCTACAGGAGGCAGAACAGGAGCTACGCCAGCGCACCCAGGAGATTTACAGAAATCTTACCTCCTGGCAAACGGTGGCGGTGGCTCGCCACAAGGACCGGCCATATTCAGCGGATTATATTCGACTCATCTGTGATGAGTTCTTTGAGTTACACGGCGACCGGTCCTTCGGCGATGATCATGCCATCATGGCCGGCCCGGCAAAGATTGAAGGGCAGACAGTGATGCTGGTGTGCCACCAAAAAGGGCGCGATATGAAGGAGAAGCAATTCCGCAATCTGGGCATGTCGCACCCTGAGGGATATCGTAAAGCATTTCGTCTGATGAAGCAGGCTGAGAAGTTCGGCATGCCCATCATTACGTTAGTTGATGCAGCGGGTGCATCTCCTGGCCTGGTTGATGAGGAACGCGGGCAGTCAGAGGCAATAGCTTCGACCCTTTATTTAATGCCTCGCCTGCGCGTCCCAATTATCGCGACTATCATTGGAGAAGGCGGAAGTGGTGGCGCACTCGCTATTGGCATCGCCGACCGTGTGCTGATGCTTGAATACAGTATCTATATGGTGGCAGCTCCAGAAGCAGCGGCCTCAATTATCTGGCGTAACTCGGCCTTTGCATCATATGCTGCGGAAGGTATGCGCGTGAGCGCACGGGAACTACTGCCGCTTGGCTTGATTGATGAAGTCCTACCCGAACCTTTAGGTGGTGCCCATCACAACTATCATCAGATGGCGCAGACACTTAAAGCAGGACTGCTCAGAAATCTGGCGGAAATCAGGCAGATGCCGGTTGAAGAGATGCTGGAGAAGCGCTACCAGAAGTTCAGGGTGATTGGCAAATACGCCCAGCTAGAGGCTAAGGTTCCTGAGGTCTCCGAAGTATCTTAGCTAATGCATCGATAGGCAAAAATAAAACAGAGGCCGGTCTTTGGCCTCTGTTTTCTACTTTGTAGGAATTGAAACAACTAAACTTCGCTGTACTCGCCCTCGACGGTCCCAGGATCTTCTTGCGCTGAACGGCTACCATTCGCACCGTTTCCTGTACCGTTTTGGCTATAGACTTCCTGACCAACCCGCTGCATCACCTGCTCCAGTTCATCGCTGAGGCTGCGCAGACGAATCATATCATTCGCCTTCAAGGCATCGCGTACAACCTGGATCTTTCCCTCGACCTCTGAATGCAGACCAGATGAAATCTTCGCGCTCACATCTTTTAGTGTTCGCTCGGATTGATACACCAGGCTATCAGCACGGTTGCGCAACTCGATCTCCTCTTTATGCTGGCGATCTTCCTGCGCATGCAGCTCAGCCTCGCGCACCATACGATCCACTTCGTCCTTTGATAAGCCACTGGATGCAGTGATTGTGATCTTCTGCTCTTTGCCAGTTGCCTTATCGCGCGCCGTCACATCTAGAATACCATTTGCATCGATATCGAAGGTCACCTCAACCTGTGGAATACCACGAGGCGCGGGAGCAATGCCTTCCAGGCGGAAGTGTCCCAGGCTCTTGTTGTCGCGTGCCAGTTCGCGCTCACCCTGCAGCACATGGATCTCCACTGCCGGCTGATTGTCATCGGCAGTACTGAAGACCTCGCTCTTGCGGGCAGGAATAGTGGTGTTGCGCTCGATCAACCTGGTCATGACTCCACCTAACGTCTCCACACCTAGAGAGAGCGGGGTTACGTCGAGCAGCAGAACATCCTTTACCTCACCCTGCAATACGCCAGCCTGAATGGCCGCGCCGATCGCTACAACTTCATCCGGGTTGACACCCTTATGTGGCTCTTTATTGAAGAGCTTTCGCACCATATCTACAACCGCTGGCATGCGTGTCTGACCGCCAACGAGCACAACCTCGTTGACATCGGTCGCACGAATTCCAGCATCCTCAATCGCCTTGAGAACAGGGCCCTTTGTGCGCTCGATGAGATCGTTCACCAGCTGCTCTAATTTCGCCCGCGTCAACGACATCACGAGATGTTTAGGGCCGCTAGCGTCGGCGGTAATGAATGGCAGGTTGATCTCTGTTTGAAGGGCAGACGAGAGTTCAATCTTCGCTTTTTCCGCCGCCTCTTTCAAGCGCTGCACCGCCATGCGATCGCGGCGCAGATCAATCCCCTGCTCCTTGCGGAACTCATCGGCAATCCAATCGATAATACGCTGGTCGAAGTCGTCACCGCCCAGGTGAGTATCACCGTTCGTTGCCTTGACTTCAAAGACGCCTTCACCTAACTGCAGAATAGAGATATCGAAGGTTCCACCACCCAGGTCGTAGACTGCAATGACCTGATCGCTCTTCTTGTCCAGACCGTAAGCAAGTGATGCGGCCGTTGGCTCGTTGATGATACGCAGTACCTCAAGGCCAGCGATCTTGCCAGCATCCTTTGTCGCCTGGCGCTGAGAGTCGTTAAAGTAGGCCGGAACCGTGATTACAGCCTGCTTGACGCTCTCACCCAGACGAGCCTCGGCATCAGCCTTCAACTTCTGCAGAATCATGGCCGAAATCTCGGGAGGACTATACTCATGACCTGCCAGAGAGACTCGCGCATCGCCATTTGCCGCCCGAGTGATTTTATACGGAACACTTTTTATACTGCGTTGCACCTCAGAGTCGTCATAGCGGCGACCCATCAGGCGCTTCACAGAGAAGACGGTATTTTCTGGATTCGTTACCGCTTGGCGCTTCGCAACCTGCCCAACCAGGCGTTCCCCGCTTTTTGTGATCGCCACTACTGAAGGAGTCAACCGCGAACCTTCACTATTCTCTAATACGGTTGGTTCACCCGCCTCAATAACAGCTACTACTGAGTTGGTCGTTCCAAGGTCAATTCCTATTACTTTTGCCATCTTATCACTCCTCCTCCTTGAATAAGAGGTTCTATCTTTTATCTCTCTGTTTATCTATCTCTATGGAAGAGAGGGAAATGAAATGTATTCCTACAGTATTTCCACCCTGCCACTTATTTCCTTACACTATTACAATCAATCTCTAGAGCAAAGTTCTTGCCGCACTTAAAACGACAACCCATCTGCTTCCTTTTCCCGCTCCCCTTTTCCT
>CAXTXB010000406.1:0-5674 GCA_964247965.1 uncultured Dictyobacter sp. | reverse complement strand
CCCTATTCCTGATAAAGTATCGTACATGCCATTGACCCAGCTACAATCGAGTTCGTCGCTTTGTTCTGGGTGCCAACGATGGTCCATTCACCTCCTGGCAGGTTGAACGCTACTTCACTACGGTTAGGATTATAGATGACCAGGATATATTTCCAGGGATCGCCATTCGCGTGTTCGCCGAGCGTGAAGGCGATGGTGTTCGGCGCACTATCTAGAAAGTTGAGATGAGTGTTGATGTCCTGGGCGGTGATCATGCGGAACGCGGGGTGCTGGCGGCGCAGTTGAATCAGCCCGGCATAGTAGTCAAAGACGTTTTGATAGATGGCTTTGCGCTCCCAGTCGAACTGATTGATGGCATCGCCCGCGTTGTAGCTATTGTCGTTGCCGCTTTTCGTGCGTAAAAACTCCTCACCTCCCTGGATAAAAGGGACGCCTTGTGAGGTCAAAACCACCGCTTGAGCCAGCTTGTCCATCTTAATGCGATCTGCCTCGCTGTCGCGTGGATTGCAGTCGGCGATCTTATCCCACAGCGTGAGGTTATCGTGGCTGGTAACATAGTTGATAGTCTCGCCGGGAGCATCCGTGAAATCATAGATGCTACCCTGCACGCCACGTTTGATGCTATCAACTTTGAACGGAGCGCCCATGGCAAAGCCTTGCGCACTGTGATCAAAGACACTACCGATGAGCCCATTGCGAATGTTGTCGTTGAAGACACCCAGGCCCAGCCCCTTCTGCCGCCCCTTGTAGACAAGCTGCTGCACCGGTAGCGCCGATACTCCACCCGTCCAGGGCTCACCGTAGACAAGGATATCAGGATTGAGAGCACGCAGATTCTGCACGGCAGCTTTCATGGTGTCTACGCCGAGCAAGGCCATAAGGTCGAAGCGGAAGCCATCGACATGATATTCGCGCACCCAATACTGTAATGAGTCAAGAATAAATTTCTGCACCATGGGCCGTTCGCTGGCAATCTCGTTGCCACAGCCCGATCCGCTGCTGTAGCGTCCGTAATCGTCGGTGCGATAGTAATAGTGCGGCACGAGAAGGTCGAATGCCGAGTCGTTGATGGCAAAGGTATGGTTGTAGACCACGTCCATGATTACGCCGATGCCTGCGCCGTGCAGGCTCTGAATCATCTGTTTGTATTCGCCGATACGTGCGCTCCCGTGAGGAGTCGTTGCATACGCGCCCTGTGGCACATTATATGTGCGTGGATCATACCCCCAGTTATATTGCTCTGGCTTCGTTTCATCAATGCTTGCAAAATCGAAGACTGGGAGAACCTGCACGTGCGTTATGCCCAACTGCAGCAGACTATCTACGCCCGTTGCGACGTTCTGAGGTCCCGGTCCCGTAGTATTCCGCTCAGTAAAGGCCAGGTACTTGCCCTTGTTGCTCATGCCAGAATTGGCCGCGATAGAGAAGTCGCGTACATGAGTTTCGTAGATAACCGCATCCACTGGATTGGTAAGCGTTCTGTAGTGATCGTTGGCCCAATGCTCTGGATTGATAGCAGCCATATCCACAATCATGCCGCGTGCAGCATTGGGGGCGAGTGCTTTGACGTATGGATCAACGACAGTGTGAGTCTGTCCCTGGACATTTACCTGATAGAGATAGTACCAGTTCGCCAGGGACATCGCCACGCTGGTGCACCATGTGCCCTGCTGCCCAGGCTGCATCGCAATCTGTTTGCTAGCTGGCCCATCCTCGCTTTTATAGAGCAAGAGCTGTACATCTGCTGCCGTTGGTGCCCATACTCGAAATGCAGTTTTGCGCGCACTATATGTATAGCCCAGATCGTTGCCCGCATAAAAGTAGCGTGGCTCGTGCAAAATGCTGCGGGCCATAACTGTCTTGGGTGCCTGACCTTGCAAACTAATCTGTACTGTATGTGTGATGTCAAGCGGCTGGCCCAGCGTGATTCTGAGTAGATCAATTGACGCGCCTTCATCGGACGTAGGAAGCCTGGCGGTCATGTTGTTGATGCTGTCGTGGATCTGTGCCGTCCTGGTTGCGAGGTCGTATGGAACAAAAGAGAAGGTGACGCGCATGCCCCCCTGCGGTACATTGAGATTCACATTTGTGTTGGGAAACGCACCGTCCCATACACCGTCAAAGGCGACCTTATATTGATAGTTGCCCGCCGGCAGGGCCGCCGTCATTTGATAGAGGTTCGCATTGACCTGCTCCATGCGGGTCGCGGCATCGGTCGTGTTCCAGTCACCTCCCGCACTGAAGATATGCTGGAAGTCACCAACGATCGTTGGATGAAACGTGCGCGCTATTCCGGCCGCAGTGACCGTTATGCTTTGTTGGGTGGTGGTATCACATATATTTATATCTTCAGGAGGGCAGGGTAAGGCGATCGGTGCGGAAAGTGCGGCAAGGATAGTTGTGTCACTCTCCAGGTAAGCATTGCTGATAAAAGATTGCGCTTCAGTCTTCTGTATTGCCACGTTAGCTCCATTTTTATAGCTATAAATTTTAGTGATGACTATAATAGTATGTTTGATCCATATCGTCTCTGCCTTCCTGCACCCTGCGAATTCTCGCTGCTCGATTTGCTTCTTTTTATTTCTGTTGCTTTTTTAAATAATTTTAGAGAAGATAAAATTATTTTAAAAAAAAACAGAAATAAAAAAAAGACATCACGCCGAAGGCGTGCCATAAAACATGATCTCTTCCTTAGCTTGTCACAAACTCCACTGTTTGACAAGTGTTCTCATCTACATAGTAATTAAACGGATGGACTGGAGAATTGTGGACTTTGTGGCTGATGCGCTAAGAATGTACAATAGAGTGGTAGAACTCAATAACTCAGTGAGGAACAAAAGCAAGGTCGCGCTCGTCATCCATACCATGCACATTTCAAGAGGGAAAGAGATGTCTTTTGCACAAATCGTTCGTTATCCTCTCAGGATCGCTGCGGAAACAGTCTATATTGGGACAACTCGCGAACTTGCGGTTGCCCTGGATACTCTTGGTAGCCAATATGAGCACGCAGTGCTTGAACAATTACGCCCCCATCTTGCACAGATCATCAGTGATTCACTGGATTTAACGCTGGTCATCAAATCGCTCACGCTCGATGATCAGCTGTATCTGATCGAAGCTCTTGGCCCTGGCCTTGCCAACTGCTTTCAAGAGGCGCGCTACTTGAGTCACTTTATGGCAACAAGTAGAGACGTTCGGGTAGAAACAAAGGTTCTCGTCACACTTGGCAGAGACGGCTTGCGTGCCCTGATCACAACGCCTGAAGAGTTGGCCGATGTTGCGCAATGGTTTTACGGTAGTAGTGCTCCCCAGTTCTTAGAGCTATTGGGCAACGAACATCTCCAGCGTCTATTTAAAAACGGCTATCAGCTCAGCATTGCGCTGGATGCACTTGATAGCGCGTCTCAAGATAATTTGCTCAAACGATTGGGCTGGGAACAGATTGTCGCTCTTGTCCGCGATAGTCGCGACCTGGCCCATTTATTGCGTACGCTTGTTGATAAAGATAGTGCGCGCTTGCTCGGCCATTATACCCGTGAGCAGTTGATTGCCATCATCGGCAGTGCCAACGATTGGAAGTACTTGAACGACCGTCTGGACACAGCAATACTTAAACAGCTTTATCGAAAACATACTCCCCGACCCGCGCTGCCGCAGCGCATACCCATGTGGGGAAAGGATATTTCCCTTTAAAAGCGAAAGTGAGCATGCGGTTTTTGGTAATGACAACGCAATGCATTTGCCAATTTGGTAAAGCAAACCATGTGTTGTTTCTATACAATTATGCAAAATATTTTTGGGCATTTTTGCCGTATGGGCTCTTCTTTTGAGTAGAGACTAAAGCCCCTTGCTTGCTTAAAACCCTGCCCGACCGATTAGTTTTAGTACATTTGCATAAAATTTTGTACCTATAAGGATGAGCCTCGCTTTATTCTGTTTTCTGTCATTTTGTAATAATGTGTAGCATTGGTACACGGGACTATGTGAGAAAAGTATATAGTAGTCATGAATGCAGCGTGAAAGTATGCTATACTAACGAGGGAAATTAATAGAAGGCGTATTATTTGTAAGCAGACTTTCATCAACTTGATATGATAGATGGAGAAATTGAATGATTACTGTACGTGAATGCACTCTAGAGATATTTTCAGCAGATACTAATCTGCTCGTGGATGCGGTAAGAGTACATACAAAAGCTTCGCATAAAGGCTGGGCCGGCTCCTACCATTTTTTTAAGCGTGCGCAGGAAGCAGCGGGCTTTCGCGGGCTGGTTGCGCTTGTTGAGGAAAATGTCGTTGGAACCGGTTTTGGCTATCGTGCACAGGCCCGGTTTGGTAACTGGTGGTATGAAAAAGTTGCTGAACAGTTAGGTGAGGATAATCCTGTATTGCAAGATGCCTGGCAGTTGGTGACGTTAGATATACTTGAGACACATCGTGATGTAAGTATTGCAACTGCCTTGCATAATGCTTTACTGCAAGCACAGCCATATTCAAACTTTATTCTTTCACTTGAAGCAAACAACCAAAGAGGCCGAAAATTTTACGAGCAAATGGGTTGGCAGTATGCACATCCAAATCTTATTCTAAAAGCTGGTGAGCCTCGTCACGTAGTTATGTATAAAAAGGCGCATCCATAGTCGAATAAAATGAGCAACAAGGGAGCAATCAATTGATTGCTCCCTGTTTTTTTATGGAAAAGCGGCAAAGCAAGTAGCTTATATCGTTTTTATACCTGTATTTATTATTTAGTTGACGCAATAATGATAAAAGTGATTTTCTGTTGGAATAGAATCAGAAATAGTGAAAAGGAAAACTACTTATTCGAGGCAAGCGGCGTTTCTAGTAGGTAATGTTGCTCGTTCTACGAATAAGGGCAAATTTACGAGTAGTATTTTAGATAGAAAATGAGGCTGGCTATGCGACTCCACTTACTTATTGATGCCGATGACACTCTATGGGAAAACAATATCTATTTTGAACGGGCCACGGAGACATTTGTTGATTTCCTTAATCACTCCACCTTAAAGCCCAGTCAGGTACGTGCCGTCATCGACGAGATTGAGCGTACCATGGGTTACGGCTCCGCTAGCTTTGCTCGCAGTTTGCAAGAGACATATGTACGGCTGGCTGAACGCGAGGTCAGCGATGAAGATATCACCCGCGTACGAAGATTTGCTTTGCAGATTGCTGAGCATCCTATCGAGATTATCAAAGGCGTGCCCGAGACGCTTGCTTACCTGGCATCGCGTCATGAGCTTATCTTGCTTACCAAAGGGCAACAAGAGGAGCAGCAGTTGAAGATCGATAGCTCCGGCTTAGGAGATTATTTTCAGCATGTCTTGATTGTACCCGAGAAAGATACCGAGACCTATCAGCGCCTGGTTGATGAGCTAGAGCTTGATCTACAGCAGGCCTGGATGATTGGTAATTCTCCGCGCTCTGATATCAATCCCGCTTTGCAGGCAGGATTGAATGCGGTATTCGTTCCTCACGAGCACACGTGGGGGCTGGAAAGACAAGAAATTCGTCATGTTGGCGAGGGTAAGTTACTCACCCTTGATACTTTCTCTGAATTGTGTAACTATTTTTAATATCCTACTCGATAGCATACCAGACCGATCCCCTATAGCTGGCATACTCCGCGTAGCGACAATCCCTTGCGGTTGTCGTGG
>CAXTXB010000405.1:0-5684 GCA_964247965.1 uncultured Dictyobacter sp. | reverse complement strand
CAATACCTCTGTTTCTTCTGTACTTCGCGGCTCGTAGTCGTCGCCCACCCTTTCGATCGCCCAGATCTTCCCACGCAGTATGACATAGACCCACTGAAGATTTGGGCTGTTATTGAAATCGGCAGGCGTGGCGGCCTTGAGCAGGTCAAGAACTCTTTCGGGAACGGGATCGGCCAGGTCAATTTTTCCTAGCTGGACTTGCCGAATATAGTTGGCAATGATCCCATCAGGATCGCCACAGAAGATGACACGATCCAGATGCTTCAGATTGTGTAGCGCAGCTTCCCGGTCTTCCTCTTCTTCCAGACCTTTCAGGATGCGCATACGTAGCGCTTCAAAAAAGCTATATTGTATCAGGCCACCGCAGATGAACTGTTCCAGTTCTCCGGGCGGAGCTTTGGATACGCTGCGTTTTCTGAAAAAGTTGGCGACCATCCTTGCCAACCAGGCAACCCAGGGCAGCATGCGGAGATGACGCCTGGCGATACGCTGGATGTAGAGTGCGGTGAGCTCAAAGATGGCATTCTGATCGTACAGGCTGTTGACTTGATCTAATGCGATGCCCCGCACCTGGCGCAGGTATAAGGCACCGTGGGCATCTTCTGGATCGCGGTGCGAGTGTCTTGCCTGTTCGTATGGCGTTTCAGCATACCAATCCAGGGAGAGACGCTCGATGCCAACGGTATATTGCTTATAGGGCACGATTGTTTTGCGCCAATCGGCCAGGCGCACGCCCCTGGTCATAGACTCAATAAGAAATGTACTGTTATATCCTTGCCTGGTGTTGCTGAGCAAGAGCACTAAGGCACAGTGGCTCCAGCTACTGTTGGTTGCGAAACGAATCATACGAGCAAAAATTTCTTTTGGGTCCTGATTCGCCCGCAATACGACATCGGCAACATTTAAACGCGATGCTCCATGTTCATCTCGCTCGATGAAGTAGTCTACAGGGTCTCGATCAATGTATGTAGCACGGTAAGCCATGAAAATGTAGTTCCTTCCTTTCGAGCCCACTCAGAAACTCGCTTGCGGTCTCTTCATCAGGCCTTCTAGCACTCTATGTACATCACGGCTCAAGAGTCAGATCAGATACTTATGCTACGCAACCGGGACCCGTTGAGAGTGTACTTGATCCTGTTAGCATCCCATCACAGCATATTTTTCTCTTTACACACCTTCGACGCGCATTTTTATCTTTATTAATGTTTATCCATTTTCTACATTTCTACACATCTTTACTCGAAGCGCAAAGATGTGTAGAAATGTAGAAAATGGATAAACATTAATAAAGGAGCCTATAGCTACCGGATTTAGAGCATAGGTATCTGCACTCCACGATCTTGAGCACACTCAATTGCCTCTTCGTAACCTGCATCTACGTGCCGCATCACACCGGTTCCGGGATCATTGGTTAAGACGCGCTTCAGCCTCGCCGCCACCTCTGCTGTGCCGTCAGCGACGATGACCTGTCCCGCGTGCATCGAGTATCCTATGCCGACGCCGCCACCGTGATGTAGCGAGACCCAGGTGGCCCCCGATGCCGTATTGAGCAGCGCGTTGAGTAGCGGCCAGTCGGCGATGGCGTCGCTGCCATCCTTCATGGCCTCGGTCTCGCGATATGGCGATGCGACCGATCCACTGTCCAGATGATCACGCCCAATGACGATCGGAGCTTTGACGATTCCTCTGGCGACAAGTTCGTTAAAGGCCAGGCCAGCCTTGTCTCGCTCTCCATAGCCTAACCAGCAGATGCGTGCGGGCAGACCTTGGAAGTGGATCTTCTGCCGCGCGAGCGTTATCCAGCGCTTGAGGGCGGCGTCCTCTGGAAATAGCTCTAGTATGGCTTCGTCGGTGCGATAAATGTCCTCGGGATCTCCCGAGAGGGCGACCCAACGGAATGGCCCTTTGCCGCGGCAGAATAATGGACGGATGTAGGCGGGTACAAAGCCGGGAAAGTCGAGCGCATGTGTCTCTCCCGCTTCCAATGCCTGCCCACGCAGGTTGTTGCCATAGTCAAAGGCAATTGCGCCCTGCCGCTGCATCTCCAACATGGCCTGGATATGGATAACCATCGAGGCCTGTGCCCGCCTGACATATTCCTGTGGATTGCTTGCTCGCAACTCGTCAGCCTCTTTCAGTGTGAGCCCGGCCGGTATATATCCATTGAGCGCGTCATGCGCGGATGTTTGATCGGTGACGATATCAGGAATAACGCCCCGGCTCACTAGCTCGGGATAGATTTCGGCGGCGTTGCCGACCAGTCCAATTGAGAGTGCCTGCCCTTGCTGGCGTGCCTCGCGTACCTGATTGAGCGCCTCGTCGAGCGTACTGGCAATTTCGTCGCAGTAGCCTGTCTCTAGCCGCCGCTGTATCCGCTGTGGATCTGCTTCGACGGCCAGGCATATGCCTTCGTTCATGGTGACGGCAAGTGTTTGTGCTCCGCCCATTCCTCCCAGCCCGGCGGTCAGTACAAACTTGCCTTTGAGTGTGCCGTTGTAGTGGATGCGAGCGGCCTCTGCGAATGTCTCATATGTTCCCTGGACAATCCCTTGCGAGCCGATGTAGATCCATGAGCCTGCGGTCATCTGTCCATACATGGTCAATCCCAGTGCCTCCAGCCGCCGAAATTCGTTCCAGTTGGCCCAGTGCGGCACGAGATTGGAGTTAGCGATCAGGACGCGGGGCGCGTCTGCATGCGTTCGAAATATACCCACCGGCTTGCCCGATTGTACGAGCAGTGTCTCATCTTCCTCCAGACCTTGCAGTGAGCGCACAATCGCATCAAATGCCGCCCACGAGCGCGCCGCCCTCCCCGATCCTCCGTACACGACAAGATCGTCCGGTCGCTCGGCGACGTCTGGGTCGAGGTTGTTCATCAACATGCGCATCGCTGCCTCTTGCTGCCACCCCTTACACGAAAGCTCGGTCCCTCGTGGTGCACGCACTAACCTCGCGCCAGCATTCTTCGTTGCCTTGCTCCCCTTCACGCTTATTTCTTCGTTCTCACCCATAATCATTCCTTCCTTCTCTATCAAACATACTGCGCCAAAGGCCCGCATAGCGACAAACCCTCGCGTTTGTATAGCCCTTACTCGGTTTGCTCGCAAGTATAAACTAAGCATCAAAGCACTGCAAGGACCAGGAGCGCCTTCGGTGGAATTGTTATATGCTTGACACTCGATTGTCTATCAGATACACTCGCCAGCAGAATACCTTTCTGCCATCTTGAAGGATACAAAATATGGATCAGCTTATTTCACCGTCAACCCTGGACGCTCAAACTCCCTTTATCCTCAACGGTGGCCCTCTCTCCATCGATGATGTCTCGGCTATTGCTTCTGGTCGATTAGTAATGCTGGACCCAGCCTGCGCGCAACGCATAGAGGTTGCGCGAGCGACCATCCTGCGGGCGGCGGAGTCGGGCGCGAAGGTTTATGGGCTTACGACGGGGGTTGGTGCCCTGCGGGGTGTGCAGATTAATCGTAGTGAGGCGCGTACGTTTAATCGTCATCTTATTTCGAGCCATCGCGTGTCGCATGGTGATCCTGTTCCGCAGAGGGTTGTGCGGGCGACTATTCTCTGTCGCGCGCAGGGGCTGACGATGGGGGGATCGGGTGTGCGCCCCGCTGTGGTGGAGGCGCTGCTCTCCGCGCTCAATGCGGATGATCTGCCGGTTGTGCTATCTCTTGGCTCAGTGGGACAGGCGGACCTGGCTCCGTTGGCGGAGATTGCGGAGGCGCTTATTAAGCATGGCCTGGTGCTAGAGGAACGTGAGGCGCTGGCTCTGGTGGGGGCAAATTCTTTTGCGCTTGGGTGGGCGGCCCTGGCCCTTCACCGCACCCGCCGCGCTATCCATGCCCTTGAACTGGCTACGGCCCTGAGTATGGAGGGCTTCCTCTTCAATCCTAGCGCGATCGACCCTGCTGTGTTTATTGCCCATCCTTCTCCAGCCCTGGAGACGAGTGTGCTCAAGCTGCGCTCTTTACTGGAGGGTGGTTCTCTGCTGGAGGGTCGCGAGCCGCCTCGCTTGCTACAAGATCCTCTGTCGCTACGCGTGGCTCCTCAGACGCACGCGACGGCCCGCGAGTCCAGCGAGCATACGGCGACGATTATCGAACGCGAGCTGGCTTCAGCGTCGGACAATCCTCTTCTGACGCCTGATGGTCGGCTGCTCTCTGTGGGAAATTTCGATTCTTCGGGCCTGGCGGCTGCCCTCGATTATACACGCATCGGCCTGGCACATGCTTTGACTCTGTCCTGTGAGCGGGTGCAGAAGCTTCTATCAGGCTGGCATACTGGTCTACCGATCGGCCTGCGTGAGCGTGCTGATCTGCCTGAGGATGCTTTGGCGATCTTCGGGCATGGCGCGGCGGCTATTGCGGCGGAGGCTCGCTTGTTGGCGCAGCCGGTGTCGTTCGAGCTGCCCACTTCTAGCATTGCCGAGTCAATTGAGGATCGTGTGACGCTGGCTCCTATTGGGGCGCGGCGGCTGGATGAGCAGGCACGGCTGACTCTTCGCCTCGCTGTAGTTGAGTTGGTCTGCGCGGCGCAGGCGGTGGATCTGCGTGGCCGCGTTTCTTCACTCGGCACTGGCACCCATTCTATCCACACGCTTGTTCGTTCTCTTATTCCTTTTGTGCGCGCTGGCGAGATCCCCGTTACCGATCTCGATGCCCTGACTGCCGCGCTGGATGGCGATTCCCATCTTATGTGATCTCGCTGGCTATGAAGGATGCATTTAGCAGCAGTGTTAAGCATCTCTGCTGCTAAATGCATCTCCTTGTTCCTTGGCTTAGCCCATCAAGCTTGTTATACGTCTTTGCTATCTTGACGGCCGCCCTCTGTTACTCCTCGCTCTTGAGCTCCATAACCTGGTCCCCGATATGCACTTTCGCATCCCATGTTACATCTATCGCCCCTTTGACGCTCTGGTGCGCTGGACATCCTTCTGGATGCACCCTTAATGCTCGTTCAGTGGCTTCACGCGCATCAGCGGGAACGGTAAATTCATAGTGCACTACTATAGATTCGATGCGTATAGTCTTGCCAACTCCAACAATTCGCCCATCCACGGTCGCGGTATAGGCCTGACGATCAAATTTAATTTTGCGCCCTGACAGGGCACCGGCAAGTGTGCCATACATTCAACCGGCTACCGCCGCGACAATATGGTCTAGCGTCGAGGCGATCGCTGGACCTTCTCCCGCCCCGTAGTATTCGCGCAGTTTGCCTTGTACACCATAAACAACTGGTTCCGCTACCTCGCCTAGATACGCGTTGCGATACCCATCTTTGTAGACGAGACGCGTCTTCGAAATATACTCAAATGGTTCTGCCAATTTCTCTGCTCCTTTTGTGAGGATGAAACAACATTAGAAATAGTACAAGAAACCAATCCTTGTATTGTAAGTCTACAACATTCTATAATAGCTCTGTTACTATCATAGAGAGAGAGTTTGATCCTCATCGCCTCCACCTTCCTGTGCTCTGACGTGTCGCAGCTTCGCTGCTCTTTCCAAGGAATAATAAACTTTTACATCTTTTTTCATTGTTCTCATTGTTCTCATTTTTTGCGCTAGGCGCAAAAAATGAGAACAATGAGAACAATGAAAAAAGATGTAAAAGTTTGCTTAAGAAAGGAGCACGCCTTCGCCGCTCTTTATAATTATTAATAAATGTTGTAC
>CAXTXB010000404.1:0-5685 GCA_964247965.1 uncultured Dictyobacter sp. | reverse complement strand
GATTGGGCGAAATCATCTTCGATAATCGTTCGCTGGTCGGATTACCACCACGACAGATATTGGCCCTGGGCATCGTGCAGGTGCCGCAAAGCCACAGTCTGTTTCCCAGTATGACTGTGCGACAGAACGTACGCATGGGAGCTTTTACACTGCGTGACAACTCGCTCATCGAGCGTCGCTTGCGCGAAGTTGAAGAGATGTTTCCTGTCGTCAAAACGCGCTCGCACGAGAAGGCGGGTAACCTGTCGGGAGGACAACAACGCCTGGTTGAGTTCGCGCGCTGTCTGATGCTGGACCCGCGTGTAATCTTACTGGATGAACCTTCGATGGGACTAGACCCGAAGACCTTCAAACAGGTGGTAGAGACGATCCAGGTAATGCAAAGCAACGGCAGGACAATTCTGTTGATCGAGCAAAACGCACGGACTGGACTGAGCATCGCAAATAACGGCGTTGTGCTTGAGAGCGGACAAGTACGCCTGGTGGGTTCGCACACTGATATCCTGAACAATCCAGAGATTGGTCGCCTTTATCTCGGTGGAACGCTTTCTAAAGCATCTTAAAAGACTGAGTTGAAAGGATAAGTACATGGCAAGAGATGAAATGGTACAGAGCGCAATCGACAACTGGGCTCCCAGGTTTGTTTCTAATGGTGTGGATAACAATGACTTCCAACGCGTCACCAATAGCGTAGAACGCTGGGATGATTGGTGCCAGAAGTGGTCTGAGTGCGGTGCACTGCATGAGCAAATGGGCGAGCAAGCTGAAGCTAACGGATACTATGAATCGGCGAGCCAACACTACTTTCAGGCGGCAATCTCGTACCATTTTGGGAAGTATCTCTTTGTGCGCAAGCCGCAAGAGTTGCGTGTGGCACACGAACATGTCGTGCGTGACTATACGCGAGCATTGCCTTATTTCGATTTCCCGGGTGAGCGTGTCGCCATTCCCTACGAGGGCAGCGCGACGATGTACGGCGTCCTGAGAAAACCCTGGCATACTCCTAAACCACCGGTGGTCATCCTGGTGCCCGGGCTGGATTCTGTCAAAGAAGAGCTTCATGTGTATGGTGAAGATTTCTTGAGGCGTGGCATGGCAGTGCTGGCTATTGATGGTCCGGGTCAGGGTGAAATGGAGTTTGAGTTTCCACTGCGCTATGATTATGAGGTGCCTATCAAGTACGCCATTGATTATCTTGAGGGGCGAGCTGATGTCGATGCGAATCGTGTCGGCATGATGGGGGTAAGCTTTGGCGGCCAATTCGTTGTTCGTGCAGCTGCCTTTGAATCCCGCGTCAAGGCGACAATTGAAAATTGTGGACCATATGACCAATCCGAGAACTTCAGTGCGCGGCCGCTGATAAGCCGCGAAACCCTGGTGCATCGCCTTAAGGTCGCCAATGAAGAGGAGGCGATCAACAAGCTACAGCGATTCAACTTACGTGGCGTTGCAGAGAAGGTTGAGTACCCATTGCTCGTTATTCAGGGTGCCAAAGACCGACTGGTGCCTGCGGAACAAGGGAAGCGCATAGCGGCAGAGGCAAAGGCTGAGCTATGGTTTTTTGAGGATGGCAACCATGTCTGTAACAATATTCCTTATAAGCATCGACCACAACAGGCTGATTGGATGCGTAAAAAACTAAGCAATTAATATCATCCTACCTTGGAAGTGCCTGTGGGAAGTACCAGTGCAAAAGAGAGCTGTGCTATGAATACTGAAACTGCGTATCCAAGTTTCTCTGCGGACGAAATGTCTCATCGTTATATGGTTATTCGGGAAGCCATGCGGGCAGCTGATCTCTCTGCACTCGTTTTTTATAGCACGCTGAGTTCATATCATGAGGTGTTGTATCTCTCGAACTTTATCGCGACCAGAGATGCATTTCTCGTTTTTCCTGCTGAAGGTGAGCCTGCGTTGTTTGTGCAGATGTTTAATCATGTCCCCAATGCGCGCCTGCTGGCCACTGTTGCAGACGTGCGCTGGGGAGGGCTGGAGAGCGCCACTGCTGTAGCTGAAAATCTGCGTGATAGAGGGCTGGATAGAAGTCGGGTTGGCCTGGTAGGACCGGTCTCTTTCAAGCAACATGATCTGCTTAGAAAAATGCTTCCGCATGTAGTATTTACAGACTTTATGCCACAGCTATCACACATCCGGCTTATCAAGAGCGAAGAGGAGATAGGGTTTCTGCGCAAAGGTGCGGAGTTTAGTGACCTGGCAATTGAGGCGCTTGAACGCGAGGCCCGTCCTGGTGTTACCGAATATGAACTGGCAGCAATAGTCGAAGGGGCCTATCTGGGCCTGGGTGGAAAAAACCATATACATTATATGGCTGCTACACCAATGAGTAATCCAGATGTGTGCGTACCGGCCCAATATCAGTCATCCCGAGCCCTTCAGACAGGAGACATACTGATCACTGAGATCAGTGCTCACTATCACGGCTACGCAGGACAGATACTGCGCCCCTTTGCCATTGGCGCTCCTCCCACACCCGCATATCGACATATGTACGATATAGCGGTTGAAGCGTTTGAACGAATTAGCGCAGTAATCAGGCCGGGCGCGACCAGTGATGATGTTTTAGATGCCGCTGAGTCTATCCATCAAGCAGGATTTACTATTTGCGACGATCTAGTCCATGGCTTTGGGGGAGGCTACCTGGCGCCTATTTTGCGTACACGTCGTACAAGTGCGAAGTTACCTGAGACATTTGTGTTTCAGGAAAATATGGTTGTGGTCGTTCAACCCAACGTGATTACAGAGGATGAACGTATGGGAGTGCAGGTGGGCGAGATGATAAGGGTGGTACGGGGTGGCGTTGAATCGCTTCATCGGTATCCGATGCGTTTTGTCCAATGCTAATGCTCTCTTCCTGCAAATGTCATGCGAACAACATCTCGACTTTCACTTTGTCCAAAGTCGAGATGTGCAAAGAGCCATCTCACCAATTCTTTTTGATATGATGGAGAGGTCTATGGATGAACCACAGCAGAACGCCTTCGAACGGCGGCGCGAAGACTACAAGCCACTCACGGGTCGAGCTCATTATGTGGATGACCTCAGGCCAGCACCGGGGCGTCCCGCGGCGCTTCACATGCTAGTTGTGCGTAGCCTGTATGCCCATGCGAAGATTACCAATATCCAGCTTGAGGCCGCGCAGGCATATCCAGGTGTGATAGCCGCTTTTACAGGCGCAGAGCTGGTCAAAGGCATGCCTACCCTGGCTACCATGCCAGTGCCAGGACTTCGTAAGCCGGAGCGCCGTCCTCTAGCCGTTGAGCGTGCGCGCTATGTGGGCGACCCGGTTGCGGTGATTTTAGCCGAGAGCCTTTCTATTGCCGAAGATGCTCGCGAACTGGTTGCGATCGATTACGAGCCCTTGCCTGCAGTCACAGACCCAGAAAAAGCGCTGGACGCGAATGCGACCCGGCTCTATGAAGAGTATGACTCAAACATAGCGTTTACACATACAACGAGCGGCGGCAACCTTAAGGCCGCTTTTCAGCAGGCCGATTATATTATGAGCCTGCGCCTCGTAAATCAGCGGCTTGCTCCCAGTTCTCTGGAACCCCGCGCCTGCTTCTTTGACTACGATTCGCAGCACGGAGAACTTTCCGCCTGGATGTCATCTCAGGCTATCTATCGCGCACGAGAGACACTGGCCTCGTTCCTGGGTCTTGACCAGCAGCGTATCCATGTCTTCAATGCCGCTGTAGGTGGAGCCTTTGGCGCGAAGAATGCCCTTTTAGGTGAAGAGATTATTGCCGCTTTGCTGGCGATCAAATACGGACGACCAGTCAAATGGATCGAGCAGCGCGAGGAGAATCTCCAGGCCCAATCGCAGGGACGTGGGCAGATCAACTATATCGAGGCGGCAGTTCAAAACGACGGCAAACTACTTGGCCTGCGCGTGCGCTCACTTGCCGATCTGGGTGCATTTCTAACCTCCGCCACAGTGATGGTTCCTACCCGCATGTCGTCAATGCTGTCCGGGCCGTACCAGGTGTCGGCGGTAGAGAGCCAGATGGTTGGAGTGTTTACGAACAAAGCCACCACCGCTCCCTACCGGGGAGCGGGACGGCCAGAGGCTGCCTATATTCTGGAACGCACAATGGATCGCATTGCCCATGATCTGGACCTTGATCCTGCGGAAGTCAGACGGCGCAATTTCATCCCATCGCATGCGTTCCCATATACAACTGTAACGGGTGTCGTCTACGATAGTGGTAATTATCAAGCGACGCTTGAGCGGGCACTGGTCCTGGCTGATTACACAGAATGGCGCGCCAAACAGCGCTTGTATCGTGAGCAAGGCAATTCCAGGCTTCTGGGAATTGGTCTGGCGTCCTTTATCGAATTATCTGGCGACAACGCCACCTCTGCTGCAAGCGACATGCCACGCGAAGCCGCAACCGTGCGTGTTCGGGCGGATGGCAGTATTCTGGTCCAGAGCGGAGTTTCTCACAACGGCCAGGGACATTTCACTGCACTTGCTCAGATTGCAGCCGCGAGTTTCAATCTTCCTGCCACACAGGTTGAAGTGCGCATGAACGATAGCAGTCTACCAGCCTATAGCCTTGGCACCTATGGGAGCCGAACTATTCAGATGGCTGGCTCTGCTGTCTTTCTGGCTGCGGAAGCGGTCAAGACTAAAGTGCTGCAACTCGCCGCCAGTATACTGGAAGCGGCACCTGCTGATCTTGTGATAGAAACTGGTCGAATCAGCGTCCGTGGCTTCCCGGCGCGCACACTTTCCCTCGGTGAACTCGCTTACATGGTCGAGAAACAGCCCGACCTGGTTGAACGGGAGCCGCCCAACCCAACGAATAAAACGCCCATCGAGGGGTTGGCTGCCTGGCGCGATTTCAGCAGTTCTGGCGCGACCTACTCTTCTGGCACGCATCTCGCTGTCGTCGAGATCGATCCTGAAACCGGTGAGATACGCATCCTCACCTACATAGCAGTGGACGACTGTGGGCGTGTGCTCAATCATCGCCTGGTCGATGATCAGCTCCACGGCGGGCTTGCGCAGGGCATCGGGCAGGCGCTGTACGAGGAGGTTGTCTACGATGAGGATGGTCAGTTGCAGAGCGGCACCTTGATGGACTATGCCCTACCAAATGCCAGTATGTTGCCTACCTTCGTCTCTGATTTTATCGAATCCCCCTCCCCCTACAATCCGCTGGGGGCAAAGGGAGCCGGAGAGTCAGGCTGTATCGGCGCGCCCCCGGCGGTCGTCAACGCGGCATTAGACGCGCTTGCTCCCCTGGGCATCAAAGCACTCGACATGCCACTTAAACCAGAGAAAATCTGGATGGCGGTGCAGGCAGCGCGTGCTGGCACTCTTCCACAATCAGAATCATTACAACCATTTTTGATGCTAGGTTTCCCTTTATGATCCGAAAGGCAGTAACGTCTATGCAGATGCGAGCTATGGTGCTGGAAGCATTTGGAGGAACGCTCAAACTTGAGACCAGGCAAGTGCCGGAGCCGGGTCCTGGTGAAGTCCTGGTGCATGTGGTGGCCTGTGGCGCTGGTCTGACGTTGGAAAGTATTCGCCTGGGTCATCTCGGCGGGTCCACTCCACGTATTCTAGGACATGAATATTCAGGAACCATTGCGGCACTCGGAGTCGGTGGCGAAGGATGGCAGGAGGGCGATCCTGTAACGGGTTCATTCTATCTC
>CAXTXB010000403.1:0-5687 GCA_964247965.1 uncultured Dictyobacter sp. | reverse complement strand
CGAGACTTCAATGCCTTGCCATCCCAATGACTTGCTTAAGCACACGGGGGAAAACTGGCGAGAAAACGAAGCTAGACTCATGTTTTTCCTCATTGTCGACCTTCCTCTGGAACTGCTGTTCTTTGTGTTGATAACGTTGGGTACGCGTATATTTTTGTTTCATGTTGGGATGCTAACAATAATTTGCACTGTTGACATGTTGTTTAGTAAAAAGTACTTCAGGTACGAGATCCAGAAATACTGCGGCGATTTCAACTAGTAGCCAACTTTGGAAGAATGTCAGGCTCAGTAATGAAAGTGTGATGAATGTGTTCGCTCCCATGACAAACACCTTTTGTTGTTGTAGGTGATCTAAAATACGTACAACATAAACTTATGTAAAAATGATGTACGGCCGTCAGATTACATGTTTCCTAGATCCATCAAGGCACACTGGAGCCATATTCACGGAGTAGATTTTGTTCTATCACTACCATGAAATGTAGCAGAGGTGCCACGCTCTCTCTTATATATGAGTCGACGTACTAAAGTACTCATCAATCATTTGACAGATCTCACGTTGCACCACTAAAGGCACAATCAGCTAGACTGATTTACCGAGACGATACATTTGAAGGATGCCAGATCTGTGGAGGTACGGCTATGAGCGAGCATACTAATTGGGTATGAACTGCTTCACTATCTGATCTATCTCCTGCAGAGAGGGCTTAAAATGAAAGCGCTAAAGGTCTGGACATACGGGCATTTGCAGAAAGTTGCGCACACTATAACGACGTATGACCACGTTGATCATACGTCGTTCGAGGAAGAAGTGGCTTCCCTTGTTTAACAGCGAGAGCTATGACAAGGCCCAGCCCATATCAACAATGACTTTAGAAATCCTTAGCCTTTTCTCAGCCAGCAACACATACAAAACCTGTCGGCTCACTCCAGTGAAATTGGCTGTGATCAGTATCCAGAACACGTTGATCTGGCAGATGACAAAGGCACCAAATGAAGTCACGATTGAAACGACTTATGATTATAGATGTGTTGTTCATAAGCATATTACCCTCACTGTCAGCGCAAGTTACTGCACAGAGAACCCACTAATCATGCCTAACATCACATGAGGTTTGTGTGTATGCGGATCAGTAACATAGCAGACGACTGCGTAGTTGCCAGGTGCTAGATTGAGCTTCAGCCACTCCGACATGGCCGGAGCGAGTGTAGTAATGCCACCTGCATATGCGAATGGAGGAGGACCAGCAGGCTTCTGGAGAAAGGTCACGACATCCTGAACCCGCTTTCCTGGGGCCAACTGAAGCAGAGTCATCTCATGTGGCTGAGCGCCCTGATTGGTCACCTGCAAGGTGATGGGACCAGACGCTATGCTGCTTGGAAGCGTATAGGAGAAGTCCTTGAGCAGGACCTGACCATCTGCCCTGGGCTGCACCTTACTCTCATTGGATTGCCTGGTGGCGGTGAAAGACTGAACCATGCCTTTCATGTAGTGTGGAACATTCTCTTTTGTCGGGACGAAACAGACGGTCGCATATTGTCCTGGGGGCAGGTTGAGAGTTACCTCCTGGCTTTTGCCCGGTAAGATCGCATTAGGACCTCCAAGAAAAGTTCCCAGTTTCTCCGCTCCAAGATCTCCTCCTTTGAACAAGGCCGCTTTAAATTGTTCAAATGTGACGCCAGTATTCAGGTGGACAAACGTGGCCTGATGCGGCTCGTTTCCATTATTGACGAGGACGATATTGACCATACCAGCTGGAATCGTTTGTGGCTGGTTGTAAGAATAGTCCATTGCTTTGAACGTGATGGTTGGAATAGCTGGCTGACCTGTTGACGAGGAGGCAGTTCCGCTATTTCCATCGCTTCCACCGTTTCGGGCACATGCTACCACTGTCCCCAACACGCAAAAGAACAAGAGAATGGTAAGAGGTATGCGGTACGACACCCGGTAGAAGTTCTTTCTTGCTAACATAAGTATATCTCCTTTTCGTTGCTCTTTAGAAATGGTGCTTCCAAAGGGTCTTATAACATGAGCACAAGTTTCCACGTTCAGACAAGCAATATGTATGGCTCCTTGAGTTGTTTTTTGTACACCAAGTTGTCCTCCATACATCCGGTTTGCCTTACGAAGGAATCTCTGCTCCCTCGATCTCGATAAGATTGACATTATTTTTTATCACACCATCGATGAAAAGCATCACTCAGATACCTGTGCCAGACAGAGTATAAGATGTGTTGACCTTGCTCGTCTTGAACGTTCTGACGAACTCATTGAACGTTCCTACGCTTTATTTGGCTAGCAATCGCAACCACAAGAACAAGCAACTGGCGCATCGTCTCATAGCCTTCATCACCCACAACAAGTACTCTTCCTTGAAGACGTGCTCGTAGTGCCTCTATATAAGTCGCGTTGAAGGTAAGGGGTTGAGGGTTTGAGGATGTGGTGCTCATGCTTCTTTTCTCTTTCTATAAATGAGTAGCTCGGCTACTTCTGCTAAGTAGTATAGGACACATTTCTCTTGCACGTCTTGAACGTTTCGACAAACCTATTGAACGTTTCTGCGTTCTTTGCTAACTAAATTACTCACGACGTGCGCGATGAAGCTGTGTGAGAGCTTGCTTGTAAAATAAAAGAGCAGAGGATAAAATACTACTATAACAATAGGTCTACGCGACTAGATAGAGGCGGTAATGCGGGATAAGAGAAACTATCTTCCTCTTATAGATAGAAGCGGTCGAAGCGAGGTACTGAGCAGTGCAGAATGTTCTTCCACCATTGACGCCCCTTGTGGGGCGCGAGCAAGCAGTTGCTGCCGTCTGCGCGCTTTTACGCCGTCCAGATGTTCGTCTTGTCACTCTCACTGGAACAGGAGGTGTAGGCAAAACACGTCTGGCATTACAAGTTGTAAGCGACCTTCTTAGCGATTTTGCTGATGGTGTATGTATAGTCGCTCTCGCATCTCTTCGTGATCCTGATCTGGTGATTCCCACTATTGCCCGTACTTTGAAGCTACGAGGTGCAGACAAGCAGCAACCGTTTGAGCAACTGAAGGCCACTTTATCTGAGCAGCAACTTTTGCTATTGCTGGACAACTTTGAGCAGGTAGCAGGAGCCTCTCTACTCTTGATTGACCTGCTACAAACCTGTCCTCGTCTCAAAATTCTCGTAACCAGTCGTGCTGTACTACATATTTCCGGCGAATACGAGTTTCCTGTATCTCCGCTCTCGATTCCCGATCTCAAGCATCTTCCATCGTCTAAAGAACTCATGCAGTATGCTGCCGTAGCGCTCTTCTATCATCGTGCTTGCATGAGCAAACCTGATTTCCACATCACCGAGCTGAATAGTTCTGCCGTGGCAGAGCTGTGTGTCCGCCTCGATGGATTGCCACTCGCCATCGAATTAGCCGCTGCTCGTATCAAACTATTTTCACCAGTGGCTTTGCTACGTCGTCTGGATCAGAGATGGGAGCTATTGGCACATGGAACGCGCAACGCACCTGTGCGTCAACAGACGATGCGTAACACCATTGACTGGAGCTATCATTTGTTGAATGCGCAAGAACAACAACTTTTGCATCAACTCTCAGTTTTCGTTGGTGGTTGCTCTCTACAAGCAGTCGAGGAGGTATGTGCAGAGCCAGAACACAAGGAGAGTGTTGATCTGATTACCGATAGAATCTCTTCCCTCCTTGATCAGAGCCTGTTGCAGCAAATAGAGCATGAGGGTGAAGAACCACGTTTGCTGCTCCTTGAGACGATCCGTGAGTACGCGCTAGAGAAGCTTGTGGCCTCTAACAAACTTTCAGTGACACAATCTGCTCATGCCGCCTACTATCTGCAATTGGCAGAGGAGGCAGAGATCGAACTGGGAGGCCCGCGCCAGACTATGTGGCTTGAGCGGCTTGAGCGGGAGCATGACAACCTGCGCGTTGCCCTTCATTGGGCACTTGAACCCACATCTGGCATTGAAGGGCAACAACGTAGGGAACTCGCCTTACGCTTGGCGGGAGCACTAAGGCAATTTTGGTATTTTCATGGGCATTTTGCGGAGGGGCAGACCTTCTTGAAGCAAGCCCTTGCCGAAAGCACGGGTGCAACTCCAGCAGTACTCGCGAAGGCATTGCTGACTGCGGCGACGCTAGCACTCGCTGGGGGTGAGAAGCAGTGGATGATCGCCTTAGCACAGGAGAGCCTCGCACTCTACCGACAGTTAGAAGATCAGGACGGTATCGGATTTAGCCTCCTTCTATTAGGAATGAGTGCTACGTACCGAGGCGACTACACCCAGGCACGTTCGCTGCTAGAAGAAAGTAGTGTCCATTTCCGAGAGTCAGGAAACATCTATTATCTTGGTCGGTCTCTTATGGCACTTGGCCTGTTGGACCTCGCACAAGGAGAAACAGCTGGGGCATGTGTTCGTTGGGAGGAGGCTCTCTCTCTCATTAGACATCTAGGCAATACGGAATCGATGGCTGCTATTCTCTTCCAATTAGGTCTCGTGCGTTTCTATAACCAAGGAGATGCCTATGCTGCTGGCGCATTGTTTGAAGAGGCGCGTAACCTCTTACGGGCAGTTGGTCAAACAGGAGGAGTTGCTGTCTCGCTCATTCGTCAAGCCGAGGTTGCGCTTGTGGAGGCGAATGATTTTGTTCGCGCCCGCAGTCTGGCTGAGGAAGCTTTTGCCCTTTTTAGAGACCTCTCTTATAGAGGAGGGATGGCCGAGACGCTCTTTGTGCTCGCACGGGTGGAGACCTCTCAAGGGAACTATGGAGGCGCCCGTAGGCTGTATGAAGAACTCTTCGCTCTGGCTAAAGAGCCTGAAGATCTTCAGGCAAGCCGCTTCCCCATGCCCTACCGACTCCATTTACGGGGCTTCATGCCCAAGCTTTTTGATGACCGGCTCAATCTCCCCTTCTACCTGGAGGGACTGGCACAGGTGGTCGCAGCTCAGGCAGAGTATGTTTGGGCGGCACATCTTTGGGGGCTGGCCGCGCACTTACGTGATACTCTTCCTTCTCCTCGACCGATGATATTTCAAGCCGACTTTGAGCGAACAGAGTCAAGTGTGCGTCGCCGTCTGGGGGAAAGGCTCTTTACCGTCGCATGGGAGGAGGGACATCAACTCTCTCTCGAACAGGTGTTGCGTTTGAGAGGAGAGAAGACTCTCTTCAATGAGATCAGGAGTGGCGAGGAGATATCCACCGTCAGAACTCATACCTCGTCTTCTACTGAGCTCACGGCACGAGAGGTGGAGGTATTGCACTTAGTGGCTGAAGGGTTGACTAATGAGCAACTCGCTGAACAGCTACACATCAGTTATCGCACTATCACCACACATCTTACCTCGATTTACAGTAAGCTTGGTGTCACTTCGAGGACAGCTGCCACTCGTTTTGCTATCGAACACCGCCTGATCTAATCATCCCCGATCTATCTCTCTTATACTTCCCTCCATCTGCTACCTCCCCATATATAGATATACAAGGACAAAATACGTAGCGAAATACGTACTTCCTACGAGGTTTCGTCGTGTGTGAGAAGGTACACTCTTTCCAAACGTGCAAAAAAACAGTTCCACGAGGAGACTTTTAGTGAAGAAAGAGATAAGCCAAACGATGTTTTATCGTCAGTTCCCTCCTGTACGTTCAAGCAAACGCCTTGGTTGGCAAGGCATTCAGGCCGCA
>CAXTXB010000402.1:4401-5695 GCA_964247965.1 uncultured Dictyobacter sp. | reverse complement strand
TTTGAGCCCCCGTGCCATAATGCCCGCCCGAAATCTCTTTGTTCCTTCTTCCTTCACAACGCTCGCCTTCAGCAACCCCTTATCTATCCCATTAAGTTGCGCGCACGGAACCCGCACTTCGGTCACTTCCAGGAGAGCCTCTCCTATTGCCAGCCTGGTCCCCACGGGTATTGTCATGACTTCTAGACCCTCGACCGTCATATTATCGCCCAGCATGCCAGAACTCACAGCAATGCCTTCCTGCTTGAGCTCAGCAAGGATCTGCGTATCTATCAGCAGGACCTGGCGCACATTTGGCTGCGTAGGATCTTTCTTCGCCAGGTAGCGATGCCGGACGAGCTTTCCGGCGTGATAATCTCCCTCGATTCCCCAATCTTCTATCAGCTTGACTTCGTCCACCACGGGCTTGGGTAGGCCCGGTTGTTCGTTGCGGCATACTGCGAGGACAATGCCTTTTTTGCTGCTTTTGATTTTATTGATATCTGCTGCTTCACTCTCTATCATGTTCGATTGTTCCTTACTTCAGGCTTATTGGGAAGAGCTCTTTCCCCAATGTATGTGAAATAGATGCTTTATTTCTATGTACGTTGGGGTAGGGAAAGTTGAGTACTGTAGAGGAGCTTGAGTGTAAAAGTAACTCATCTGAAGACACGCTGGCGTGTCTTCAGATGAGCCATTAGAGGGAATCTACCATGCGGGTGCCCAGAGACCAAACTCGTTGTTATCCGGATCAGTGAACTGAGCCCATTTACCCCAGGGTTCAGTGGTAAGCTCCTGGGTAATAGTGACTCCACGAGCTTTGAGCATTGTGCAAGTCTCTTCTATATTGTCGGTATGCAGGACAAAGCCAGTCATGCCCGTTTTGTCGCCGCCACTCTGGCCGCGCAGGCCGAGCATGACATGGGTTTGTCCGCCAGGAAGAGCAATTTCAAGCCAACGCTCAGTTGCGCTCATCGGCTGGTCGTCTACCTTTTCGAAGCCGAGCTTGTTAGTATAAAAATCGAGAGCTTTGTCCTGATCGCTGACGCCTATGGTAATGGTACCGAGTTTTGTGAACATGTTTCCTCTATCCTTTCTGTTGATCGTCAGTAGCCGTTTCTTCAGAAGTATACCGACCGGGTTAAGTATTCCCGATCGGTTTGAGTATACCTCATCAAGCTCAGGAAAACTTCTCCGATCTTGCTCAATTGCCTGGACCACCTCCTTCATTAGACCGGCGCACAGCGCGTAGTGATAATAACTTGCTGCATAAACTACAACTAAATAAACTTTGGAAGTGGAGAAAAGACCCCCC
>CAXTXB010000402.1:0-4329 GCA_964247965.1 uncultured Dictyobacter sp. | reverse complement strand
ATAAATACAGTCCTCTAATGCAAAGCCGGCTTTGCATTAGAGGACTGTATTTATTCTGCCCGTTTTTACATGCCGCTTAAAACACGCTTAGGCTGATTATTCCCATTTAAATGTGCGTAGAGCCACCGCCAGCACGATCACCGCCCAGACAAGCAGCGTTAAGAACGCGGCTCCTGGAAATCTGCCGTTCGCACTCATCGTCTGCTGCAGCGCCTGCGTGAGTGCTGCCGCGGGCAAAAGCTGGGCGACCGCAGCCAGCGGCGCGGGCAGATGCTCCAAGGGCAAGATTCCGCCGCCTAGCAATATAAAGATCAGGAAGAGCGCGTTGGCCCCCGCCAGCGTCATCTCGGCCCGCAGCGCGCCCGCCATCGCCAGACCCAGTCCTGCAAAGGTGATCGTTCCTAATACAATCGCGAGCAGAGTCAGCCCCGCCGACCCTGCTGGCCGCCAGCTATAGAGAGCGGCCGCAACTCCGATGAGTAATAATACCTGCACGATCTCCAGCACAAGAATCGAGATCACCTTGGCGCTTATCAGACCACTTCTAGACAAAGGCGAACTTCCCAGCCTTTTCAAAACACCATAATAGCGCTCGTAGGCCGTGGCGATGCCGAGATTGACCATACCCGCCGCCATGATCGCTATCGCCAGAATGCCCGGCAACAAAAAGCCGGCAGGACTCCCGTTCTTGCTGGGAACAATGTTGAGTGAGGCAAAAAAGATGAGCAGCATGACCGGTATGATCAGTGTGACCAGGACGTTCTCTCCCCGCCGGGCGGTGAGCAGCAGTTCGAAGCGCGTCTGCTGTAAGATCTGCCGTACTCCTGGTGCTGCTTTGCTGCTTGTTGTGTTTTTCATATAGTCGATATTTGTTGTCATACTTTATTCTCTTACCTCTGATCCAGTGAGGCGCAGGAACAGATCTTCGAGAGAGCCGTGCCCGACGCGTAGTTCAGAGAGGGTGATATGTTTGTCGCGCAGCCATGCGGTGAGTGCGGCGAGGAAGATGGGAACGGCATTGTCTGTGCTGTCGGTCTCGATGAGGTAGCTGCCGGCGCGGATCTCTTCGGCCTTGCGTGCTGCGGGTAGGGCGGCTAGCTGCTGACAATCGAGCCCTTCGGGTGCGACGAAGCGGACGACGTTGGCGTTCTGGACCCCGGTCATGTTGCCGGGCGTGTCGAGGGCGATGAGTCGTCCGTGGTCGATGATGGCGACGCGGTCGGCGAGCCGCTCGGCCTCGTCCATCAAATGGGTGGTGAGGACGAGAGTGACGCCGTCGCGCTTGAGTTCGCGGACGATCTCCCAGGTGGTCTGCCGGGCCTGGGGGTCCATGCCGGCGGTAGGCTCGTCGAGAAAGACGACTTCGGGCCGACCGATGAGGGCAAGGGCGAGGGCGAGCCTGCGCTTCTGCCCGCCGGAGAGCCTGCGGCAGCGTGTTTTGGCTGCGTCTGCTAGCCCAACTCGCTCTAGCAATGCTCTGGGTTCCAGGGGGTCCTGGTAGTAGCTGGCGAAGAGCTGCAGCACCTCATATGCAGTGAGCGCGGGATACAGCCCGTCCTGCTGCAGCATGACTCCTATGCGCGGCTTAAGCTCGTGTGCTTGTCGGATCGGGTCAAGGCCGAGCACGCGTACGGTTCCCTCGTCCGCCGTCCGATAGCCCTCCAGCGTCTCTACCGTCGTAGTCTTGCCTGCTCCATTGGGTCCTAATAATGCAAAAAGCTCGCCGCGCTGCACCGTGAATTGCAGATTCTCCACGACCCGCCGCGAGCCATAACGTTTGCTGAAATTATCAACGACAATGGCCGCTTGTTCGCCCGCTTGCGCCTGTGCCACCTGTGTCGTTGTCTGCGCGTCTGCAGACATAAATCTCACTCCTTAGCCAGATGATAAATAATGCTTGACGTTGCATCCTTTTATAATTCCTCTCTATAAAGTACAGCAGTTTCCGTTCGCTGACAAGTTTTCATTCTCCTCTGTGACGTAGCGCTGGCCTCTGCTTCACAGAGGGGAGGGACGCTGTAGACAAGGTACGGGCAGCGTTATAAGATATGTTCTATACAGGAAATCTTACAGTAGTAGAGGTAATATATGTTCAATGTTGATGTGACTGAAAGTGGAAGATTGGCTGGAGGCTACCGGGAGACCCATCCTCTGCACAGTGCTTTTCCGCTGGCTTTGCCTAGAAGCGCGACCTGGAATGGTATCAACGTTGAACATCATCTTCAGCCGCCGGCCGAGTGTACGCTGTGCCTGCCACAACATACTATCTGTGTCTTGCTGCGTGAATGCTATACGGAGAGGCGGGTGGATGATGGTCAACTGCGGCATAATTATGCGGCAAGTGGTGAGGTTATTCTTTATCCTGCATCTTCGAAGCATTGGATTCGCTGGCAGACGAATACTGAGTTCCTGCTCGTGTTTCTTGATCCTGCCCTTGTGACTCAGGTGGCTACCGAACTTGCTCCGCGCAATAGTGCTGAACTAGTTGAGAGCGGACAAGAAATTGCTGATCCTTTGTTGCAACAGATCGGCCTGGCCCTTAAGGCTGAGATTGATGATGGGGTGGATCTGTCCTCTTCCCTCTATGCGGAATCGCTGGCCAATACGCTCTCCGCACATCTCTTGCGCCGCTATACGGTGTGGAAGCCCACGGCGCGAGATTCCGCGACTTTGCGTTCCACCTCGAATATGGGTGACGTGGTCGATTATATCCACGATAACCTTGATCAGCATCTCACGCTGGCTGAACTTGCCTTTGTTGCCAAGATGAGCACTTACCATTTCTCCCGCATGTTTAAGCAGTCTACCGGCGTCACCCCTCATCAATATGTTATCAATGCACGCATTGAGCAGGCCAAAGGCTTGCTTTTGCAGGGAAAATTGTCCCTCTCGGAAATTGCTAGCAAGGTTGGTTTCTTCGATCAGAGCCACTTCAATCGCGCGTTCAAGCGATTGGTGGGAGTAACTCCTCAAGCTCTCCTGCGTGAGCATAGCAAGAATTTACAATAGAAAAGAGCACGCTTGTCCAATACTTTTCTTTCCTCCGGCTTTACAATTGTGGCATGAGCATTCATAAGGGTTCCGCTCATCTCAAGGAGAATTAAGGGGAATGAAAGATATGCAACATTCAAAGATAGCTGTCAGCGATACACTCGTTCTGTTCGCAGATCTGCAGGCGGGGATCGCAGATCTGCCGCTCACCGTGCCTTATCCACGACTACAGAAGGGTGTTCTTGCACTTTCACAGCTCGCACATTTACTAGAAATGCCCGCGATTGTCTCAGCAGTCAGGGGGCAGGACGGTGGCCCGGCGCACATTATGCCGGAAATTGCGCAGGGATTAGGAGAATTGCCGATTCACTATCGCACAACCGCCGACTCGTTCGAGAATCAGGCCATCAAGCAGGCGATTGAGGCTACTGGGAGAAAGACTATTCTGATTGCAGGAGCTGCTACTGAAGTCGCTGTGCAACTGCCCGCGCTTTCCGGTTCTGACCTGGGCTATCGTGTTTTCCTTGTGATCGATGCCGTCGCGGGAATCAGCGAGCGCACAGAAGATGCCGCGCTGCGCCGCATCGCACAGGCTGGAGCGTCTACCGTCTCCATCGCAACGCTTTCGGGCGAATTGGCCGGCGATTTTTCGCAGCCGACAGCACAGCAGGCCATCGCGATTCTCTTTGCCATGGTGGGCGGAGAATAAAGTGGTGAGCAACGCGAGTTCTCCAGCAGTCATCATCATCTCCGCGATGATTACACCTGCACTTTTAATCCTGGGCTCTGCCTCCCTTGTGGCCACTGCACTGCAACGACTGGCGCGAGCTATTGATCGTGCCAGAGCGATACTACAGCTATCCGACGAGGAAGCGAGAAGACCGGGCTGGACGCAGGATGTGTCGAAACGCTGGCTAGAGCGCTATGCCACGCGCTCGTTGCTGGCAGAGCGAGCCGTAACCGCTTTCTTTATTGCTGTGGGCCTCCTGGTGATAGATTGTCTCTCCATTGCAATCGACCGTTACTTCGCCGATACGCTTACCTGGCTTCCCGTGAGCCTGACAATCATCGCAATGTTTATGATACTCGCAGGCGCGTACTTTATGGTGCAAGAGTCACGGCTTGCAAACCTGCAGATTCGAGAAGAGATCCAACATCTTGACAGCAAGAAGAAATGAGACAGGGTGAAGGCAGAGTGCTTCTCAAGTTTCTGGCGTGACATCCCTTTATCGTTCCAGGGATGGCTGCGTTGATTCACAGCCATTCCATATTGCTCTAGCAAACTCTTTTATAAGTCCTGCGGAACTTTGATAGCGTTGGAAAGCTTTTCGCTTATTT
>CAXTXB010000401.1:0-5706 GCA_964247965.1 uncultured Dictyobacter sp. | reverse complement strand
TAAAAATATCTAGAAAAAACACAATGTTCATCATTTTTCAAAAGTTTGGAATGACTCATTCTTTCTGTTTCAATTGTTTACAAACATTTTACTGTTTTAAAGTGCTTCCATTTACACCCACTCTTGCGCGATGCGCAAGAGTGGGTGTAAATGGAAGCACTTTAAAACAGTAAAATGTTTGTAAACAATTGAAACAGAATTTTTACGAATAGCGCAGCGCCTCAGCGGGGGCGATGCGTCCTGCTTGCCAGGCGGGTAGGATCGCGCCCAGGAATGAAGCCAGGAAAGAGACAGCGACAATAAGCGCCAGCTCTTGCCAGGGAACGCTAAAGAAGAGCCCGGTCTGGTACTGCTCAAAGAAATTAGCAGCGAAGATGTTACGCGAAAGAATAAGCCCCAGCACGCAACCCAGTATGCCACCGACCGCGCCTATAAGAAAAGACTCCAGAAGAAAGGCACCTTGAATCAGGGAGCGGGGAGTGCCCATAGCGCGCAGCATGCCTACTTGCTGCCGCCGTTCGATGACAGCCCGTGTTCCCGTGAGCGCCAGGGCGGCCACGCCCAGTAACAGCGTCATCCCAACCACACCCAACAATACATCGCTGAGCAAAATGCGAGGCCCGCGTACCTGCCAGATTGCATCCTCCAGCACTGTCGTCTCAAGCCCATTATCTAGATAAGCGGAGCCCAGAGCCAGTGACAGAGCCCGCTTATCCTGTCCAGGAGCAACCTTGAAGTAGTAGCTCTGCGACTGCGGATTATTCAGATCGGCAATGCCAGCAAGAGCCGTATCTCCCGTAGTAACCGCACTCGCCTTGCTGTAGGCCGCCTTAGAAACATAGAGGCCGAAGTGGGCACTATCGCTATTATCGACAACCCCAATGATCGTAAGCTTCGTCGTTACCGTCTGTTTCCCATTGATACCAATCGTCCAGATAGGCACAGCGGAAAAAGAACGATCGCCCTGGTACACGCCACTCAGCGAAAAGGTATAGCGAGGATCGAAAGAAGGCGGGCTAGAGGGAGCAGTATAATATGGATAGGGTAGTGCACTGCTGTCAATTAAGGCATAGTCTGGATGCGTTTGTAATGCACTCCAGACCGCAGCATCATTCGCGAAGCCATCCGCACGTGCCGTTAAATGGATGCCATAGCCCTGCAAAAACCCTCCACTTACTACTTGCGCAGGATAGAGCAACCAGTGCGGATACTGAGCCCCTAACTGAATGACGCCCATAACCGTGGTGTTGCGCACACCAATCGTTGTGAAGGCGTGTGGATCAATGTGATGCTGCGCCAGAGATGACTGTAAATCAGGCAAAGACTTAAAATACGCCGTAGCCTGAATATCATAGCCGCCAGTCTGCTGATTGATATCCACATACGTATTCTGCATAGCGTTCGTGATCACAGCCATTACCGTCATCGCGAAGATGACCAGGCTGAACATAATCATGCTCAAGCCAGTGCGGAAGCGACGCTGAAGAGGATAGGCCACAGCCAATTTTGTGAGCACGTACAGACTTGGAAGGCGCGAAAAGAGGGTCAGGAAAGGGGCTACAACCAGTTGTGCGTTTGCCGAAAGCGCCCACACTGCCCCCAATACCATCATCACACCCGCAATAAAGAACAACTCGATACCACCCTGGAAGCGCGGCAGACCAAGACTTTGCAGCACATCGAAGGGCAGCGCCCAGTATGCTACTAACGTTAATCCAGCCAGAGCAGCAAACATGCCGTCCAGAGCACGCACCCAGTTGCGCAAGGCCGAGCTTTCATTCACACGTTCTTTGGAACGTAGCAGTAAGACAAGTGTTACGACGCGTAGGAGTAGGGACTTTAGCAACAGGCCTGTGCCGACCACTAATAAAGAGAAGCCCAACGAGAAAGGAATGATTTCTAGATTCGTCAACCCCACCTGGAGCAACCAGAAGCCCGCGACAAGAGGCACCAGGCCCCACATTGTTACTAGTTGAACGCAACCAATCAGCAGCTCAGGCAAAATCTCAAACAGAACACGGCGTAGGCGACGCCCATTCAATTTAGGAGCAGACACAGCTTCCAGAAACTGCTGACTAAATTGCTGTGCTCTCTCACCCAGCTCACTGAGAGAAGGCGCTGAACGTGTTGTTTCAGGAAGATCGCGCAGTGCAGCAATTACTGTCATTCTACTTACTAGCCATGAGGACAGAGCTACCGAGAAAAAGGTGAAGATCACACCCAGGCAGTAGGCTACAATCAGGCTATGGGCCTGGAACGTGAACTTCAGAGGAAAATTGAAGCGAGCCAGAATGGGACCCAGGAAGTAGACAATTAAAGCGCCAATGCCCACGCCAAACAATAGTCCCACAAAAGACGAGAGCAGATCATAAACGGAGCCCTCGAACAGAAACATCAACACCAGGTGACCGCGTTGAACTCCAATCGCCCGGGCGATCCCCATCTCTGAACGCCGCTCGGCCGCCAGCAAAACAAAAATTAAAAAGATCAGGAGCAGGCCGATAGCCAGCGCAAAAAGGGCAAAGAGGGAGAAGATACGCGAAAATATATCTTGAGCTTTTAGCGAATCCTGCACGCCTTGCTCTTTTACCTGAATAACATGTACAATACGAGGAAGGCGGTGTGTTAGTTGATCAGATACTTCATCGCTCAATCCTACGCCATTTACACCGCCACCACCACTATTTGAGATAAATATCTGATTAATGCGTCCGGGACTCTTCTCGATCTGCTGAAACTTTTGTAATGGTGCGACAATATAAGGATTATCACCAACGATACCAGTATCATTCACGATCGCGGTCACATGAACAGTATAGCGTTGTCCGGTCCAGCGCGCGGAATAAAGGTAGATAGTATCGCCCGGCTTCGCATTCAGCAAGGTCGCCAGGGTCTGATTCAGGTAGATGCCATCAGCAGGCAAGCTCTTCACGAGGCGATTTTGCTTTGTCCTTACATCTTGCAAGCCGCCGAAGCCCAGCTCGCTGTCAGGCAAGACGCCAAGGGCCGTCACACCTGAGCGCACCTGGCGTGATGTTTGATCGGCCACCAGGAGGTTTTGCTCACGTAAGGCCGCACCCACGGCATGAATATCGGGAGTCTGGGCAAGGTGTGAACGAATACTATTATAGGCTCTGAGCGAATACAAGCCGATAGGTCCCCGCCCGCCCTCAATCAGCTCATCGATATTCCCCCAGTTATAGACCGCCACGCTCTGCACAGCGGAAGTCATCACGTCACCAGTGGCCAGGACACTAGATAGCAAGGTAGTAGAGAGCATCAAGGCGAAAACGATCAATATCATTTGCGAACGGCGGCGAGAAATATTGCGCACCCCAATCTTGAAAAAGATCCGATTGGCCAGGGCCAGCAGCAGCACTCCAACCACAATCACACACGTTATCACCAACAAAATCGTTGTCAGGGTGTCAATAGAAATGCCAAAGAATTGTATCATAGTATTTTACGTTCGTAGAGTCTGATAGAAAATCTCTGCCAGTTGAGCATAGCCCGCTGCACTCGGGTGAAAGCCGTCCGAACTGATGTATTCGGGATGCGTAGCCAGGGTTTGCCACTGAGTATAGAGATCGACAAGGATTACGTGGTGACTTTGTACGACACCGGCAATAACAGAATTGTAGCCACTAACCTGCCTGCGCAGTTCAGCCTGATCTATTGTATGGAAGCGTGGAACGAAGGTCAGGTCAGGCACATTCGCCACCATAATGCGCGCGTGTGGATCAGCAGCCTGTAGTCGAGTGAACAAAGTATCCAGATCATCCCTATAGTTTTTTAGTGGCACCTTGTCCACCAGATCATTGACTGCCAACCAGACCGTGATCAGGTCAGGATGAGCATCTAGCGCAACCGGTAGTTCCCGATCGATGGCTTCACGTGCATCAATGCCCGGGATACCCAGATTCACCAGATGCACATCGGGACCCAGCTTATGAGCCAGATCAAAGGCCCAGTTCTGGGTTGCAGGATCTTCGGTCCCGTATCCAAATGTATCAGATGCACCAATCGCGACATAAGTCAGACGGGTTTTAGGAGGTTGTTGAAGCGTAAAACTTTTTACACTCGTGTCTGTGAAGGGAGAGCAGGCAGCGAGCAAAAGCGTGAGGGCAAACAGGCAACAAACTAAGCTGAACACGCCTCCAGGAGCAGAAAATGCTCCCCGTAATGGAGACTTATTCAACGGCTGCTTACTATATAGAAGGTGAGCGAACAGCCCGTGCATTGTGGTCCTACTCTCTGATAATTGGATACTACTCTACGGGATTCTTCTCACTCTACTATTGTCTCAGAAAGAAGTGCGGCACAGTCATCACAAAAGAGATTTTGAGCCTATCGTGCAGCAAATGCAGCGCTAATAATAGAAAGGAGCGCAAAGAGCACCAGAAACACAATTGTCGCGTTGAAAACAAGGCGCTCTACACCACGACGAGTTTTAAACACAGACCCGGCGCTACTCCCACCGAAGGCACTTCCCAAACCAGCACCACGTACCTGAAGCAGAATAAAAACAATTACGGCCGCGCTTAGAATGATCTGTACCACGCGAATAGCCGGAAGCCATTGTTGAAAGTCCAAGAGTATTCCTCTCTTTCCTGTTGATGAATAAACATCGAATAGATTTCTGAGAGATTATAGCATAGAACTCACAAAGAGTCGAGAAGCAACTTCATCTCTGCTACTGCGCCTGAGCATGTTCCGGGGCTATCACATTCGTCTGAGTCGATGTGGAAAGACGAAAAGGCTTACGGAAGCGGCGGTTGAGCAGCATGGCGAGGGCAGGCCAGCCGTCTTTCCATGGCGAAAGTTTCTTCTCGGTGCGCGGATTATAGCTAATTGGAACCTCTAAGATAGAATAGCCAGCTTGCAGAATGCATGACGTAATCTCTGGTTCAATCTCAAAGCGGCGTCCCTCCATAGGTAAGGCGCGCGCGATAGCACCCGGCATAAGTTTGTAGCAGGTCTCCATATCATGAATATGGCTCCCGAACAGAAGATTCGTCATCGAAGTCAGAAAACGGTTACCCCAACGGGTTGTAAGTTTTTGTGGAGAAAGATCACGGCGGCCGTAGACAGCGACCATAGTTTGACCCGAGCTCGTTGCCTCTTCCCATCTCCGAACGAGAGAGGGCAAGTCATGGGGATCGTATTCCATATCTGCATCCTGTGCCACAACCAGGTCGCCCGTTACCAGGCCGAAGCCAGTACGCAGGCCAGCACCCTTGCCCTGATTATACTCATGACGCACATAATGATAGCCATCAAAGGGTGTCTGCTGGCGAATCTGCTGTAGGAGCTCCCAGGTACGATCTGTAGAAGCATCATCCACCACAATTACCTCAAGATCAAGAGGAATCTCAGAAACCTGTTTTAAAATCTGCTCAACCGTCTTTTCTTCATTATAGACGGGAACAACGATAGAAAGACGCATAAAATAAAGCCTCACATTTCTAATAGCATTTCTAAAAAGAATAGGTTCAGACAAATAATTAAAATTACTTCATATCGAGTAACGAACAAGGGAGGAACTTAGCAACACAGACTGATATTTTGGTACGAATATGCCTTCCAATTCTTGTCAAGTACGCTGTTACAGCTTGTCAAAAGGACTACGCCCTTGTATAGCACATATCCCTTATGATACAATACAATCCGGGCGAGGACGTTTGGTCCCCGCCCGAACTTATGTGA
>CAXTXB010000400.1:0-5759 GCA_964247965.1 uncultured Dictyobacter sp. | reverse complement strand
GCTGAAGCGTGGCTGCGGCTGATCCAATCAGCGCGCTCTGCTTCGCAGAGACTCGATGGATTTTGACAGAGCAGTACTGGACCGACCCACTTCATCTGACCGGCCCACAAAAAGAGCTGTGCCAGAGCAGTACACTTCGCTTGCCGCTCAGCTTGCCCCGAAATCCACTTCGTTCGCTTTTTTTACACTCAAAAACGATTTAGTTGCCGCGAAGGATTGTCGCTACGTGGAACGAGTCCAATACATGCTCGCTCATCACAGGCATAGTATACCCTATCCACTTTCAAAATGCAAGTGTGTGCAATCAATTTGCAAGTGTGTAGACAATAAAAAAAAGTGATGATATACTAAGAGCTATGGCAGAACATAGTTATCATCAATATTGTCCCGTCGCCCACGCCCTCGATCTCGTCGGGGATCGCTGGACACTGCTGATCATCCGCGATCTGCTGATGGGTCCGAAGCGCTTCGTGGACCTACAGACGGGCTTACCAGGCATCGGTACGAACATTCTGACGGCGCGCCTCAAGGGGCTGGAGCAGAACGCAGTGGTGTCGCGCCGCTTCCTGCCGCCGCCTGCAGCTTCAGCGGTCTATGAGCTCACGGAGTATGGATACAAGCTAGAAGAGTCGCTTACCGCCCTCGCGCACTGGGGAGCACAATCGTTGGGACATCTAGCACCCGACCAGGTGATCGAGCCGGATTCGGTGATGGTGGCTCTATACGGGCTCTTCAAATCCGCAAAGGTACCAGAGGAAACTGGAACGTATGAGATCCACTGTGAGGACGAGCACTTTCAGCAGGTTTTTTCCATATCCATACACGAAAAGAATGTTGAGGTAACGCGAGGAGCCACAGTTCGTGCAGTTCCTGACATTGTTATGCACCTGGATGCCGAGACATTGTACGCCCTCTCGGCAAGGCAAGTATCACTCCGCGAATCAATAGATCGCGGCAAGGTCTCCCTTGAAGGCAGCACACAGGCCATTGCCCACTTGATAAGCCAGGAGTAGAATGCTTTTGAAGAGGAAGGAATGTTACCTTCCTCTTTACTAACTAGAATAACTATATGATATATCATAAGAGAGTGTGTCAGAGCCCCATCATGCCGGGCACCTCTCCTCGCTCGTCATCTGCATGCCTTCAACGTGTCCCCTTCGTAGTAAACTTTTTACATTTTCTGCACTTTTCTAATTTGTTGCGCGATGCGCAACAAATTAGAAAAGTGCAGAAAATGCAAAAAGTTTACTACTACTTGTAAAGAGCAGCGAAGCCGCGAATTCGCAGAGCGCTGGAAGGCGGAGACGATGGGGATCTAACAGTCTCTTAGAGTTGCCGTCCTACTTTGATTCTGCTAACGGTGAGGTAATCGCCGGTTCGTTCTGTCCGCCAAGGCGACGCCGTGCGGTTTCACGGCGTCCAGTGGCGGAAACGTGATTGGTTGAGGCCGCCAGACCAAAGATGGGCATGTTCCCGTAGACTGCCTCGTACTTCCCTGCCTCGACAAGAAAGGTTTCGTGCCAGATACCAACGCTGCCATCGCTGCCAATGTTTTTATTGAAACGACGCCAGGCTCCCAGGTGTGGATCATCTTTGTCCCTGGCAAATTTCTCCAGATCCTCAAAGGAACGCCAGTACTGGACAAGAGCGATACCGGGCCAATAGAAAAAGGTCTGTGCGCCTAACATGCCCTTTTCAGGATGCTGGAAGAGGGCGCGCAACATCGGCCCCATTGACATCGCGGTGGCGATCCATCTGCGGAAGGCAAAGAATTTATTTACACGCATGCCAATAATGAAAACAACAAACGCTTCGTCAGTCTGTGCCGTAAAACGTCCAGGAATGACCTTTGCCATTTGGAATACTCCTTTTCACTTAAACAGATTCTTGCACTTCTCGCGGTGCCGTGCTCTCTCGTTCCGCTAGATCTTGCAAGGTTACCAGTGTTTCATCACACCAGATCAGGAAGGCGCGACAGCGATGAATGCCATAGCGCACCGTCATTAACGGATAAAAAAAGATTGCATTCTCTTGGGCTCCAGACAACAACTCGCGCTCGATATCTTCATATTTTTCAAGCAGTTGCGACTGAAGATCTTGAAATGCGTGGACATGCTCCTTGTTCTTCTCCAACGGAATATGGGCGCCAAAGAAGAGTTTGAGCAGCAACTCATTGCGCTCTACCGCAGACTCAACCGGCTCTGATAGCCAATCTCGCAGTTCTTCTTTCCCCTGCTCGGTAAGAGTGTAGATATACTTCTCTGGCTTCCCCTCTTGCTTTTCAGCATGGCTGGCCGCCAATTCCTCTTCCACTAATTGCTTCAGAATAGGGTAAATCTGCCCGTAGCTCTCGCTCCAGAAATTGCTTGTGCTGCCTTTCATGAACTTCTTAACGTCATAGCCAGAACCAGGGCAGATACTCAACACACCCATAACTGCGTACTTACTCTTATTTTCCTTCGCCACTTATAGCTCCTAACTATATATCTATTAGATAGATAACATAAAGATATATTGCTGTCAAGAGGTAGTATTTCAAAATGGGCATCTTGACTCATAAATCAGAGAATATACATCGTTTTATGCCAATAGTCAGTATTGACTTTTCCTTTTTCTAGTGCTATATTTTGTATATGGTTAGTCCTGACTTTGGGAGAACGGATATGTATGCATAAAGTGCTTTTACTGCTCGGTCTGCTGCTTCGTGGGCCGCTGTATGGATATGAATTGCACCGGGTTGTGCGTGCTCATGGGGAGCTTTATGCTGATCTCAAGAAGGCGAATCTTTACTATCTGCTTGAGCGACTGGCATCAGAAGGCTCTCTTCAGGTGCAGGCAGAACCAGGAGCTCGTGGCGCGCGTGGCGAGCGGTTGGTATACGAGTTGACGGATCAGGGAAGAACGCGCTTTACAGAACTCTTGCGTGAGATCCTTCAAACCTATGAACCAGTTCATACGGGAGTTGAGACGGCCGTCGTTTTTCTCTCGTACCTGCCACCCGCTGATGGCCTTCGCCTACTGGTAGAGAGGCGGCAGGCTGTTACCGCGCGTCGAGCAACTGTGGCGGCGGATGTTGGCGATCAGGAGAACAATGGCCCACTGGTACGTATCGCGAGCGATCACTTACTCAGCCTGATCGATGCTGAACTTGCCTGGCTCGATCGATCACTCGCATATCTTGAAACTCTGGGATGGGCAAAGAAACCTGATCAACCGGCACTGCATGGCCCGACTGAGATGGAGCAAGACGAGTAGTGCTCCGGCACAGCCCATTTGGCGGGTGAATGGCTCGCTGCGCGTAGCGACAATCCCTTGCGGTTGTCGTAGTAGCTGGCCTCTGACGCGGAGGGAGCACTCCGATCCGCTTGATCGCGGCGTGACCGCAAGGGTTTGTCGCGACGCGGAGCAGACCGGTCTCATGATGTGGGTCAGTTCAGTAGTAAACAATTATCACCTCCCTGGAAAGTTTCGTCCTTATAGTCAGCGCTGACTATAAGGGGAAATAAGCGAAGAAAAGCGAGTATTAAGATTAGAAGGAGAAAAAGATGCGCAAAAGCCCTTCTCGAAGAGTGTACTTATCCAGAGTAGCACGTCCAATCTTGCTGGGTCTGTTTGTCTTAGGGTTGGCGGCGGCCATTCTTATTCCATTATACATCGCACGCTTCACCACACAGATGGGGATGAACGGCTCTCCACCAAATGCGGAGCCACAATTTGTCAGGCCGGGTTCGCTGGCGAAGGTTGTCCTGGAAGTTACCTCCATGCCTACGCATACGCTTCTGAATGGGACCTTTTTAGCGAGGAAGAAGGATGGATCATATTCCCGCACTCTACGTGTGGTGACTGTGAAGTGGAATCCTAATCAATCGGTGATGATGGGTAGCAGTCAGGACGTGCGCAGAGGAGCGGTCCTCCAGGTGAGCGGACATGTTGACTCCATAGGAACTATCGACGCGGACCAGGTGGTCATTCTTACGAATATGATTACAGTTCATTGAGGGGGGTGAGAAATGCAGGTGTATTACATCACAAGCGTGAGTGGCTGGCTCCTTCTGGTGCTGCTCGTGGCGACAATTCTCTATCCTTTTTTGTTGCGTAAGGGATTCCTGGGACCCGTCCAACCCTTTCTGCGGCGTATGCGGCTCCACTACTGGCTGGGCTATAGCATCGCGGTTCTTGTCCTTGCTCACGCCTGGATTCCCATGAGTGCAAGGCTCGTGGGGGGTGTCAACGCCCTGGGACTGTATCTGGGAACGTGTGCGCTCCTGCTTGTGTTTGCACAGGTTGCCTTAGGTCGTCAGCTTAGTTGGCCCAGGCTTTCTTTGCGGCGGGTGGTGCGACGCTGGCATTTCTGGGTCATGATGGGTCTCGTTGCGTTTGTTATCGGCCACATCGCGCTCGATAGTGCAACACTACAGCTACTCGTTGCGCGCTAACGTTTTTCAATTCTTTCTATAACATGCCTGTACGTTCGTTTCGATATTCTCTTTTATCATTTATATATGTCGGGCACGTTCGAGGAGATTTTTTATGCTTACACGCATTCTCCATGCTCTCACGGATGCATCTACGTCCCGTCGAGGCAAGTTTGTTACGCTTTTGCTCTGGCTTGTCATAGCTGGCATACTTATGGGCCTGGCCCCTAAGCTTGCTACTCTCTATGACAACAATATAGGACAAAGCATTCCCACCGAGGCCGATTCACAGGTGGCTCAGCGGCTCCTGCTTAAGGAGTTCCCTGCGAGCCGGGGGACACCGGCTATCCTGGTCTTTCATGATCCTGGTGGACTAAGTGTGGATGATCGCACCCGCGTGAAACAAGTCAGTGACTGGCTGGTCTCTCAACAACAGCCTGCGTTTGTTGGTTCTGTACTCTCGGTATTTACCGTCCCACAGGCCATCTCGCAGCTGATCTCGACGGATGGCACCACGATGACGATGATTGCGGCTTTGAATGGGTCAGCGTCTGACCCGAGTACGCTTCACAATGTGCAGCGTATCCGTCGCTATCTGCAGAATGTCACGGTTCAGAGTCCTTTGCAGGCATATCTAACTGGTCCGGCCGGCATTGTGGCTGACCTCACGGGCGTCTTCAGTTCGGTTGATGTGGCTTTGCTCCTTTCGACGATTGGCCTGGTATTTGTGCTGCTTATCGTTCTCTATCGCTCACCTATTCTTGCGCTGCTTCCGCTTCTTGCGGTTGGCATTGCGCTTCAGATAGTTAATGCTCTGCTCGCCTTTGGTGCCCGGGCGGACTTATTCTCTGTGAGTCAGATGTCGGGGCAGATCGCGACGGTTTTGCTCTTTGGGGCGGGTACTGACTATAGCATCTTCATCGCCTCGCGCTTCCGTGAGGAATTGCAGCAGACGCAGGATAAACATGTTGCGATGCGAGCTACTATGCGTGCGGTGGGTGAGGCAATTGCGTCGAGCGCGGCTACCGTCATTCTCGCGCTGCTGACTTTGCTTCTTGCGGCACTCGGCCTCTATACATCTCTTGGCCCAACGCTTGCTCTCGCAATTATTGTCATGCTGCTGGCAGGTCTGACGCTGGTTCCTGCGCTTATTGTGTGCTTAGGGCGTGGGGCGTTCTGGCCGTTTGTGCCGCGCTATCAACCGGAGCAGTCAGGACAGTCAGGGCAATCGGAGCAGTCAGGGCGGTTAGCTTCTACACAAGCGGTTTCTCTGCGGGGTTTTTGGGGGAGGTTGGGGCTGTGGACGGTCAGGCATCGGGCGGCGGCAGTTCTGGGAAGTACGGC
>CAXTXB010000399.1:0-5773 GCA_964247965.1 uncultured Dictyobacter sp. | reverse complement strand
GAGAGACGATGTTCGTCGTTCTTCAAAAGTTCGAAATAACCCATATTCTAAAATGTATAGCCATTATCCTGTTTTTGCTTAACGAACGGATAGCTCTAGATACATTTCAGGCGTATTTTCATGCTTCGCCATGACTACCTGCGCTTGCTTCGCTGGCTCAATACGCAGCGGAGTTACCCTCATTGGTGATGATTGATAATATGCTCCTCCCTCCCTTTCAACTTCTGCTTCTGGAGTCCGCCTCATAGCTAGCCACGCAAATATAATCATCCAGGCGAGCAAAAATGCCAGCAGTACCCATAGTAGTTGTTGTGTCGGTGTTATCGCAATAATATCCATATTTCAGACGCATCCTCTTCCATGTTGCCTTGCCGCTTGAGCAGCGCCATATGTATAGTAGGCAAATAAAAATTATGTTGAGAAGCAGTCACTTTACTCTTCTGTACTATCAGGTGACTTACACTTCGACAATAGTCCTTACATAAAGCAATGACGATATATGTCTAAATAAAGTTTCAACATATATAACTGCGGTCGAATAGTGCCGCTTCTACATTCTCTCATTGCTTAGCCTAAAAGTGCAATGCACATGCGACTTTCGGGTACTATAATGACCCAGCCTGAATTGTTGAAAAAAGAGAACCATCATGTTTTGCCTGCTCTTTTTTCAACAATTCAGGATAGGTCATTGAGAACGTAATACCCTTGTCCTTTTTACAAAAACCTGCCACAATAGATATGAGATACCAGAACAACCTTAGCTCTTTTTCAGCCTTTTGAAACAATAAGTAGTGCTTCAACAACTTCTTTAGGTATGTACATTCCCATTCACGAGGGTAAATATAATGGACCAGATAAACTGGCAGCGTACACGTGATATTCTCATGAGCATTATTGGTATTGGAGTCATTCTCTGGGCGCTGTGGAACGTATTTGGTCAGTTTGTGGAAGCGATCGTGGTCTTTCTCCTTGCTACAGCCGTGGCCTTCCTACTGACTCCCGCCGTCAATCTTCTCGTAAAGGTTGGTTTTCCACGCCTATTGGCGGCCATTATCGCTTATGTGCTAGTGCTGGGGGCTATTACTGGTCTTGCTTATGAACTAATTTTTTCACTCGCCCAACAGATTAATTTCTTCTCTACGACCATTACTGGTTTCGCCAATACCTTGCCAACTACCTATGCCAAAACTATCGACTTTTTGAATAACCAGATTGGGAAAGGGAATGTTCTGCAGGTTGTGAGCCAGATTCAGGATCAAGTCTATGGTTTCGCGCAGTCATTAGCCGGTAATGTACTTCTACTGGCAACGAACGCCCTGAATGTGTTTCTCAACATTTTGCTAGTGGTGGTAATCAGCTTTTATCTTACACTCGACGGTAAACGCATTCGAAATAGCCTGGTAGGGATTGCTCCGCAAAGCTGGACCCCCAATGTGCTTTTATTCGAGGATGCCCTCAGCCGTGTGGTTGGCAATTATATTCGCGGCCAGTTAACTCTGGCCTTTATCGTTGGACTCTGCACCAGCCTGATCTGTCTTGTCACAAACCTGGGCAATTACGCGCTTATCTGTGGAGTGGTTGCCTTTATCTTCGAGACAATCCCTATGATTGGTCCCGCCCTGGCTTCGATTACTCCTATCTTACTTTCGCTTCTCTTAGGGGGTAACGATGTGATTCAACGTACACTGTTTATTGTCGTGCTCTTCGTTGTGCTACAGGCCCTTGAGAGTAATATTCTGGGCCCACGCATCGTTGGGCACGCCGTTGGATTGCATCCTGTGGCTGCTATTCTTTCTCTGCTTGTGGGAGCGAAGCTATTTGGAGTCTTTGGGGCTTTGATTGCGACTCCTCTTGTGGCGGCCGGATGGGTGGTGATAACAAGTATTTACCACTCGGCGCGTGGGCGAACGGCTGACCACATGCTTGCACGCAGGCGCGTTCCATGGCGTCTTCGCCGCGTCGCTCGTGCTGAATCTACAAGACGTGAACGCAACAGAATAAGATTCCCCACGCGCTTTCGGGTCAGAAATCGCGTTCAGGTTGAAGATCGTCCCAATGATGGAGCTATTGTGGAGCCAGAGCATCCTGTTGTCCCGGTCGCAGGAAGCTTTGAGAAGACGCAGCCGCTCGAAGCAACCGATGAACACGCCTGATTGCCTCTACTCTACTGACTAGCAAGCCTTTTTTGTAATGCCATCCGGGCCTCCTGGACGAGTAGCTTCCAGGAGGCCTTTCCTCTACCTGTTTGAATTGGGTACTCTCTGCTGTTAATTCGTTCCGAAGGTTCGTCGCAGTTCCTCTTCACCCTCGTTGTTCACAAGGGCGTATACTTCGTCGTTCGCCTGAATTTCTATATCTCCACTCGGGAAGATAGGCTCGTCACCACGAATAATTAATGCGAGGTTGGAACGCCGGGGCAGGTTGATCTGGCTCAATCTTCTGCCTATAACAGGTGAAAGGGGTGGAACATTCATTGCGAGTATCTCCATGCCAGCGCGTTTAAGTGTCATGAGCTGAACGAAGCGCTGTCCTGGTAGCTCGGATTCAATTAATGATAAGATGCCTTTCGTGGGGCTAACTGTGATGTCTATGCCCAACTTCTCAAAGAGATCTTCATGCCTTGGATTGTTCAAGCGCGCTATCGTTCGCGTAACGTTGAAGCGCTTTTTCGCAAGCTGACAAATAACGAGGTTATCTTCGTCCTCTCCTGTTACTGCTATGACTGCGTCTGCGCGACGTGCGCCTGCCTCTTCCATCGTGGCGGCTTCACAGGCATCTCCTTTGAAGACTGATTGACCGAGTTCTTCACTTAATGTCTGGTAACGATGGCTCTCTTTTTCGAGTAATAGTACTTCGTGCCCCTGCGTTAGTAGGTTTCTTGTGAGGTAGTAGCCAACGTCTCCACCGCCTCCAATAATTATATACATAATGAACCTCAACTCTCTTTGTTGCTTTCTTGTCACATCTGGTCCTGGACGCCCTCTTATAAGCTTGTTCGCAGAAAAAGAAACGATCTACTGCTTCTTCCGTTGAGGAGTCGTCGTGCTCCCTATAAGTGCATCTGAAACCATGTCCGATATGACGGTTGTCGGGCAAATAGTTTCGAGCCCCAGTTCTTTGAATGTGCTTTCACGCAGCGGATCATAGATACGGCATACAACTTTTTTGATGTGGAAGATTTCTTTTGCTATCTGACTTGCCATTATATTGCGGTTATCACCGTTCGTGACTGCCGCAAAGGCATCTGCCTTTTCTATGCCGGCGCGTCTCAGCGCCTCTTCATCCACTCCGTTGCCGATAATCTTCTCTCCTTTGAACTTTGGACCCAGACGCTGAAATGCGTCGCTACTGCTATCTATTATTGCTATTTTATGTCCTGCCTGCTCTAGTTGTGTAGCGAGTGTTGCTCCAACCCGACCGCAACCAAGGATAACGATGTTCACAGAATGCCTCCTGCCGATCAATTGACCGCTTTTAGGATAGTTATCAATAACCAGCCATATTATAGCATGGAAAGATATCCCTTCTCTTCTTAACTATGCATGATAACCTGTGTATAGAGTATGATATAAAGCGAATACCAGGGAAAGAGTTGTTGAAAATAGTGGCTAATTCTTATGTAGATTCTCATCATTATTCACTGCGTCCGGTGTCCTTTGTACAGCGAGGCGAATGGGATGCCTTTGTGTCTCAACATAGTCAGGGACATCTTTTGCAAAGTTGGGGCTGGGGCGAACTAAAGGCTTCGTCTGGCTGGCAACCTATACGGCTGGCCCTGTGGGATGAAGCGCGCATAGTAGCGGTGGCCCAGGTGTTACGAAAAACAGCGCCTTCCATGCCGCTGCGCCTGGGTCATCTGGCTTATATTCCCAAGGGTCCTGTGATTGATTGGGAGCAGATTGAGCTTTGCGAAGCATTCTTTGCCCAACTTAATGCCTATTTGCTTGCTCGGGGAGCTCTTGCCGTGCATATAGAGCCTGCGCCAGAACTGGCTTCTCCATCGGGCGAACTGGTGCTGAAGCGCCTGGCACCCATTGGCGTTCATCCTGTTCCTGCCGTCCAGCCTCTGCGTACAATTATGCTGGACCTGGCTGCGGATGAGGCAACCTTGCTTGCAGCGATGAAAGAGAAGTGGCGCTACAATATACGCCTGGGTACGCGCAAGGGAGTGACGGTTCGTGTAGCTTCCTCTGTTGAAGACGTACGTGCATGGTATGCTTTGCTCCAAACGACGGGAGAGCGTGATCAATTTGGCATTCACACCCTCAACTACTATCAGCGTGCCTGGCAGATCTTCGCTCCTTACGATTGTGTGCGTCTTTTCCTTGCTGAATACGAAGGGCAACTGCTCGCGGGCATCTTCGTGGGTCTTTTCGCCCATCAAGGACTTTATTTGTATGGTGCATCCAGCAATGAGCAGCGTCAATTAATGCCTAATTATGTGCTGCAATGGGCAGCGATCCGTTGGGCGAAACAACAGGGGGCACGTCTCTATGACTTCTGGGGTATTCCAGAAACGGATGAGGAAGATGAAGCGATGGCAGGCGTTTACCGCTTCAAACGTGGTTGGGGCGGTCGCGTCGTGCAATTTCCTGGCTGCTATGAGCACGCTTATCATCCTTTATTGATGCATATTGCGCGGAATTTCTTATAGCTGTGTTACTTACTGAGACACTTTACTACTTTGTCAAACATGATGGTAGGTCGAAAAGAGGTAACCACTGCTAACTATAAAGATCAGGTTAAAAACATGGAACTACCTTTTACTTTAGAGACCGATTTAGAGCGAAGGATTGCGGCAGATCCAGAGTGGCAAAGGGGTGTTGTATGGGGAAAGCCGCGCACTGGTCATTTAGAAGGTCCTGTTATGTATCATATCGCGGACCTGCTGGCAAATATCGATCGTCAGTGTCCAACTCCTGAGGATCGCTATGCCCTGCGCTTGATTGCACTAGTTCATGATACCTTTAAATACGAAGTGAATGAGCTTCGCCCAAAGATTGGTACTAATCATCATGGTTACCTGGCGCGTATCTTCGCCGCTCGCTATATCTCCGATCCCGTCCTGCGTGATATTATTGAATTGCACGATGAAGCATATCATTGCTGGCGTTTGGGATACTACAAGGGCAAGTGGCAGCATGCTGAAGATCGTTTGAATCATCTCGTCGGTAAAATGGGAGACGCCTTTCCACTCTATATCCGTTTCTTCTATGTTGATAGCGATACAGATTCAAAAAATCCTGCGCCCATGGCCTGGATCGAACAGTTCCTCGAAAAGAAGGGTTTTCCGATACCTGGTTGTTGATCGCAGTCTTTGCAACACTTTGTCTCCCTTGAGCGTACACTACGTAGGAATATATGACCACTTCCAATTATGCATATAACAAAGAATAAAGTAATAAAGAGATTTGACGATCATTTTAAGAAAATAGTTTTTATATAAGGAGAAAGGTCCCATGTACAATCGAGGTTGCCTTGTAAATTCTCTGGTGTTTTTAATCATCGTCTTCTTGCCGGTTGTTGGTCATATTATTGAGACGATTATGATCCTGGAGGACGATCATACAATGGTAGGTAAGGCCCTCTGGCTGGTGGTCATCTGGGCGCTGCCTTTCCTGGGCCCGTTTCTGTACCTGATCTTTGGTCAGCGTCCGATTGGTCATGGACGTGTAATGTTTGGACAACCTGGTTATTACTAAGAGTGTGTTTGATCTGGATCATCTCTGCCTTTCTGTGCTCTGAGTTCTCGCAGCTTCGCTGCTCGCTATAC
>CAXTXB010000398.1:0-5787 GCA_964247965.1 uncultured Dictyobacter sp. | reverse complement strand
GTTCCTCATTTTTCAAAAATTCGCGATGAGCCATTATATCAACCTTCGTACTCTAGTGACTCACGTACTCTATCATAAACGTGAGCTAGAATATCGGTTACGTTTTGCCGGCCTAATTTAAGAGGCGAAGGACCTAATCTTTTCAAGACAGCTTTATCGACACCAGGAGTAGATGGTTTGACAACAAAAGTATCCAGACCGGTTCCTGCTTTCCAGAATATATCCAGGTAATCTTCCAGAGGTGCTTCCTCGGCAGGATTTTCTAGCTCTCTCTTAGCATCGACATCTGTTGTGTCAGGTAAGGGTGTTGCAGGTATTGCCTCAGCACGCTTCTTTCTGAGTGCGACGATAATTTCTTCTTTTGTGCGCCCACGCAATGTGAAGAGCAAAAACGGGTCTTCATCAAATTGCTCAGCAAGGATGTAATAGACGGCCGCCGTATGTTTACAAGGATTTGCCCAATCGGGGCAGTTGCAATGAGTACGCAGGTCTTGCTCAGAGACGGGGAAGAGAGAGATCTGGACCGAGGCAAAGGCCTCCTCAATCGTGGTTGGCATCTCACCAGCGAGCAGTTTCGCGGCAAAGACGGCCTGAGCCGCCATTACAGCCGTTACCTTTTCCCAGTCGCTATCGGAGAGGGGCAGCAAGTGAATGGCGATTTTGTAGGGCTCGCGCATTGATCCCTGCACGTTTGCCTTCACAATTCCGGGCTTGATATCTATCGAGATTACCTGACCTTGACGAGCGTATGCACGACCACGGGACAAGCGTGAGCCCATACCAAATGCTTCCAGGGTATGCAACCAGCGTTTGGACCACCAGGTTTCGCCGATGGCTCCGCGGTCTTTCTTTGTCTTCATGCCATCAGTCACTTTTCTAGGACGGCCCTCAGAGTAGAAATCCCAATCATATCCATCATACCAATCACCCATTGTTATTCTCCCACCGCCTCACGGCTCAAAGCGAACAGCTCTTTTAACTGATCCGTTGACATCTCGGTGAGCCAGCCCTCGCCCTCGCCAACTATACGTTCCGCAAGATCACGCTTCTGCTCGATCATCTGGTCGATACGCTCTTCCAGTGTGCCGGCGCAGACAAACTTGTGCACCTGTACATTTTTGTGCTGCCCAATACGAAACGCTCTATCCGTTGCCTGGTTCTCGACCGCTGGATTCCACCATCTGTCGAAATGAAAGACGTGGTTCGCGGCGGTTAGATTTAACCCTACGCCGCCAGCCTTCAAAGATAGAATAAATATTGCAGGCCCGCGTCGCTCTTCCTGAAAGCGTTGTACCAGGAGATCACGCTGCTTTTTGACGGTGGCCCCATGTAAGAAGAGGACCTCGATGCCCAGCCTCTCCTGCAGATATTGACGTAGTAGACTGCCCATCTCTGCATATTGAGTAAAGACAAGCGCCTTTTCGCCTCCAGAGAGTACCTCTTCAAGCATTTCTTCCAGGCGAGCCAGTTTCCCCGAACGCTGAGCCAATTGGCTCCCGTCGCCCATAAATTGGGCCGGATGGTTGCAAATCTGCTTTAACTTGGTCAAAGTTGCCAGAATAAGGCCGCGACGAGTCATGCCATCGGTCTCTTCGATTTTCTCCAGCATCTCTTTGACCACTGCTTCATAAAGAGACGCCTGCTCCCGTGTAAGATTGCAGAAGACGTTCATCTCCATCTTGTCGGGCAGGTCCTGGATAATTTCTTTGTCAGTCTTCAGGCGGCGCAGTACGAAGGGCTGGATTAAACGTTTGAGCGTTGCGGACTGATCGGCGTCGCGATAGCGCTCAATTGGATTGGCAAAGATCTTGCGAAATTCGCTACTCGATCCCAGATAGCCAGAGTTGAGGAAGTCCATGATGGACCATAGCTCGGCCAGGCGATTCTCGACCGGCGTTCCAGTGAGCGCAATCTTTGCTACAGCCTTCAAGCTTTTAATCGCCTGGGTCTGCTTCGCACTTTCATTTTTGATATTTTGCGCCTCGTCAATCACAACATTGCGCCAGTCAATCAGTTGCAGATGCTCTCTATCGCGCAGCGCCATAGCGTAAGTTGTAATCACCACATCATACTGGCTCGCAACCTCGGCAAAAGCTGGACCCGATAGCCGCTCCACCCCGTGATGGATCAGAACCGAAAGTGATGGTGCAAAGCGCTGTATTTCTCGTTGCCAGTTCCCGACAATAGACATTGGACAGATGAGGAGCGTGGGATTGAAATGCTCATCTGTTTTGGCCTGAGCGAGCTCATGTAATAATAACGTAATGAGCTGAATCGTCTTGCCGAGTCCCATATCATCCGCGAGACAACTCCCGAAGCCAAGCTGTTTAAGGAAAGCTAACCATGAGACGCCCCTTAGTTGATAGGGCCGCAGTTTGCCGTGGAAGGTGATGGGAGGCTCGATAGGATTCAAGGGTACGCGCTGGGTCAGCTTATCAAGGGCATCTTTGATCCATCCTTCAGCCTGCACACCGGTGATCGGTAGGCCAGCAACATCCATATCTTCGCCCAGAGTGTCGCGCAACGCTTCTGCCAGGGACACAGCCTGCTTTGTATATTTCTTCTTAAAGAAAGCAATCGCCGCCTCGATCTGATCCGGACGCAGCTCCACCCATTGGCCGCGCACTTTGACCAGCGGCAGCTTGAGGTCGACCAGTTGCTCAAACTCGCGTATGGAGAGTATCTTGTCCCCGATGGCGATGTTCCAATCGTAATTGACGATATTCTCGAAGCCGAGCAGACCCAGGCTCGATTTCGCGTCGGCCTGCGGTTTCAGCTTAAGCTTGACTCCGATGCGAGCTGATGCCTTTTGCCACCATGGTGGGACCAGAACGCCAAAACCACTGCTCTCCAGCAGTGGAGCCGTCTCGCGCAGAAACATATACGCTTGCTCGGTACTTAAAAGTAGCTCTTGTGGACGTGCCGTTTTTAAGCTCTGCTCAATCAAAGGGAAGAGACGCGAAGCCTTGCCGAGGTCAGCCAACAGCCGTTCTTGAGGATGATCAAACTTGCGCGACAGGAAGGTGAGGGTTTCAGAGCGCTCCTGCCATGCTTTTTCAGCAGGAATCAAGAGACTATGATCATCATTTGCCTGTAAGTGGAAGCTAACATGCCAGGCGTCGGGATCATCCTGCTCCTCGCCGGGTGGATCTAATTTAAAACAGGTGCGAAAAGGAGACTGGATAGATTCAATCTGGCCTTGCTCCAACCATTTCTGGGTCTCCATTGCGACTGTCATATCAGTTGGAGCGAGGATAAACGTTCCCACCGGGGATGAGAGCGCACGTATCCAACGTTCGGAGAAGTTTTCGCTGCCATTCTGGCCTGCATCACGACTTTCGAGTATCAGTTGTGCCGGCGTTATTTGCGCGCGCACAAAGCCATCTATTGTCTGGTTAAGGAAATGCAAGAGTGTATCTAGCGGTGCGTTCTTTTGACTGGAAGGCAAATGACTAGAAGGCAAACTCGCCCAACATATAGGGGGCATAGCCCGAGCCAATGTCTGCACCCGCCGATTATCTTCAGGCGATAATAAAGCAACCCAGCGTGCATAGCCAGTAGACGCTGTGCCATGTTGATCTATATGCAGAGCAGGAACAAAACACTGCCGAGTAATCAACTCAAACGCGAATTTAGCGGCTTCAGTCCAGAAGCGCAACGAATCTCCAAAGATGATGCCCTGTGGCAGTTCAAGGGGAAACTCTAGTAAGAAATCTAACACAGCAGCGACACTACAAGTCTCGACATGCCAGCGCCTCAGGGTCTTTTTTTGTGTAAGCTTCAGGCTCTCATCAAGCAGTAGTCCGGGAGAAGGCAGAGGTCTACCCGATGAAGTTGGAAGGCATAAGGTTAGTGGCTCTGCCTTCTCTTCGGGAAGCGGCCCGTGGTGTAGGAGACGTGTAACCATAGCTCGGAGCATAGCTTGCGAGAGCGCGAAAGGATGAGTTTTGTCCCGTCCACGGCTGAGCTTTTCATTAGACTGGAGCGTTGGAATCGTCGCTAGCTCAGATGATTCACCCCAAAGGCAGAGAATGCCAGGTGTTGTCTTATCCCAAATGGCATGTAGAACAATCAACGATGCTTCCTTAATAGTGCTTTATCAGGTAATATACAAAATAGTGCTTTATCAGGTAGTGTAGAGGCAGCAGCTTATTCTTCAGGCTTTTCGGCCAAAGAAGACGTGACCTCAATAGAACGCGCGAGGATAAAGACAAGATCAGAGAGACGATTGAGATAGCGTACAACTTCTGTATTCTGGATAACCCTGTCGTGTAGTAGTTTTACAGCCATCCGCTCCGCACGGCGAATAATTGTACGAGCAAGATCAAGTGCTGCACCATCGAGCGTATCACCAGGAATCACAAATTTATTCGGAATCTCAACCTCGCGTTTCAATTCCTCTTCCTGCCGCTCCAGCCAGCGTGTATGTTCGGCGGTTATCTTCAGCCCCATCTGCTCATAGTTCTCGGGGGGCGTCGCTAGCTCACCCATAAGAAGATAAAGTTCTTGCTGAATATGAAAAATAATGTCTTTGACTTTCTTATTCTCTGCTACAGCGCGCGCCAGTCCGAGTGCAGATGTAGCTTCGTCCACCGTACCGAAAGTGTCGGGGCGAGGATCGTACTTTGGCACACGTTGCTCCCCGATCAAACCAGTATAGCCAGTGTCTCCCGTGCCTGTTGTTACCTTTGCCATATGCTTCTTCCTCTAACAGTATATATTTTATTCTACATCATAGCACAGAAACCAACACTGACACTTTCAAAAATGGAAGAAACTATTTAACCAAGATAACGATAGATACGGCTCACACGTCTCCACTCCACCTCACGGCCACGCACCGCACGCTCCTCATCGAGTGCCTCTAGCCTATTTGTCGCCAGAAAGCGCCGTCGCAGATTCGAGAGATCTACCTGCTCATCGGGCGGGAAAAGTGCTCGGTAGAGCAGCGATGCCTCGGCAAGCGTCAGCGTCCCATCGCCTACCTCTGGCTCTTTTATCATACTAAGTGGAAGCGTATCTCGATTGACAGTGTCTGGCGACTGCTTCTTCTCTTTATGCCACCACTCGTTCGCAACAGGCCGGAGAGCGTTTACCGCGCCCATGTCCGCAAGGTAGCGCAGGACTACCTCAGGTTCATGCTGCACCTGAGCACGAAGTGATTGCAAAGCCAGTAACACACCTGGCTTTACATCAGGGTCCATTGAGCGCTGCCCAGACTCAATATCAGCGACAGAGACCCACTCGACATGTAAGCTGGGCACAGGCTGCAAATGTAGATTTGGACGCAGTTCATCCCGGTTCGCACGCAAAAAAATACTATGAATCAGCGAAACGGCCATCCCCTGTTCCTCACTTCCCCACACCTGCACCTGCTGCTCCTGCCAGCCAGCCTTTAATTGAAGGAGAGAAGAGTCGGATGCCCAGAGCAGAAGTGCATCTAATGTGCGGTCCACGGAGTCAATCACCGACTCATTCCTGAGCACCAGGCGCATAGGGGGTCCCCACGGGCCGATGCGCAATAAAACCCGTAGTGACCAATCGCGTATGGCAAATGCAACCACCCCTGCCGTTACAATCAAGCGACGAGGTGTCATATCGCGCGCGGGTTGCGAAGAGATAGAAGTATTGGCCCTGGGTAGAAGCGTACTCATTTCATCTCGTTCTTCATTTTCAATATCTATTTTCAATGTCTAAATATATAAATTTTCAGCATCATGTGTCAATTGTACTCATTTTATGCAGTGTATGCAAGCGTATTACCGTTCATTTTGCATTATATGGGTC
>CAXTXB010000397.1:0-5792 GCA_964247965.1 uncultured Dictyobacter sp. | reverse complement strand
CCATAAAAAGAGCGAACAGCACATAATAGTCCTCATTTTTCAAAAATTTGTGGCTAATTGATCACACTATCAGGCATCACTACGATTGTGGAACCAGGTCCAGGCGAGCAGACCCATCGCAACCGTTGCCACCCCTATCGTCAACAAACTGCGCGCCGCCATCTTGGGCGCGCCCTTCCAGCCGTCCGTAATATCCGATCCTGCCATCATAGGCTCAAGCGTATTGCCTGAAGTGGCTGGTGCTGACTCGTCTTTAAAGTGTCCCATGTCAATCTGGTGTGCCAGCATACCCTCACCCAGAACTGGAGCCATTGTATGCGTAAAACTAATCATGCGCCCGGCGTTGCCCACAAAGACCTCCCTCTGTGGATGCTCCGCACATTTCACAATCGTCATCGCCACCTGCTCAGGTGGGTAAACGGGAGGTAAAGCTTTAACTGTACGGCCGGTATAATTGGCAGAATGGCGGAAGAAGGGCGTATCAATCGTCGCTGGCATCACAGTACAGATGTGGATATCAACATCGTCCAGCGCCTCGATCTCCTGCCGCAGACTTTCACCTAGCGCCCGGATCGCATGCTTCGAAGCCGTATAAGCCGAGTAGTACGGTCCTGCAACCGTGGCAAGCAGAGAAGCGGTGTTGATAATCACCCCGCTCTTTTGCAGCCGCATATAGGGGAGAACTGCGCGAACGCCATAAGTTGTGCCAAAGAAGTTCGTCTCCATCACCTGACGATACACCTCCGGCGGCGTCTCCTCAAAGCGCCCAAACGCCCCTATGCCTGCGTTGTTCACCCACACATCAATTCTCTCAAAATGCTCAAACGCCTGCTGCGCCAGCTTCTGCACAGCCGCCTCATCAGAGACATCCGTCAACACCGCCACAGCAGCACGTCCACTGATCTGCTTACACTCATCGGCCACCGTTCGCAAAAGCTCCTCACGCCTCGCCGCCAGCACAACATTCGCCCCCTTGCGCGCAAACTCAAGCGCCGTGGCCCGCCCAATCCCGCTCGAAGCCCCAGTAATAACAACCACACTATCTTCTAAAGTAGTAGCCATACATTTTCTCCTTTTATAGCATAGGCAATAAAATTTTCCTTTCTACCCCCACGTTTCACCTCCACAGAACGTTACAAGGCCCTTTCACCACTTTATATAGAAGACTCTGAAACTATTCAATCTCAGTTTGAGAGCGAGATTCGGTATGCTAAATGCATCAATACCTGAGAAGCTTGCAACCTCTTTTGAGACAACTATTACCATATGTTATACAAGTTTGGATTATAAACTTTACTTGCAATTCTTACGTCAAAATAGTTGACAAACCTCTTTAGTTGCCTCATACTAAAGAGTAGATGCTGCTGAAGTTGCATACTTTATCAGGCTAATACATATAAAGACTACGAAGCTTTAAAAGATGATGAGGCAATAGAGAAATAGACTATGCTACAAAATTAAAGGATTAATGTAGTATGACAACATCTTCACAAGTTCCGTCAAGCTGGTTAGAGAAAAGGCGTCGAAGACGCAAAAAGGTTATTTTTACACGCTCTGTTATAACTATCATTATTCTTGTTTTGTTTGCTATGCTGTTAGCTGCCATTGGTCTCCTCTATACTATTCAAGGAGGAACTATTCTTGCTGTGGTAGCCATAATTGTACCGCTTGTTGCATGGCTCTTTCAGCCCCCATTTCAAACTCCTCCATCACAGAACGCTGCACTCGCGCAAACTGCCTCTCTACAAGCGAGTGCTATAGTAGCTTCTCAGCAGGTGCCACAAAACCCTGACTCAATTTTTCATTTTGTTACGCGATTAGTTGACGAAAAAGATCTATATGGAAGAGAGATTGAACGTAGAACATTAGTAAACCGTACACGCCAAAAGAACTCAACTTCACTTGTTGGACCGCGTCGTATAGGCAAGTCATGGCTAATTACATACTTACGCCTTGTTGCCCCAACACAACTTGGCCCTAACTATAGAGTTGTTTCAATGGATGCCACGTCTAAACATTTCGACACATTAGCCGAATTTACTGCACATATCCTTAATTTGTTAAAAGCACGAGTTAGGGACAGGCAGCATGCTTTAAGAGTTTTGGATATAGCAATAGATGAGTTAGATAAGGAGCGGCAGAAACTGCAGCCTCGTATATTGATAGTGCTTGAAAGGGCTATGCAAGATCTTTCAAGAACAGGTATTATTCCAGTTGTTTGCATTGACGAATTTTCGGGCCTTTTTGATCAGGAAGAACGAAGTCGCTATCGTGATCGTAGAAAGGAGTTCAATCTTGACTTCTTCAGAAGCCTTCGCGTTATGTGCGAGAACCCTGATATAAATTTTGTTCTTGTTATTGCTAGCCAGGATTCGCTGAAAAAGATTGTGGGTCAGGCAGGACGCGCAAGTGGTTTTTTTAATATCTTTAATCAAATTATAGTTCGACCATTTAATCTCAACGAAGCAGAAGAATTTATCGAAGATAAAGGGAATCAGGCCCTCTTTACTGATGTCGAGCGTGATCAGATGCTAAAGCTAGGTGCACCAGGATGGGGAATTTCGCGAAGATACTGGCCAATACGTCTAGAATTAATAGGGGAGTTAATTTTGAGTGATAAATTATCAAATACCAGCCAATATAGACCAGATGATCCCAGGTACTGGAAAAAGTTTAAGCGTAAATTGGAGGAAAAATATCGAGAGGTGTTTTAAAATAGAGATAGATCCTTTGAGAAGATCGTAATGATAGAAAAGGATGAAAACAATTGAAAAAGCTTTGGAGAAGTAAACAATCTCTTTGGAGTCAAATGACAGCCCACTACGTAATCTACACAATATTAATAGGTGTTATGATATCTTTATACCTGGTATTTCGTGTAAATAGTATTTATTTCAGTGTGGATACAATTTTAAACATAGTTATTATATCTGCAATAGCTTTCTCGCAATGGCGATTTAAAGCTCTTAAAGAACAACCTACAAATCCACCTTCTTTGAAATCACCAGTATCTTTTGAAGAGAATAGATATCAAGCTATGACGAAATCACCAGTATCTTTTGAAGAGAATAGACATCAAGCTATGACTGAATCCTTATTGAATATACATGTAGGGGAGATATCGGCGACCGAGAAGGTCAATATTCTAATTTTTCATGTGAATACTCCACTCACTGACGTAAGCGATTTTTATGGGAGAAAAGTTGAGTCTAGAATGATTATAGACCGTATAAAAAAGGGAGCAAGTACTTCAATTGTTGGAGAACAAAAAAGTGGAAAAACATGGCTACTCAATTACATTTTCCTAAAAGTACGAAGTGAGTTTGATAGCCGTGAAATAAAAGCAGGCTATATAAATGCTGCCGGGCCAAAACTTAAAACAGTGTCGGGCTTTACAAATGAAGCACTTAGAGTGCTCAACTTTTCATCCACCTTTACATTGCCTGATGACCGTAGCATGACTTTTCTAGATGCATATATTAGAGATTTGGTGGAGGCAGGTCAGACTCCTATCCTTTTTATTGATAATTTTGAGGCTTTTACAAAACAAGAGGAGTTCAATTCCAGGTTTTTTGAGGCGTTACGAGCGATGACACAAATTGGCCTGGCTTTAATAATTGTAAGTAGACAATCACTTATTAAGATAGTAAGTAGGAGCACAAATAGAAGTCCATTCTTTAATGTTTTTGCTCAGATCAAATTAAGTTCCTTTGATTCTGGTGAAGCACAGGACTTTGTTCGCTCTAAAGCTATACAAGCAGGATTTACTGAGCAAGAGCAAGAGGATATGCTACAGTATGGACAAGATAGTAGCGGTCGTTGGCCTCCTCTACGACTACAGCTAGTAGGCAACATGTTATTAGAGAAGAAAGATAGAGAGCATCTTGACTATGAATACGATGCGCTTAAGTATTCGCGAGAGTTCGAGAAGCAAGTAGAGAAAGAATACAGTATGCTCAGTACTCGTTAAAAGCCTAAATTATACTCCTTTTGAATATATCATAAACTTGCGATAGTAAGTTATATAATATGTACTGGCTTCATTTCACTCCCCTGGCACTTCTATCTTTGCTTTCGTACCTCCATACGCTCTGACTGCGCATAAACGCGACAAATAAGCATCTCTCTTGCGCGCTTGACTTCTCGCGAGATTGATATTTCTGCGTTCGGGTGTTATCTTAATGTTGTGTAGTTATGAATGAAAGAAAGGGTAGTATGCAACAGCAACAAAATACGGAGATAGTTCGTCGGCGACGCCCACAAGGGGTGACCATCATGGCCGTCCTGCTGGGTATTGAGGGTTTGTTTGAACTTCTCGGTGGTGTTCTTCTTATAACCGCAGCTAATTCAATTAGCCGCAGGGTTCTATCGGGTGGACACACGATAATTTCCAAGTTTATAGATGTATTTGGTGTTGGCTTCGGTGTGATAGGCGTCATTATCGGTCTCCTTACGCTCTTCTTTGTCTTTGGCCTGTGGACATTGCAGCGCTGGGCCTACTGGGCTGTAATTATCATTGAAGGACTGAGCTTGCTGAGAAGTATCTTCGAGTTGATACGTCACACAGGCTCAACTGCTGGTGTCATTGCTGGAATGATTATTCCTGCTATCGTCTTTTTCTACTTTCTTTTGAGTCAAGATGTACGCCGTGCCTTTCGCTTGTAGAAGTGCACGATAAATAATCTTATTGAAAAATAAGATTTTAGCGAAGAAAGGCTGTACGAACAATGAAGGAGATCATTCTGGATGAGCCGGGCAAGCTACATCTTACGCAGGCTGAGGAGCCGGCCAATCCTGGGCCTGGTGAGGCGTTGATTCGTATTCGGCGTGTGGGTGTATGCGGCACAGATTTTCATGCCTTTCAGGGTGAGCAGCCTTTCTTCAGCTATCCACGAGTCCTGGGCCATGAACTGGGGGTCGAGGTTATACAGACCAATCCGTTATCTCAGGAACAAGCACTGGCCGTTGGTACGCATTGCGCGCTGCGGCCATATTTCAACTGCGGTCACTGTCCGGCCTGTCGACGAGGCAAGCCCAATTGCTGCATGAACCTTAGAGTTTTTGGCGTCCATATCGATGGTGGGATGCGCGACCTGGCCATCGTTCCGCTCGACCATCTCCATCCCTCGCAGAGCCTCTCCTTCGAACAACTTGCCCTCGTCGAGCCGTTAAGCATTGGCGCGCACGCCGTGGCACGCGCCCAGCTTGAAAGCAACGATCAGGTGCTTGTAATCGGCGCTGGTCCCATCGGGCTCGCCGTTACCCAGTTCGCCTTGCTCGCAGGGGCGCAGGTGATCGTGATGGATATCAGTGAGCCGCGCCTGGCGTTTTGTCAGCAGATGTACCCTGGAGTAACCTGTATGAATAGCAGCGGCGATGCTCTGGCTGCGCTGCAAGCGGTTGTGGCCGACGATCTGCCCCCGACCGTTTTCGATGCTACAGGTAACCCACGTTCGATGCAGGCGGCCTTTAATTATGTGGGCTTTGGAGGCAAGCTGGTCTTCGTTGGTCTCTTTCAGGGTGATGTGACTTTCCACGACCCCAACTTCCATCAGCGCGAGTTAACCCTTCTGAGCAGTCGCAATTCGACGAGCGCGGATTTCCAGCGGATCATCGCGCATCTGGAAGCTGGTCGCATCAATCTCACTCCCTGGATCACCCATCGCACGACATCCGCAAATTTTGTTGATGTATTTCCACAATGGTTGGATCACAATAGCGGCATAATCAAGGGTGTGGTTGAATTTCAATAATAGTTTTACATTTTTTACATTTCTGTACTCTTTTACGCA
>CAXTXB010000396.1:0-5818 GCA_964247965.1 uncultured Dictyobacter sp. | reverse complement strand
CGCCCAATGTTCTTCACTTTTCAAAAATTCGTGATGACCCATTAGAAGCTACGTTTTGTAAGGCTTCTATTCGAGGAGGAAGCTTCCCATCAAGTCACGTCGAAGCGCCGCCATCTCATCTTCATCGATCTGCTCAGGCTTCTGTAGAACCTCTCTCTTCTGGACCGGGCCTTGCCAGACAGCGGCGGCGGTGGGAGAAGTCAATGCAGCAGAAAACTCATCGATCATAATCTCTTCCAGGAAAGAAGCTCGCTCGACCTTTTGTTCTTCCTCATCAGGCAGTGGAGCAGTTATATTCTGTTGAAGCACAGACCTGTCTTCCGCTGGCGTGACCTGTTGCGCGAGGGCGGTTTGCTCAACCGGCTGTGGTATTTGCGGAGCGGGATCTGCTGATATGATCAGTGGGATGCGTTTCCCCTCAATTTCAAGAAAAATACCTCGCCCAGCGCGCAATTCTGCTAACTCCTGGTGCAACCAGCGATTCTCCGCTTCCATCTCTTCCATGATCTTCTGATGCCTCAATAATTCTTGCGCAATAAGGTCGAAGTTACTGCCGCCCATTCTTTCACTCCTTTAGAATACGTCATATATCTGTAGCTTATTTAAGAATGCATTTTCTCTTGTTATCTGGCTATAGAGACGGATCATTACATACGAAGTAACAGCACTATACCAATAGGCACAACGTATATAGCGCGTATAGCGTGTATAGTGTGTATAGTTCACAGCTGTATGCTCTCTAATAAACGTAAAGAAGAAAGCGATTTGGTATCCTAACAGCTAACCTCAAACTGTGGACGATCCAGGCTAAGCTCATGTCCTGCCGATGTCTCCATCTCAACCCGTTTAGGAGCCGTCGACTTTCCAGATAATAATGGTTTTGTCAAACGAAGCGGTAGCTATATAGCGACCATCGGGCGACCAGGCAAGATCAAGAATTGTCGAGCTATGACCGTTGTTTTTGCCAAACAGTAGTGATTGCAATTGTATACCATCCTTCGTCTTGTTCGGGTTTTTGTCCTGCATATCCCAGATATAAATCTTGTTGCTGCGTCCATAACTTCCCGCGAGATAGCGACCATTAGGCGACCAGCTAATACCGCCTACTTGAGGCACCCAGCCTACTGTGTCGTTGGGTGGGAGCGTAAGCGCATCCTTGTCATCAGTTCCTAAGGAGAGTAAGAGATTCTTGTTCTGAGTATTGTACACGGTAACTATATCTATATCTGTCGTTGCTAACTTATAGGGGTCATTTGGTGAATACTTGAGATCACTCCGTTCTAAGAGTGTGGCATGCTGTTTAGTGCGACTTGGTAACGAAATTTCCTGAACAACCTTGCCTGTCTTTACTTGCCAGATAACGACGCCAAAATTGGCCGGAATCCCTGCGATGAACGAGCCGTCAGACGACCAGTGTACATAGTCAATGCCAGCAGGAACACTCTTATCTGGTTGATTATAGCTCAAGGTTTTGATTGGCGTTGTCGTTTGATTTTGTTGCCAGAGCATGAGCTTGTTGTCAAAGGTAACCGAGGTAACAAAGGTACTATCGATAGGTGAACACGCTAGATAGTCGTACTGAGGAGCGGATACAGAATCTGCCAGGCCTGTATCTATGTATTCCTGGGGTGCATTGCTCTTACCAAATGTATCAAGGAAATGGACTTTTGTCGTTATCAGATCCGTCACAGCGATGGCTTGCCCGTTATGCGACCAGCTGATATGGCTTTCAGGTATTTCGTTTGTAAACTTCCATGCTCTTGCCGGTGTGGAAATGGTTTGAAACCCAGTATTCTTCTGCTTGAGGTAGCTTTCAATATCCCACAGCATGACACGAGTATCTTGCCCGGCTGAGGCAAGGTATCTTCCGTTGGGATTCCAGATGACATTTGTTACATCGCTACTATGCCCTGTAAGTGCGAGTAGTGGGATACCAGAAATAAGCTTCTGGGGGCCGGGTATAATCCTGGCTGTTGGTTTAGGAACTGAGCCCGACTTAGATAAAAATGTAGGAAGCAAAAAGGCTCCGCCGGCAGCCACCACTGCCGTTGCCGCAGCTCCTCCTAGCACAAGCGCACGTCGACCAATTTTCGACGGTTTAGGATCTGCGGCTGTAGAGCTTTCAGGCTGAGACTGTACTAGAGTCGAGTTCTGGCTATTGGAAGAGGACTGAAGAGTAGCTTGATTTTGCCAGTAGCCAGGTGAATTTTGAGGATAAGATGAAGGCATGGTTGGAACTGACTGCATATATGTTGAAGATATCGAAGTCGGAAATGGTGGTAAGGGCGTCGAAGGAATGATCTGCCCATGCACCGGCTGTGTAGCAGATTGATGAAAATTCGATGCAGGGAAAGGAAGTTGTGGTACATTTTCATACGAACGCTTACTCCAGGGAGCCAGCATAGTAGCGTCTGGATCGAGGGCAGGTTGTTGATCAGTGCGCCAGCCTAGTTCCAGGGCATGAATAAAGTCGAGACATGTCGGGGGCCGCTCTTCCGGACGTTTTGACAATCCCCGAGCCAGAGTATCTGCAACTACCTGTGGAATTGTCGCATTAAATTGCCTTGCGGGGGGAAGAGGATTGGTTAACTGCATCATCATAGTCGCATAAGGTGTGTCACCCCGGAATGGTAGAGTGCCAGTAAATAGTTGATAGGCGAGCATAGCCAGACTGTAACGATCGCTAGCAGCTATCGCGTGGCCTTGTGCCTGTTCCGGTGCCATATATTCGGGAGTACCGGCACCAGCATGTGTTTGACTGCGATACGTAGCACTGGCGAGCAGTTTGGCAATACCAAAATCAGTAATGAAGAGCCACTGTTGCTGCAGGAGCATATTGGCTGGCTTGATATCACGATGCAAGACCTGGCGACTGTGGGCGTAGTCGATGGCCTGTGCCGCTTGTTTAAGATAGTGCAGGCATTCGTTGACGGGCAACAGGCCATGAGCACTATGGATACGCTGGCTGAGCGCTCCTCCATTGATGAGGGGCATGATTAAGTAGGTAGTGACCTCATCCGACGCTGTCTGTACCGTCCCAAAATCATGAATGGGAAGAATGTGTGGATGTTCAAGGGTTGCTGCGGTGCGGGCTTCATAGGCAAAAGCTTCCAGGTAGTGCGCATCCTGCGCAAGCACTTTGGGCAGTAATTTCACAGCTACCTGGCGACGTAGCTGACTATCTTCCGCCTTCCATACCTCGCCCATAGCTCCATGGCCTATTAACTGCAGTAGTCGATAGCGACCAAGCATTCTACCCTGCCCATCCATCGATTGATTTGTAAGCATCCTGATCTCTCTTCCTTTCCTTACATCTTCCAGACGACAATACTCGCGTTCTGGTCGTTATAGGCTGCGGCTAACCATTGTCCATCTGCTGACCACGAGAGCGCCCTGACCGATCCCTGGATACCTGATGGTGGATTCTTCACATCAATGGGCAAGGCATTGCCATTCCCATCCCAGATATAGATGTTCCCGTTATTGGCTCCTGCAGCAATTTTGGTGCTAGCTGGAGCGGGATTCCAGGTAACAGTGAGAAGATACGTACTCACATTGTCTGGCAGCACAAGGGCTGGAAGTTTTGTATGGTCTTGTAAGTTCCAGATAGTAATACTTGTTGGCTTATTGTAGTTGTCCTTAATACCCGCCAGACGGCTGCCATCAGCAGACCAGGACACCACTTTTGTGCTACTGGTAAATTGTTCATTGCTTCCATAAGTAAACAAGAAGGTTTCTTTAAGCTGTGGTTGCGGCTTTGATAGATCAATCTGCTCCACGCTGATGCCATCATTCGTGCCCAATGCCAGAGTTAACGGTTGTGTATGTGGAGCGAATGCCAGTGGATCATTTGTAAGCATTAGTGCTACATCAGTATATGCGTGGCGCGGCAGATTGAATTTACCCAATGACTGTTGTGGATGTTTTGTATCCCAAAGAGTTAAAATATCTGGAGCATCCAGGTTGCCGAAGGAATGAACTATAGTCGCCAGGTTTTCACTCGGCGACCAGCTCAGAACATCAATGGTTAGCGAATCTTTAATAATAAATTTATCATTATATCCAGGAGCCAGGCCCGCGAGGTCACCTGTATAGACATCTAGCCTTGTACTGTTGAGGTCCGGACTAATCTCTCCATTCGCGATTGCAAGCATATCGCCTTGTGGAGACCAGGCGAGAAGAATATCTTGACTTGATTGGAATTGCTGTTTTGTCTTCGGTGTAGGCGTGGAACCCTTCTGTTGAGAGATAGCCTGTATATCCCATAGCAAGACCTGAGCATCTCCCTGTGATCCTGCGGAGGCCAGGATGCCTGCAGGAGACCAGGCTAATACTGTGACAGGCTTATTATGCCCACGTAAGACCAATGGTTGATTTGCCGCTAGTACAGTTGGCACAGAAGCGGGCTTAGGGGAGACAGTTGGTAAAATGGATGCCTTTGGAAGAAGAGCCCAGAGACCCAGGCCACCACCAGCTACGACTAATGCGGCCCCACCGCCAAGAAGCAGGCGACGGCGCGTAGCATTCGGTGTAGATGTCATAGATCGCTTTACCTGGCCATTATCAAAAACCGTTGCTTGACCTGGGAATGACTGCTGTACCGTTGATGCCTGGAGTGAAGCGTTATGCGTGGGTGTCATATCTGATCTATCTGCAAATCGGGACGGTGTTACTTTTACAACAGTAGGATCGTAGGATGCACTACTTGCTAGAGCCTGTTGTAGAGCTGACACAAAGGCACGTGCTGATGAGGGGCGTTGAGCGGGCTGTTTTTCTAAGCCTTTCAGTAAAGCTATCTCAAAGGCGGGCGAGAGCGATGGGTTAAACTGGCGTGGAGAGGGTGGTGGCAAGGTCATGTGCTGAATAGTAGTTGCATAGGCAGTATCGGCATCGAACGGCACACGCCCTGTAAAAAGCTGGTAAGCGATGACGGCCAGGCTATAGTTATCGCTGGCGAATTCAGCCCTCCCCTGCGCCTGTTCTGGTGCCATATAATGCGGCGTACCAAAGCCTACTCCTGTCTGTGTAAGATTATCTGTGCTAGCAAGGATGCGTGCAATGCCAAAGTCGGCGAGGAGCAACCAATCATCAGCGCGCAGGAGCATATTGCCTGGTTTGATGTCGCGATGAATAAGCCCCTGTTCATGAGCATAATCTATCGCCTCTGAAGCCTGCATAAGGTACATAATAGCATCATGAGTCGGCATCGTCGTTCGATTTGCCGTATAGGTAGCAATACGATCGGCTAAAGAGCCACCTGAAATATAGGGCATGACGATATACGTGATGCTTTGCCCATTCTGCAGTGGCTGCTGACCATAATCGTGAACTGGTAAAATATGAGGATGATTGAGCGCGGCCGCAGCTTGTGCTTCCCGCTCGAAACGTAACGCAAACTCGCGATCTGCCTGACTATGCGAGGGCAACGTTTTGATGGCAACATGGCGTCGCAACGTCGGATCTTCACATAGCCATACATCTCCCATGCCACCCTTACCAATGCGCTGTAAAATCTGGTAGCGCCCTAATGTAGTAATCGACTTATTGTGGGCGGCAGCGCTATCATGCATAGTCATTTTTCCTCTGAGAAGGTGTTATCCAAGAAAATAAATATTTGATGTTATTATATTGTAGTTGGAAGAACTTGTATAGAAGATAGGGCATTTGTCCAGGTCGTTTTATATGCTGTGTTGAAGAGATTACAACACAGAGTGTTTGATCCCCATCGTCTCCGCCTTCCCGCGCTCTGCGCATTCGCAGCTTCGGTGCATGTCCTTTTTAGTATATTTTGCGTTTCCTGCATAATCTGGGCGTATCC
>CAXTXB010000395.1:0-5819 GCA_964247965.1 uncultured Dictyobacter sp. | reverse complement strand
GCGGAAGTGGCACAGCTGGTGGGTGTCAGCGTGGATTGGTATACCTGGTTAGAACAGGGGCGTTCTATTCTGCCTTCAACGCAGGTCTTAGAGCGCCTGGTGCAGACGTTGCGTCTAGATGCGAATGAACGCAGCCATCTCTTCCTCTTAGCGCATCAGCAACCACCTCCGGCGCTCTTACTAGAACCTGAGGTCGTGAGTCCAGCGTTACAACATCTCCTTGATCAGTTTGGCACTCGTCCAGCCTTTGTGTCAGGAAGACGATGGGATATCCTGGCCTGGAACGATGCCGGATGCGCGGTCTTTGGCGATTTCCGCCAGATGACCACCCGCGAACGCAATACGATCTGGGGCATCTTCACCAATCCCTTGTCTCGGCAATTCGTCGTCGATTGGGAAGAAGATGCGCGACATCTCTTAGCACAATTTCGGAGCACTTGTGGTCGGTATCCTGGCGATGCCCAATTGACTGAGTTGATCCATGACCTCATGCTCTCCAGTCCTGAATTTCGCGCCTGGTGGCCTGATCATGAAGTACGTAGTGGACAAGAAGGGCGCAAAACGCTCAACCATCCACAGATGGGGTATCTCCTGTTTGAACGTCTCACCTTTCAGGTCTTTGACACGCCAGATCTCAAAGTCACTGTGTATACACCGTTGGAGGAAGCAGACACGCCTCGCAAACTGGAACTGCTGCTGGAGCAGTGGTATCAACACGAAGGGCAGGGGCCTCGTACTCCTAAAGCGGTCCACCATCTTCCACAGACACAGCAATCAGGGCAAGACACGGTTGGATTGTGGCTAGCGGAATGCGGTAAAAGAGTGGAAGGGGCGTGGGTAGCGAACAGCAACATCATGATCTCCTATGCACATTGGTGCGGGGCACACGGATACGAACCAAAGAAGGCGAAAGGCTTATCTCAATCGTTAGCTGCATATGGCCTGGAAGTCGGTGTTCGACAATGGGTCTCCACAGGTCCAGGGATACGCACAAAAACACGAGGAGTTCGAGGTCTACGTGTGCAAGATTGCTCTCAGGCATCGAAAACAAGTGGGGACAGATTGTCATGATTGCTCATCTGTCCCCACCTGTAGATCATTTTCTCAAGCACTGCAATGCATATTCCTTCAGGGAGAGCAGAGAAAATTCTGGAAACTTCTCTCTCTTTTTTATTGACACCTTGTCAATTTTTCTGGCCCCATCTGTCCCCAAATCGCTGAATAAAGGGGCAGTTGGTGTATGTAGCCTGTAAATTCCAACATTGAACGGATCTGGCTCACTCCTGGTGAAGCATGAGCTTATCCAGGGAAAATGAAGAGTTCTGTGAGCACAACTTACACTGCTTTTTGCCTCTAACAAAAGCGTTTTCACCAGGAGTGAGCCAGATCCGTTCAATGTTGGAATTTACAGCCGCGCGACGAAATCGCCCAAGGTTTCAGGGCTGAATGTTTTCCAGGTCGTCGAGAAGACTGGGGTGTGTCGGCACCCACCCGAGAGCCTCGCGGGTGTGAGCACTGGAGGCGGGCTGGTCCATCGCGAAGATCACGCCGAACGGGCCGAAGTTCTCCTCCGGCACAGCCTCAATCGGAAGGCTTAGGCGCCGACCGATGACCGTCGCGATGTCGCGTACCGCGTCGCCCTCGTCGGCGACGGCGTGCCAGGCCATTCCGGCCGGAGCCAATTCGAGGGCCAGCCGGAACAGGACGGCTGCGTCGAGGGCGTGCACGGCTGGCCATCGCTGGGTTCCGTCGCCTGGGTAGCCGGATACCCCGGTGCGGCGCGCTTGATTGGTCAGCAGGCCAGCGAATCCGCCTTTGCCCTCATTGTGGACCGTGCGTGGCATGCGGACAGCTGTGGCACGCACACCGCGCGATGCCAGATCCAGCAGCGCCATCACCGAACGGCCCCGACCGCCCACAGGTCCGTCGGTCGGCACCGGATCGGCCTCGGTGGAGGCGCGACCCGCCACCCGGGGTGTTCCAGAGACTGTGACGATCGGGCGGTCGCTGCCGATGAGTGCCTCTCCCAACGTGGATAGAGCGGCGCTCTCCTCGGCAAGGGATGCCGCGAGCGCGTCTGGGCTGCTGTAGTCTCGTCCGAACGCGAGGCTGATCACGCCGTCGGACTGGGCAGCTCCAGACCGCAGGACGTCGAGGTCCGCCAGCCCTCCTCGCAGCACCTCAGCGCCGGCGCCCTTAAGGGTCTGCTCGGACAGATCCGAGCGGGCCAGCGCGAGAACGGTATGACCATTGCCGAGCAGTTCGGCGACGACGGCGGTGCCGATTGTGCCGGTACCGCCAGTGACGAAAACACGCATGATATTGTTCTCCTTCTGGTAATAAGATGAAGAGTGTAGTAAAATGAGGGTCCCTCAATATATTACATGAGGGACCCTCATTTTGTCAAGGGTTACTATCCCTGAGTAAAAGAAGGTCTGAAATGAGCGAGTCAACACAAACCCACCGTTCAATGCGAGCTGATGCACAGCGCAACTACACGAGACTGCTGAAAGTAGCGCGAGTCGCGGTCGCGGAGCGCCGCAAGGGATTGTCGCTATGCGCAGTGAGCCGGTCACCCGCTAAAAGAGCTGTGCCAGAGTAGTACTCTAATTGATTTAGTATCTAGACAAAACAGCAGTGTTTTGTTAAAGTGAGAGGAGAAATTCTTCGTGTTCGTTCTACGACTATATGAAATTTTCAGGTGATTATGGCAGCACAGACGCCCTCAATTGTGGATGTCGCGGAGCGGGCCGGTGTGTCGATTGCGACGGCCAGCCGGGTGATGAGTAGTTCGGCCTATCCTGTGAGCGAGAGTACGCGGCAGAAGGTACTGAAGGCGGCGAGCGAGTTGAGCTATGTGCCCAATTCGCTGGCGCGCAGTCTGAAGGCACAGAGGAGCAAGCTGCTGGCGGTGATCGTTGGGGATAATGCCGATCCATACTTCGCGGAGGTGATGCGCGGGGTGGAGGAGGTGGCCAATGCGCATGGCTACTTGACGATTGTCTGCAACACTGATCGTAATCTGGCCAAAGAGCTTTCCTATCTGCGTACGCTGCAAGATTATCGAGCTGATGGGATCATCTTTGCTGGCAGTGGATTGAGCGATCCCGGCTATTTTGGGCAGATCGACGCGGCTGTACAGAAGATTGTGCAGCGCGATGCGGTCGTTGTGACGCTGTCCGATCATACTCTACAGGTTCCATCGGTCCAGGTTGATAATTTTCATGGCGCGTACAATATGACTGCTCGTTTGATCGAGCTAGGACATAAGCGTATTGCCTTTGTTACCGGGCCGGCTAATTTGATGGTGGCGAATATACGTTTGCAGGGCTATAAGCTGGCCCTGGTGGAAGCGGGCATCTCCATTGATTCAGAGCTCATTCTAGAGGGAAACTTTACGCAGGTAGGTGGGCAGGAGGCGGCGCATCGCATGCTTCAATTGTCAAAGCAGATTCGGCCAACGGCCATCTTTGCTGCGAACGACGAGACGGCCTTCGGAGTACTGAGTGGACTGAGGCAGATAGGCTGGCGCGTGCCCGAAGATATATCGCTCTGCGGCTTCGGAGATCTGCCGATGGCGCAGGCAATGGTCCCTGCGTTGACGACGGTGCGTATTAACTTACGTGCCCTGGGTCGTGCTGGCGTCTATAAGTTTCTATCCATCTTAAATCACGAGCAGATCCCCTTCATTGAGATTCTACCAACCACGATTATCGAACGCGAGTCCACTATGCCAAATTCTAGATCTATATGAAGTATTTTAAGATCCCACTTGATAAAGTATGCCTGCTGGCAGTGCTTCTCTGTGCGTTCGGGCTGCGCGCCCTTCTGGCCTGGGCGCACTGGCCTTTTCTCAATAGCGATGAGGGGACGATGGGGATCATAGCTATGCATATTCAGCATGGCGAGCGCCCGATCTTCTTCTATGGACAACACTATATGGGGACCCTGGAGGCATATTTTGCTGCGTCGATTTTCCAGTTTTTAGGGATCTCGGTGTTTACATTAAGGCTGGGCCTGATTCTCCTTTTCGTGCTCTTTCTCTTCTGTATGTACTTGCTTACTAGCCAGCTTTATAATAAGAGGTTTGCGCTCTTTACACTATTGCTGTTGAGCCTGGGTTCTAGTCCGGTCTTTTCTCGCCAGCTTATAGCTCTAGGTGGATACATGGAGACACTCCTATTCACGGTCTTGCTCTTTCTGCTAGCATATTGGCTAGCTCGCTCCGCTGGACGGGAGCGCGAGGGACGACAACCGCAAGGGTTTGTCGCTACGCGGACCTCTGGAGCGGAGGAACCACGACAACCGCAAGGGTTTGTCGCTACGCGGGCGTGGCTGGGATATGGGATATGGGGGCTGGTGCTTGGCCTTGGATTGTGGAGTGATGCAATTATTCTTCCATGGGCTATTTGTTCTGGTACACTGTTATTGCTGTTCTGCTGGCGCGAGTTGATCAAGGGGAGGGTGTTTGCGTTGTTGGGCGGGCTGCTATCGGGTGTGCTCCCATTGATTCTATATAATATTGGGGCCGCACCAGGACAGGATTCATGGTCTGTGCTGATTGGGCAGCAGGGTGGAGTTCCTTTGACGCTCCATACGATTCTGCGGCAGCTACAGGGGACGCTGGCGGTGAGCATTCCGACGATTACCGGCAGCCCTTTCTGCCACATGGATGAGCTTGCTGATATCAAGATACTCGGCTTCGCGCCCTCGCAGTCCGCAACCTTCCAATGTACTTTGTTTGGTAGCACATGGTCCCTGCTCTACCTGGGACTCCTGCTGCTTTCTCTAATTATGACGATTGGCCTGTTGCGCAAAAACCTCTACTTCCTCCATCTACCTCTGCTTCCCAGGCCTGCGGACATCGTACCCGGCGATCTAAACCATAATGATGATGAAGTATTGCTCAGTCAAGCTACATTATGGCCCTACATCGGGAAACATCCAGCGGCGCAGCCGCGGACTGACATCATACGCCGTGCTCTTGCCTGTTCGCTGTTTGCCGCCGCGCTCTGGACGCTTCTGCTCTATATGCACAGTCACTCGCCGATCGACGAGCCGGCTGAGTACTCCCGCTACCTGGTCTGTCTGTGGGTCATCACACCGCTGGTGCTCTGGCCGCTCTGGTCTGGCGCTACCCGACCGATAAAGAGTTTGCGAGCGGAACTACGGCCATGGCTCTGTCGTGCATTCCTCCTGCTACTGCTCGCCATCCTCTGCTATGGCAGTTGCGAAACTCTCAGCGAGATTCCCCTCGCCCAGTCCGCCGCTAGCCAGGAATCACAGCTCATCGCCGGCCTTGCCCAACACCACATTACACACATCTACACCGATTACTGGACCTGCGACCGCCTCGCCTTCGAAAGTCAAGAACACATCATTTGTGGAGTCCTCGCCGGGGGCTGCACCCTCCAGCGCGGCCTGCATAATCGCTACGAGCCATACTACACAATAGTCAGTCGCGACCCACATACAGCATATATGCTCCTGACCAGCACTTCTTGTAACACCGCCGTCGCACAAAAGATGAAAAGTAAACGGCAGACATATATCATGTTTACACTTCACAACTATACTGTTTATCAGCCTGAATAGCCTGGTGCTTCACTCATTAATATAATAGAATATGCTCTGTCATATTCTACTTTGTCAAGCTACACTACAACCCGAAAACCGCAGAGGCTCCCTGCGCGTAGCGATACTCCCTTGCGGTTGTCGTGGTACCTGGACTCTAGTGCGGAGGGAAAACGACAACCGCAAGGGACATTGACTCCAACTTATTACGGCTGCGCGCCTCAAAAAGGGAAGCCGGGTGGATT
>CAXTXB010000394.1:0-5849 GCA_964247965.1 uncultured Dictyobacter sp. | reverse complement strand
CTACGCGGAGTGAGCTGGACAACCGCAAGGGATTGTCGCTACGCGGAGTGAGCTGGACAACCGCAAGGGATTGTCGCTACGCGGAGTGAGCTGACCGCCTAACGAAATGGATTGGTTCAGCGCCGCCTGTATCTCTGGGAGGAAGTATGCACGAAGACATCCTGCGTCAGGAGGAGTATGCCGACATGCGTACACATGAGGAATTACTTCACGTTGCTTTGACCGAAGTGGATGAGGACATCGCATGGAAGGCTATTGCGGAATTGCAGCGGCGTGGCGACCATGATATCTTCGACCATGCGTGCAGGCTGTGCACCTCTGAAGACGCGGGAGCACGTCGCGTCGGAGCCGATATTCTTGGCCAACTAGGGGTGCAATTGGGCCAACCAGGCCGCGCCTTTCATGAAGAGACGATGGGGGTCCTACTGAAGATGCTCGAACAGGAGCAAGCACCAGAAGCGCTGCACACCATTGCGGTGGCACTGGGCCACCGTCAGGACCCACGAGCAATCGAGCCCCTGGCGCGCTTCAAAAACCATCCAGATGAACTTACTCGCCTTGGAGTGGTCCATGGCTTGCTTGGTCACCAGGATGAGTTGGCGCTTCAAACCTTAATGGACCTCTCCGCAGACCCGGATGTCAATGTACGCAATTGGGCGACATTTGGCCTGGGATCGCTCATCGACACAGACACTCCCGCCATTCGCTCAGCCCTGCTCGCACGCCTTACTGACGAAGATAGTGATACTCGTGGCGAAGCCATGGTTGGACTTGCCCATCGCCACGATCTACGCATGGTCGAGCCGCTGCTCAACGATCTAGAGGCCGGTTGGTTTGGAAGCCTATTAACGGAAGCGGCGGCTGAGATCGGCGATCCTCGCCTGCATCCGGCTCTAGTTCAGCTGCGAGAGGAGTGGAAGGGTGACAAGGATAGCTGGGAGTACCAGAAGTTGGAAGAGGCCATTGCCCAATGCGCACCTGCTTAGAGGGCATCACCTTGCCACCTTGCTGTCATATTTGTAGCGACAAACTTACCTTCCGAATGCAATAATCTTTCCTTTAATCTGCATCGATTTCTTTAAGCTAGAGAGCCTTCAGGCCGAGTATGTAATTCGATAGATGATGCCTGCGCCGTCGTCGCTGACGTAGAGAGAGCCATCGGGGGCTACGGCGAGGCCGACGGGTCGTCCATGGACGGTGTCTTTGTTTTCCAGCCAGCCGGTGGCGAAGTCCTGGACGTGACCGGATACCGCGCCTTGATCGTTGAGGGGAACGAAAACGACTTTGTAGCCCGTGGGCACGCTGCGATTCCAGGAGCCGTGGAAGGCGATGAACAGTCCGTGATAGCGTGAGGGGAATTGGGAAGCGTTGTAGAAGGCCAGTCCTAGCGGGGCGGAATGAGCCTGCATCTTCACCTGTGGCTGAAGGATGTCCTTGCAGTCACCGCTGTGGCCATAATCGGGATCGATGATCGAGCCCGCGTGGCAGCGCGGCCAGCCTGCATCGCCGCCATCCTTGAGGGCATAGACCGTCTCGGGCGGCGTGTCGTCCCCCAGCAGGTCGCGTCCGTTATTGGTCACCCATATTTGTTGATTCCAGGGATTGATCGCCATCCCCACTGCGTTGCGCAATCCTTTTGTGTAGAGCCGTCCGTTGCCGCCATCTAACTGATACATCTGGACCGTTGCCCGCTTCGCATCCGACTCGTTGCAGACGTTGCAGCTTGATCCGATCGAGACGTAGAGGTTTCCATCAGGGCCAACCAGAACGGTACGCGTCACATGATTGCCGCCCGTCGGTAGGTTTGGCACAATCACTTGTTTACCCGTAACATTCCACTGCGCGTCAAACGTGAGCCGCGTCACCTGTGAGGCCTCGCCGACATAAAGCGCGTCTTTATAGAAGACCAGGCTCGTTGGATCATTGAGTCCGCTGGCAACAACTCTCTTCTCGCTTGCCGTTCCGGTGTGCTGCGCATCGGGCAGGGCTACAATGCTTCCACTACCACGCTCGGTGGCGAAGAGAGTTCCATCAGGACCAAAGGTGATGAGGCGCGGACTCGACACATTTTGCGCGAAGATGCTTGCATGGAAGCCGGGAGGCAGCGTCAAGATCGCCGGTGAAGTGCTCGTCTGTGGCGTGTTTGAACCCGTCAGTAACGAACTGATCTCCATACGCTGGCTATAGAGGACAGCTCCCAGTATAGCGATAAGGAGGAGTGCCACGAGAATAATTCTCTGCCTACTTCCTCCTCGTCGCTGTTGGTTCACCGGAGGTGCTGCTTGAGGAGTTTCGTTTTGAGGAGTTTCGTTCATTGGTCTATTCTCCAATCGTTTCAAAGACTATAGATATACGTTTACACTAACTGAATACGCGCAAAACCTAAAAGACTATCGAGATATCATATTCTCCACATTCTCGCGCCTTCAGAGCCCGTCCTGTTTTTCATCTTTTTACTTTTTCTACACGTTTCGGGCGAAGCCCGAAACGTGTAGAAAAAGTAAAAAGATGAAAAGGTGTTCTTGATTTTTATTATTTCTTTTGCTTTACCTCTTGCTGTATATTGAAGTTTCTCGCTTGTGTTTCTTGTTGATGCATGCTATGCTAGCTGCATAAAACACGTACATGAACAATATGCTGAGTTTATCTGGCCGTCCGCTGCGTAATCTAATATCTGCAAAGGAACGCCCTTTTGGGATCGATTCTCGACCAGTTCCATCACCCCATTCATAGAGTCACATTGAGGGATGAACGAACAACAGTAAAAAGCTAAAAACTTCTCTCCTTATTTTTCACAGAATGTGGGATCAACCGATGCTGAAGGGTAAAGGGGGACGCCTTTCTTTCCTCCCACCGCCTGAAGGCTGGCGGGTATCCAGAAAGGAACTTTTATGAAACTAGGTATGCACAATTGGATGCGGACTGAGGCGATCGAGGTGACGCTGAAACGGTTGGCACGCTTTGGGTACGATGGGCTTGAGATCGTTGGGGAGCCGGCGCGCTATGATATAGGACAGGTGCGCTCACTGCTTGAGGAGCACAAGATTGAGTGCTGGGGTGCGGCTACGTTTATGACGGCGGGGCGCGATCTGATTCATGAAGATGCGTATGTGCGCTATGGAACTGTTAAATATATGAAAGATTGCATTGATCTGGCGGCGGGTCTTGGGGGCCAGATTCTTTGTATCGTGCCTTCGACGATGGGGAAGGTTGTGCCTATGGCGGGTTTTCAGGAGGAGTGGCGCTGGGCCATCGAGGGCCTGCGCGAGGTGGCGTATTATGCGGGCGAGAAGGGTATTCGTCCAGGCATTGAGCCGCTCAATCGCTTCGAAACCTACTTTATTAATCGTCACGACCAGGCTGTCCTGCTGGCCCAGGAGGTTGGCTTGAATATGGGCGTCGTGCTGGATACTTTTCATCTCAATATCGAAGAGTCCAATCCTATTATCGCAATAAAGCAGACAGCATCCTACCTGGTTGATTTTCACGTTGCTGATAATAACGGTTACCCTCCAGGATGGGGGACGATCGACTGGCGCGCCTCCGTCAATGCCCTGCGCGAGATCGGCTACAATGGCTACTTGACGAGTGAGTTCGTCGTGCCGATCGACCGCACTCCTGCCGCCCTGGCTGAGCAAGAGATTGAGGATGCTGTTGCATCTAATACGCAAAGCCTTCAAGGTTTGAAAGGGATGCAAGGCCTCTTGCGTGGTAACAGAACAGGAGTTCTCTCCGAGCGCTATTATGACCTGCTGGTGCAGCAGACGGCGAATTTCTTGCGCCCATTACTCTAGTGAATATCAGGGAAGAAACACAATGGCATGACATTTTTTTGCGTGCTTTGCTCACCGATTATGAAAAGTTTCTTTGAAATCATGCTCAAAAAAGAAACTTGCACATCGCGTTAATTAGGTGCTTTATACTAAATGATGTATGCAGTTTTACTGTGCGAAAGCAGTCCGTAGTGCCATTGCTATCTCGTCATGAGCTGCGCTACTCTGATCCAATTGCCCACGCAAGTTGATAAACGTATGGATGATTCCAGGGTAAATCGTATGCTGCACAGGCACACCTGCTTGCTTGAGTCGCTCGGCATACGCAGCCCCTTCGTCCAGCAGCACATCATGATCTGCGTTGATGATTAAAGCTGGAGGCAAGTTACTCAGGTCTTGCGCGCGTAAGGGGAATATGTAGGGATCGTCTCTATCGAACCCATGAGGCAGATAGAGTTCAAAGAAGTTTTTCATGTCCAGGGCCGTCAAGAAATATCGGTCGGCGAATTCCTGATATGACGCGTTTTCTGGCGAGTAATAATCCGTGACCGGGTAGATCAGGCATTGAAATTTTAGCTCGGGGCCATGCTCAGCGCGTGCTTTCAGCGTCATAACAGCCGTCAGATTGCCGCCAGCGCTATCGCCTCCTACTGCGACGCGTGTGGGATCACCGTGAAATGTGTGTGCGTGTTCCGTAATCCATTGCAGTACAGTGTAACACTCATTGACCTGTACTGGATACACAAATTCCGGCGTAAGACGATAATCGACAGAGACGACAATGCACTTTGCGCGATACGCTATGGTGCGACAAACAGGATCATGGGTAAATATAGAGCCAACCTCCCATCCTCCACCATGCATATATTGCAACACACCGAAGGGACCGTCTCCCTCTGGTGTATAGATGCGAATAGGTATAGCTCCGTGTGGCCCAGGAACAGTTCTGTCTTCAACCGAGGCGAGCGGCTCTGGCGGTCCGCCAAAGAGCATGAGGCTTTTAATGCCTTCTTTCGCATCTTCGGGCGATAGCTGGTATGTGTACGGCGCACCTAAAAAGGCTAAGCGATCTAGATACAGTTGAGTCTGTGGATGCAGTGGGGATGTCATGTATGCCTCCTTATATCGTTGAGTAAGCAATACGCATTGACTATATAGATACTGTCTCAAATATAGAGAAGATGTCAAGCTGTACATCGACTGTAGGTATCGACTTTATTTCTAAGGGGCGAGGAAGTCTATTATTAAGAAGGAAACTTGCCCAAAAGAACAGCTTGCATCCTGTCCTCTTGCGCGATGTAGTGTTCTCGGGTTTCGCATAGAGTACATACTAGAAATGTCACATTCTCTACTGTGTAAAAACAAGGAGCCGAGTACATATGATACCATCTCTCAACGCTACTGCATTGATCACCGGCGCTTCACGAGGCCTTGGCCTGGCCCTGGCCCGTCAGCTAGCTCGCCATGGGTGGAACCTGATTATAGACGCACGCGGTACACAAGGCAAGCAACCTCTCACAAGCGCTCAGCTCGAACTCGCTGCCACGACGCGTGCGCTCGCTATTCACGGCGATGTGACCGACGCGAAACATCGTCAGGCACTCGTTAATGCCGCTCAGAGTCTGGGGGGCGTCGATGTCGTCGTGAATAACGCCAGCGTCCTTGGTCCCAGTCCGCAGCCACGCCTGCTTGACTATCCACTCGCAGCCCTGGAGGAAGTCTACCGCAATAACGTCATTGCGCCGCTCGCATTGCTGCAGGCACTGAGGCCGCAGTTGAAGCCGGGGGCGCGTGTGATTAACATTACAAGCGACGCTGGCGTTGAAGCGTACGAAGGGTGGGGCGGCTACGGTTCAAGCAAGGCCGCGCTTGAGCAAATCTCAAATATCTTAGCCGCCGAAAATCCCGATCTACGTGTCTACTGGGTCGACCCTGGCGATATGCGCACCCAGATGCATCAGGAAGCCTTCCCGGGCGAGGATATAAGCGACCGTCCTTTACCGGAAGAGAGCGTGCCTGGCCTGCTTACGTTGATCACCGGCAACTATCCCCGCGGCCGTTATCAAGCACGCGCAC
>CAXTXB010000393.1:0-5883 GCA_964247965.1 uncultured Dictyobacter sp. | reverse complement strand
GCCTCAGGCCGCAAAAAGAGCAAGCAAAATACTCTGTTCCTCATCCTTCGAAAGCTTGACGTAAATCTTTATGCTTCGTCTTTATAGAGCAGGCCAAGTGTCAGGCCAAAGACGAGGTGACGTAGGATGTTCTGAAAAAAAGAGCTCCACTTGAAGAGTTCAGGCAACTCACCATTCTTGATTAACGGATGATATTTGTCGGCCAGCGGAGTGAGCCACCAGGCACCAATAATGAATACTTCGCCGAAAAGAGCTCCTTTAAGCCAATTGGGGCCGGGCAAGAGGCGTTTCGCAATGGCTCCGTAGATCTCGGCCAAGGCGACTCCGTTGAGGAGATGAATGGCCCACGAGAGGATAAAGCCTGTTCTTGTGCGCCGCTCTCCTTCCAGTAATCCTTGAATGAAACGTACATCGCTGAATCGATTCCCAATGAGAAATTTGTCACCCTCCATAGCAATACTATAGGCTACGGTTGCTAACGTGCCAGCGAGTGCCGCCTGGCCGGGACGCCAGGTATGTGTAATAAGTTTGGTCGTCAATTTATTGAATGCATTCATAATAAAAATCCTTTATCGATGTATTGTCAGGCTACTTACCTGCTATAGACGTGCTTTCTTATACTGTAAGGGTATAGATAAAACTATCGCCACCAGGCTGCCACAGAGGGTGGCTAAAAAGTTGACCACGTCATTGTCCATCCAGGAGAGCCCGCGTAGCGGTTCCGTCTCTGTACCGCAGCTGTGGATGCGACGCTCGGTTTCTTTTTGACACGCTGGGCAGTAGTAAATGGCCTGTATTGTGGCTCCGAGCAGGCTGTCAAACAGGCTTCCAGTTAGACCACTGATAAGGGCGATCAGTGGCATAAACGCTGAGGTCGTGGGCTGCAAGAGCTTGAAGACAAATCCCTGTGCTAACGCGCCGGCGGCCGTGGCCGCAGTTCCTAGCAACGAAATTCCTCCTGATGTGCCGGCAGCCACGATCTCCCCTGTTGTAATCAGGCGTGGTGCTTGCGTACTCAAGACTCCTAACTCGGTTGCCCAGGTGTCGGCATTTGCAGTCGCCAATGCTCCGACGTAGCCTGCCTCGATGACGCGGCGCGTAGTGGGCCGCCTGCCCAATCCATATCCAAGCGCCATGGCCGTCGCAACTCCTCCGTTCGCCATAACTTGTGCAAGGTCTCGCTGTGACCCCTTGCTAAACTTATCAGCGGCTGTGCTCGCTTTCTCCCTTTCACGAAAATGGGAGAGAAGGCTGGAGGAAACAAAGAAGAAGATGAGCGCGAGCCCCCAGCTTAGCCCTCCTAATCCAAAGGTAAGCGTGCCTGTGGCTACTGCCCCTGGAACGCCACTTCGACTTAATGAATGCCGGCGATAGGCAAGCTGTCCAATGATGCTGCTAAACAGGAGCCCCAGGAGTAGCCTGGGCCCAGAAACCCCTTGTTTGTTTAATGATAAATTAGTCATAAAGAAGTATTTCCTTTGTGAATTGAGAGAACTGGTAGTAGACGCTCTTCTGCATGCACTAGTACCCGCCGAAGAGAGAGCCTATTTTGTTACGCAATGCTGGCTTTATCAGTCTTATGTTAGAGAAGGCATGGGAGAAAGACAAGTTCAGACGTTTATTTGAGAAGAATGTACTCTTTGTCAAAGTGCCAGTTGGGTATTGCTTCTAACTCAATGTAGAGGTGAGGGTGGAGTGGGTCGATATGTTTCATTAGATGAATGTCCACCACACGATTGTCATTTACTCCTAATCCTTCGCAAAGTGCATCTTGCGTGATTTTGAGTCCTCCATCGAGGTCTCGTTTCAGCGGTGTAGAGAAGTAAAAGTCTAACAGGAGTGCAAGATGACTTTGTTGAAAGCGAGAACGCAGTTCTTCGTCTAACAGGCCTTGTTGCTCAAGCGTGTGTAGCGCGCTTTTGACATCGTGCTTAAAGCGACGTGCAACGGGTGTGCTCAAACGGCGGCCGTTCACCGTGGCATATTGTTCATTGATGCTAGGGGGAAGTGGAAGGGTCAGGCGTAAAAGTGGCGCGGATGCCTCTTCTGTCTTGCCTGGGCTGTGCTCTTGCATGGCTATCTCCTGCTCAATAGTACTTTTGGGAATAGTAATACCGTGCGTATTGTATCATATCAACATGTTTTATCTTATCGTTCGTCGTTGTCAAGCTGGGAAAAGAGTGATACACTGCCAAGAACGAAAAGGCCTGGCGAAAGTGAGGAGCAAAAGTGATTAAGTGTAACCGCTGTGGAGATATGACCCCTGCTGGCCCAATGTGCCAGTCATGTGGCGCACCCCTCTCTAGCAGGAATGATGCTGGGTTTTCTCAGCGGACTGGTGCGCAGGAACAATCAGATCTGCCAGCCTGGCTGGAGTCATTGCGCGTAGGAGAGCGACCAGCGCCATCGATGGATGGCTCATCGAATTTCTCCACAGCCGATTTTATGGATGAGGGACCTTTGCCTAGCTGGATGCGCTCGGAACGCGCTGAGATGAGCGAGCCTTCCAATATGCCTATGTCCGCCCCCGAACATTTATCCGCTTTCCCTGGCCAGGCTCCGAACGGAGGAACTTTCCCTCCCAACGGTCTTGCCGCACAGTCATTAATTGACGAAAAATCACTTCCTTCCTGGATGAAAGAGGGGGGTCAAACTCCACCATCTTCGCCAGGTGGCCTTTCTGCATCAAGCTTGTTACAGCAGGACAACGTTCCTGATTGGATGAAGACTCTTCAACAACAGCCGGGTGCCACTCCCACTCCTTCTTACCAGGAGCAGGGATTCGAACAATCGACGAGAGCAGCGCTTTCTTCTGATCCTGGTCCAGGCTTCTCCGCGCGTGATCTGCTAGATCAGCAAGCCTTGCCTTCCTGGATGAAGCCTCAGGACGAGCGTAACGCATCAGCACCTCAGGCTGAATCATTCAGGCAAACCGGGCCGAGTACGCCTTTACAGCAATCTGGTCTCTCTGCCTCTTCCCTGCTCGATGTAAACTCTTTGCCTCAATGGATGAGCGAAGGCGGACGTGATCCTAATCCAAGTGTTGGACCACAACAGCCATCATGGCCAGCGCAGACTCCTCCGGGTATGGGCTGGTCCCAGGATAACACACCTTCGAACTGGCCACTGGGGCAAACTCCTCCGATGTCTGCACAGCAGCCGGCAGATCCGGCCTTTGGGCAGAATGGCAGCCTGTCGGCATCTTCTTTTATTGACGCAAATGTGCTCCCCGAATGGTTACGGAATGCCGGTGAGCAGCGCCCTCAGCCTGATCTGTCAGGACCGCAAAGACAAGGCTCTTCCTACTCTATTCCTCCTCGTGCAGATAACGTCCGAGTTCCCAGCCGGCCTCGTGGTAATGAGCCCGGCGCTAGCGAGAGTAGTGAGGTTGCGGCAAATGTCTTTGCTTCTATGCTTGGCGTTGCCTCCACCGCTCCTACGTATCCTAATCAAGCTCAGGGGCCTTATCAACAGCCAGTGCAGGCTGGCCAACCGGGGCAGATGGGACAATTGGGACAGGTGGGGCAGCCTACAATGCCTCCTGGCTCATACCCAGGTCCACGCCCTGTTCCTAATACTCCTGCAGGCATGGGAGGAGCATCTCCCTATGCCTCTCCGGGGATGCCAGCAAACACCCTGGGAGCTTCGAGTGCTCCCGGTGCTCCAGGTTCGTTGACTACACCGGGCTATGGAAATAGCTTTCCTGGTAACAATCAGATGGGAAATCAACCTTCTATGGGCTCTCCTTATTATCCTGGAATGGCACCATCTCAGCCTGTGTCTCAGTCGGCGGAGATGAATGGTGAGCAGAAAAATGCAAAGAAACGTGGGCTGTTCGGGGCTTTCCTTGACTGGCTTTCCCGTTAGTCGTTAAGAAAAAGGATACTGGAAATGTATACACAACCCTATCCAGAGGGTGGACGGGGTCCTGCACCAACACAAAAAAATAATGCAGCTCCCAACTCGCTCCTGGTTGCTGATTGTGGGGCCGTGTTCACAAAGGTTTCTTTGTTTGGTCTTGTTGAGGGTCAGTACCGACTTATGGCGCGTGGTGAGGCAGCAACGACTGCGAAATCACCTTCGGAAGATATTACTGAAGGGGTAATCCAGGCGATTAATGCGATTGAGTTCATTACCGGACGGCATCTGCTTGAGGACAAAAAGATCGTTTCACCCGAAGATGCTGTCGGTAATGGCGTTGACATTTTTATCGCTACTATCAGTGTCAGTGATCCTTTGCGTCTGAGTGTGTTGGGCTCAATAAGTCCTCTGTTGGAGAAATTGTCGGCGCTGGCCGTTTCTGGTTTATATACTCAAGTTCAGATGATGCCTTCTCCATCGTACACTGCGGCAATGGCAACTGCTACTGTGCCCGTAAATGCTCGTGGTGAGGCAGCTCCTCTATGGACGCAGGAACGGGTAGCAATGGAGTGGGATCGCCAGGTTACACGAATTCGTGAGTTACAACCTCAAGCTGCTCTTATTGTTGGCGCAGCCGATGGTCCCGCCGGTCCAACACCTTTACAAGAGGCTTGCCAGTTGCTGATTAATACTACACGTGATATTGCAAATGATTCTTCGGCACTTCAAACGGACGATGCAAAACAATATTCTGTTGTCTACGCTGGTGCTCCTCAGTATCTTGACGCTGTACGCCGCATGTTAAAGGGCGTTGGTGAGGTGACTCGTGTCGACCCTCTACTCTCAAGTGGTCAGCTTGGATCAGTAAGCACAGCGATCGGAGCTTTACACGAACGGATCTCGATCCAACAGTTGCCAGGCTATGATCGTCTGCACGCCTGGTCGAGTGCCCCGCCGGTTGCTACTGCAACTTCTCTAAGCAGCCTCGTTCGCTTCCTGGCACAGCATTATGCTATGAATGTGACAGCTGTTGATGTGGGCGGGGGAACGACGACAGTGATGATTGCAGGTGAGCAGGGCGAATTCATTCCAACTGTAAATACTACTGTAGGCGTTGGGGCTAATATTGGCGATATCTTGCACCAGGTTGGCCTTCAACGCATTATCCGTTGGCTGCCTTTTAGCATGCCAGAGGATGAGGTGCGCGAGTTTGTGCTGAACCATATGCTGCATCCGCAGGCACTACCTGCCGATTCACGTGAGCTGCAGCTAATGCAAGCGTTTGCGCGCGAAGCTATCGCTCTGACTATGGAGAGCGCGAGGAAGAACAGCCCTGAGCTTCCTGAAAGCGACTTGATTCTGGCAACGGGTGGTGTATTGTCTCATGCTCCTAAATATGGGCAGGTGGCGATGATGCTGCTTGATGCAGTGCAGCCGCGCGGCGTGACTTCTCTGGTCTTAGATCGTACTATGCTTATTCCACAGCTCGGGGCAGTAGCTACCGTTGCTCCTGTCACTGCTGTACAAGTTAATGAAAATGATGCTGTCGCGCATCGACTCGGTACGTGCGTTATTCCGTTCGGTAATGTTCAGGTGGGACAACTTGCTGTGCGCGTTGGGGTGGAATATAGTAATGGGAGACAAATGAACATTGACGTTATAGGGGGCTCGATTGAGGTCATCCCCTTGCAGGTCAATGAACAGGCTCTGCTTACGTTGTTCCCTGCTCCAACGGTTGATGTCGGGCTTGGACCTGGCGAGCGAGCGCGTGCTGCTGAAGAGATCGATGGTGGGCTGATTGGCCTGATTATCGATGCTCGTGGCCGTCCTCTGATGCTGCCAACTGATGAGATGGAGCGCCAGGCGCGCTTGCTTCAGTGGTCACAGGTGCTTGGTGCATAAGCATTTCGGTTTTTAAGGTGATGTACTGCAGGTTGAGCTTACGACATTTTCTATGCTTGCTTCTGCCTGCGGCTTCGCTGCTGTTTGTCATGTATTATAATTTTCACAATTTTCCATACC
>CAXTXB010000392.1:0-5892 GCA_964247965.1 uncultured Dictyobacter sp. | reverse complement strand
GTATTAGATTCGCGATAACTTATATGAAGATTGGCAAAGCGCTGAAATCGATATCGAAATTAAAACAAACTTTCATATTTTAAAAAGAGCATGTTTTTGGTATTGCGGCCTTTTAAGTTCGCGTTTCCTTCGCCGTAAGCTTGACTTTGTGTACATGTTTCAGGTACTATTTGCATAATCTACCGAAAAGGTTACCGGAAATGGTGCAAAAATCAGAGCCAGGGCAAGAGATACCCGAGCAGCGTAGCACGATTCCGACAGTGTCGCGTGTGCTTAATAAGCGACCTGACGTTGCGCGTGCGACGCGTGAGCGTGTTGAGCGGGTGATCAAAGAGAGCGGCTTTGTACGTAACAATGCGGCGCGTGCTTTGAGAAAAGGGAGCACTGGTCTCGTTGATATTGTGGTCCCTAACCTTGAAAGTGCTTACATGTTTGAAGTCATCCGTGGCGTTGATGAGGCACTAGAACGTGTAGGTTTGCGTCTCGCGCTCTCGGTGACTGGTCAGGATATGCTGCGTGAACGGGATTGGATGGAGAACCTGGCAAGTCGCTCAACTGATGGCGTGATTCTCATTACGGGAAGAGGGCATTCAGAGCATCTAGAGGAACTGCGTCGACGTAAAATTCCTTTTGTGGTTGTTGATCATCGGGGCGAGATTGGACCAGATGTTCCTTCAGTTGGGGCTACTAACTGGTATGGGGCAAGGATTGCAACAGAATATCTGCTTTCTTTAGGCCATCGGCGCATCGCGATTATTAGCGGCAACCCGATTTTGCGCTGTAGTCTGGATCGGCTTGCCGGTTATCGGTCTGCGATGGAGGCCGCTGGCGTGCCTATTGACACTAATCTGCAGCGCCCGGGAGATTTTCGACAGGAGATGGCTTATGAAGAGACCTGTGCCTTGCTTGCACTGCGTCATCCTCCCACTGCAATCCTTACTGGTAATGATCTTCAGGCGGTAGGAGCATATAACGCACTACGTGCCCATAGCGTTTCTGTGCCGGAATCAATGAGCGTTATTGGCTTCGATGATCTGCCCTTTACAACGCTTATTACACCTCAGCTTACAACTGTCCGGCAGCCGCTTATCGAGATGGGACGTGTTGCTACGACGATGCTCCTGCGCTTGATAGCAGGCGAGCCTCTTGATAGCATCCGTGTTGAACTTTCAACTACTCTGATCAAGCGTGAATCATGTGCTCCGTTGTTAGCCTCCTTTTCCGCTTGAGATAATCGGGGACAGTATATAAGAGGCGCAATTTTTTAGAGATGAGAAAGGAGGGGTGAACATATTCTTGGTGGTCTGATCCTGGAAGATTTTGTGCCTACTGTAGTAACGCTTTCCCAATGGGGAGATCGCAGAGGGATGTCATAGTGTAGCGTATTTTCCTTCGTCAATAGCGGGCAAAGTTGCCCTAAGGAGAGAAAAAGATGCAAGCAAGGATGTCGAGACGCGGATTTTTACAGGTTACAGGTGGTGTTTCACTTTCGACGGTACTGGCAGGTTGTTTTGGTGTGGGTGCAAGTTCGAGTGCAGGGGGTGGCGGCGGTGGTGGTCAGAGCTCTACGGGTACGAGTGCTATCAACGCCTGGGACGTTCGTACTGGTAAGGAGCAGCAACTCCTTCAAGATATCACATCTAAGTTTAACTCACAGCACTCTAACATTCGTGCCTCCCTTGAGTTCTTTCAGGCTGACGCTTACAAACAGAAGATTCAGGTTGCCATGGGCGCGCATCATCCCCCGGATATCTTTTTTGGTTGGGGAGGTGGTATCCTTAAATCTTATGTTGATGCGGGCGATGTCTACGATATGACCTCGGCCCTCAACGCGGATAGCACCTGGAAGAATCGCTATCTCCCCTCAGTTATGCAGGCGGCGACCTTTGATGGCAAGGTGTATGGAGTTCCCAACAGCGGTGTGCAGCCAGTAGTGTTTCTCTATAACAAGGACCTCTTCGACAAGTACAAAATAACTCCACCTCAAACATGGAATGAACTACTTAGTAGTGTGAGCAAGTTGAAGCAGAATAATGTGCAGCCGATTGCGCTCGCCGGCCTGGAGAAGTGGCCCTACTTGATGTATGAAGAATATCTGGTCGACAGGATCGGCGGTCCTTCCGCATTAGAGGCTGCCGCTACCAATCAGGCCAGCGCATGGTCTAATCCCGCTTTTATCAAGGCAAACACTATGATTCAAGAACTGGTGTCTGCCGGTGCTTTTGGCTCAAACTATGCCTCGGTGAGCTATAACAGTGGTCAGGGGAGCGCTCTGCTCTACACCGGGAAGGCGGCGATGCACTTGATGGGAGTCTGGGACTTCAGTCAGATCCTGTCGAATTCGGCCAGCTTCATTCAGGCTGGCAAACTGGGCTGGTTCCCCTTCCCTGCAGTCGAAGGTGGCTCTGGCAATGCGACAAATCTTGCCGGCAATCTGTGTAATTTCTACTCGATTACCACGGCCTCCAAGAGCCCACAGGCATGCTTGACATACCTTAAAGACGCTATCTTAAATGAAGATGATGTCTCGCAACTTATTGCGATTGGTGATGTTCCTCCTGTGCAAGGGATTGATGCGAAGCTGAGCAGTGCTCAACATAGTGATTGGCTGCAGTTCATTTATAAGATCGTGCAGGGCGCAAATCACTATCAATTGTCATGGGACCAGGCGCTTCCTCCTCAACCAGCACAGGCTCTACTGACAAATCTGGACCTGTTGTTCCTGAAACAGATCTCTCCACAACAGTTTTCAGATAATATGAACAAGACTATTGGCGCTAAGTAAGTTGTTCTGTCTGCTGCCCGTATTGCTTTGTCAAGGTGCATTGCGTCCCTGCATCACACCAGCGGTCGCGACGCGGCTTCGCCGCTGCGAGTTTCGGGTTGCTATGAAGGTTGACAGAGCAATATGGGTGGCAGACATTGTTTCGCTGCTTTTTTGAGGAGAGATTATGAGTACATCCATCAGAACATCGCGTCGCGCGGGCTGGGTGGCGCTCGTGTGGGTCACGCCGGCTATTCTGTTCTATGCATTGTTTGCTCTTGTGCCCCTGTTCGTTGCCGTCTACCTGAGCTTTGTGCGCTGGGATGGCTTCTCACAGGCTGTCTGGGTAGGACTACAAAACTGGGTCACCCTTTTTACCGACTCGGTCACTGGCCACGCCATTCTTCTGACAATCGCTGTCATGGTGCTCACCTGGATTGTCCAGACACCTTTGAGCTTGCTTCTGGGCGTGTTCATGTCTGGTAAGCAGCGCTATCGGGCCTTCCTCAGCGTCTTCTACTTTGTGCCGCTACTCTTCTCCAGCGTCGCTATTGGCATTACCTGGATATCCATTCTTGATCCAAACTTTGGGCTCGTCGATATAACACTCAGGGCTATTGGCGCTTCCTCACTTGCCAAAGGCTGGCTGGGAGATCCGAACCTGGCATTTTACGTCGTAATAGCTGTGATTTCATGGCAATTTATTCCTTTTCACAGCCTGCTCTATCAAGCAGGTGCGCGCCAGATTCCACAAGAATTGTATGAAGTGGCCGATATTGACGGTGCGGATGCGCTGGACAAATTCTTTTCCATCACCCTGCCTCAGCTCAGATACACCATTATTACCTCGTCGGTCTTAATGATCACTGGCTCGCTCACATACTTTGATATCATCTGGGTGATGACTGGCGGCGGGCCTGGCTATGCGACCAGAATTCTACCTCTTCATATGTATATCACAGCCTTTAAAGATAATGCCGTGGGTTTTGGAAGCGCACAGGCCGTAGTCTTATCGGCCGCAGGAATCGCATTGTCACTATTGTTGTTACGAGGAACAGGTTTTACCAGGATGAAAAGTCAGCTTGAGGGGTTGTAGAGGATCAACCCATCTCATGGAACTGTATGGGAGCAGTAGAGCGAGATAGATAAAAAGTCCAGGGAGAAGTCCTATGCGTGTAAGTACAACCATTGATACGCTTGATCAGTCTCAACGTAGAGAAGGTGCTCTGAAACGGAGTCGGGGTGGATTGCTCAAAGTCCTCCCGGTTCTTTTCGGCGTGCTCTGGTTTGGAGTCGCCTTCTGTCCCATGCTTTACATGTTCATTACCAGCCTGCGCACTCAGGAGAGCTTTCTCGGGGATAGTCCCTGGTCGCTGCCGGCGAGCCCCACGCTGGATAACTACCTGCAAGTCTTGGAGAACGGTTTCGGGCTGTATGTCCTCAATAGCGCGTTTGTGACGGTTATTAGTGTCTTACTTATCCTGATTGTCGCCCTGTTTGCCGCCTATGCCATCGCGAAGATGGGCGGGCGCACAACGCAGGTTATCTTCAGCCTTTTTGTGCTTGGGCTGGCAATTCCTTTGCAGGCAACGATTATCCCCATTTATGTGATCATCAACAACCTTGGTCTCTATGATACGCTGTTCGCGCTCATCCCACCCTACGTTGCCTTTGGCATTCCTCTCTCAATCCTGGTGCTCGTGAACTTCATTCGGGATATCCCGCAGGAACTCCATGAGTCGATGCTGCTGGATGGTGCGAGCCATTTTCACATCTTGCGCTCGCTTGTTATTCCCTTGTCTCGGCCTGCAATGATCACCGTCGTCATCTATGAATCTATTCAGGTCTGGAACGGATTTCTGTTTCCACTGGTTCTGACGCAAAGTCCTGAAATACGTGTATTGCCTTATGCGCTCTTCCAATTTCAGGGACAGTTTTCGGTGGACGTGCCTGCTATTATGGCGGCGGTGTTCCTCTCGGCGGCTCCCATCGTGCTTCTATACATTTTTGGACGGAGGCAGTTGCTGGGCGGCCTGATTGCAGGCTTTAGCAAGTAGAAAATATGGTTATACGTTGCAGAGAGAATAATAGAGGAATGACTCATGCCTTTCCCCAGAAAGGAGCAAAGACTACTATGGTAGCGAGCGTAGGAGAAGCGAGCAGCCCGCTCAGCATCCATGAGCAGTTGGAACTTTCTCTTTATACTGTAGAGACTGCGTCCTATACATCGCTGCACATTGTAGATCGCTCGTATCCGTACTGGATTCTGAGTCATGTGCTGTATGGGGAAGTGGAAACCTTTACACGCAATGAGAGATGGCAGGTGCGGGCAGGCGATGTAATGCTGCACCCTCCACATCTGCCATTTAGTGAGCGCGCTTCCCATGAGGGTGTACACCAATGGCTGCTGTTTAATGTGATGGTCTCGCCCAATGTGGATCTCTTCCGGCTCTACCCGGTTGCCCCCGTACTATCACTTTTTGTACCTGGCCATTTCGCGCAGACGTTTGAGACGCTGCAGCGAGTCTGGAAAGATGCTGCGTCACTGGCCCGCCGACTGCAAACCTTTGCCCTGGCAATGCAATTGTTCGGTATCGTGCTGGAAAGCTGGCAGCGGGCAGGCAGCGTTCCTCGCTCGTTAGATTTGAGGACGCCGCAAGATCGCTTCATTGAAACTATTGCTTATATGACCGAGCATATAGATCAAAAGCTTTTGCGCGACGACCTGGCCGCGATGGTTCATCTCAATCCTGGTTATTTTGACCGCGTCTTTCGCTCTATCTATGGCCTGACTCCCATGCAGATGCTGCGCGATCTACGCTTACAGCATGCCCTACAGCTGCTTGAGAGTACAGAAGCATCGCTTGGCGCGATAGCGGTGGCCTGTGGACTTAGTGACGCGGCCTACTTGAGCCGCGTCTTTCGTCAGCGTTATGGGCAAACACCTGGACAATACCGAGAAGGTGCAAAAAGTACAAGGGTAAGCTATATTTCTCCATTGTAGTTCCCATAGCATCCAACTATACTCGTCTCAGAGAGTATTTAATCCTCATCGCATTCTTAGACGATGAGCTCACGCAGCTTAACTGCGCTAGATATTTTTAATTCTTATGTATTTCTGTATATTT
>CAXTXB010000391.1:1298-5893 GCA_964247965.1 uncultured Dictyobacter sp. | reverse complement strand
CGAGCAGATCTCATTGTTGCCGTGTACCGCCATCAAGTCGAGGCCTGCGCCGAGGCTGGTCCGGCCCTGCTGGCGAATAGTAGCTCGCCGCATGACGCACTCGGTCAATGGGTCAACCTCTTCGTTGATTTTCTGGTCACGAAGCATGGACTCGCCGCGGCCTTGCAGCCCAACAGCATCGGATTCGATGCGCTGCATGCCTACTTCCTTGACCGCCTTGTGCCCGTTTGCGCTCAGTTGCTCGCCGCCGCTGCTGAGGCCGGCGAGATCAGCGCCGATATTGATGCCTTAGAACTGATGCGTGGCATCGGCAACCTCTGCATTGGTGCCGACAACGACCCGCGCTACGATGCCCGCCGCCTGGTTAAGCTACTCATCGCGGGACTCCTCCAATCGCGCTCGACCTGATGATCTATAGAAGGCAGCCGTCGTCATGGTAACATCGCAGTACGCGTCTGCAGACATCACCTGGCTGTTCCTCCCTATCTTTGTCTCCACGAGCTCAGCGACGGGCGACTTCTGACTGCGAACGGATGCTGGGTCGTCTGCAGCAGGCCTATCAAGAATTGCTGGACCGTTCCTTACCATCCAGGCCGGGGACTTTGTCTCTTATCGGCTCTGCAACCTGGTGTGAAATAGGCGGAAGATTCCTTTAACCGGTTTGCTCAGCATTTTCGTGTCTGGATATGCTATGCTGATGAATGAGGTGAAGAAGAGAGGTATGTCTTCTATGGAAAATATCGAATTCTTAACTACTGCGCCATTGTATTCATCTGCCCCGCGCGTACGTACGTGGGGTGCGGTTGTAGTATTGCTCGTAATAGCATCTATTTGTGCTGAGACGATAGCCACAAACAATACGCCCATCACACATTATATTCAGGCACCTTTCACTTTCTTTGGAGCTATGGCGTTCTATGGTACGGCCGTCCTGCTTATACGCGAACTGGTGCGGCGATGTGGGTTGAGTGTGATGGGTTTTGTGCTATTGGGCACGGCTTTTGGTTTGATCAACGAGGGCGTTATAGCTGGAACATGGTATACTGTTCGTCCTGATGGCTATGCCTTCATCAATGGCGTTGATTGGGGCTGGGCTATCGGCCTGACAATTTTTCATGCTGTGTATAGCACCGCGATTCCAATAGCGCTGGCGGAGGCGACTCATCCACGTGTTCGCGCTGTCCTATGGCTCAATAGAACGAGCCTGACAATTGTCACTGTGCTATTTTTGCTGGTGTCGCTGCTCTATCTGACACAAAAAACCTTTCTTGTTCAACGCACAATCGTCCTGATTGTTGCGCTTGTATTGGGATTTCTGTCCCTCTTCTTCCGTCAAGGACCTTCACGCATTGGGCAAGTTCCTAAACCGCGAACTGTATTCTGGCTAGGATTCGCTGGTACTGTTCTTTTTTACTTTATTACGCTTTTTCTCGTGCCAGCTTTGCTATTATACATCTTCCCTCGGGAGGTAACTATCCGTCAGGGAATAATTGTTCTGGCACTCATTACGGTGTTTGCTAGCGGCACCCTTGTCGTAAGAAACTGGCTTAGGCGCTCTGCGTGGTCGCCGCGTTCTGCCCTCTTTCTAGCAATTGGCGCGCTGCTTCCTACCATGCTCTTCACAGCCCTCCTCGGCTGGCAGACGGGCGCTCCTTTTGTGAAATTGCCATTTCTCGCTTACCTCATCTGGCTCGCACGTCGAAGCGACCAGTCACACTTCAGTGAAGCTCCCTAAGAGGAGGTCCATAAAGCTGAATGCGCTGATAAAACCAGGAGGCGAAATGTAAATTGACAATAGAGACGTCGGGAATAGCGTATTCCATCCTCATCGACGATTTTCAATCGACAAATCATCTCTTCTCTGTTATACTGCTCCTATTATGAAGTGGAGGAGGATGGCCATTGGCGAAGACGTGGGATCAGAATATGCGCACGCTGATTCACTTTGACCCACAGACGTTTGTGGATCTGGTGTCGCCGGGAGCACAGTATGTTCAGCAACGACCGGAGAAGTTACGCAACTGGCAGTTGGATCTAAAACTGGTGGGCTTTACGTTGGCCTCGCTGGTGTTCAATCGCAAGAAGAGCAAGCTAGATTGGAAGTGGCTACAAAAGAGGTTCAAACATATGCATGATATTCTTAGAGAGTCACCGATCTATCAACTTATCTTAAAAGAGGGTCGGCAAGAAGGCCGTCAGAAGGGTCGGCAAGAGGGTCGCAAAGAAGGCCGGCAAGAAGGCCGAGAGGAAGGATTGAAGGCGCTCCGGCAATCCATTACCGATGTCGTTCAGATCCGCTTTCCAGATCTTGTGGGCCTCACTCAGCAACACGTGGCTGAGATCCAAGATCCTGATGGGCTGCGGCGTCTGACTGTGGAGATGGTGAAGGCGCAAAGTTTAGAAGACGCACGACAGGCCCTTCTCGCTTAGCAGTAAGCGCACGAAGAGGCTTGCGTGAAAGATCTTGCAAAAAAGCTACATTTCCAGGTCCGTTGGAGAGGCTTCCAGGAGTTGTGCTGCAACCTGAAGTGCCTTCTCACGTGAAGCTTGAGCTACCAGCAGAACGGCGGCCTATCTATACAGTGTGGCTGTCAAAAGTGCGCATACTTCAGGCCATGCTGTTTGTTTTTCATCAGGTATACAGTGTGGTACTTTTTACTGGCTGAAAAACAAACAGCATTAAAGAGCACGTTCTGGAGGGCTGAATACGATGGAGGCTGTTGCTCGACCGAGGGTGAAGATTTGTTGTATTGGGGATGTTGAGGAGGCGAGGGTGGCGATTCGTTATGGGGCGGCGGCACTGGGGCTGGTTTCTGCTATGCCGAGCGGGCCGGGGGTAATTGAGGAGGAACGGATCGCGGAGATTGCGCGGGTGATTCCGCCGGGGGTAGCATCTTTTTTGTTGACGAGTAGCCAGGATGAAGAGATTATTATTGGGCAGCGGCGGCGCTGTGGGGTGAATACGCTGCAGTTGGTGGATAGCTTGCCGGAGGGGAGCTATGTTCGGCTGCGAGAGCCGGGTATTGGACTGGTGCAGGTGATTCATGTGCGTGGGCCGGAGTCTCTGGCGGAGGCGCGTGCGATTGCTCCATATGTGGATGCGGTTCTGCTGGATTCGGGGAATCCGAGCCTGGCGGTAAAAGAACTGGGGGGCACGGGACGGGTTCACGACTGGAACGTGAGCCGGAAGATTCGCGAGACGCTGGACATTCCTGTGTACCTGGCGGGCGGCCTCAATGCTGGGAATGTGCAGGAGGCGATTCGCCAGGTGGGTCCCTTCGGGCTCGATCTATGCAGCGGCGTACGCACCAATGGACGCCTTGACGAAGTGAAGCTCGCTCGCTTCTTTGAACAGGTCAATACTTAGAATATTTAGTAGGAAGGAGAATTAACATGGCTCAGGTTGAACCAATTGTCTTTATCCACGGTCTATTTCAAGCGCCATTCGCGTCAGATCCAACACATTTTCTTGCACCTAATCCCGTTTTGGTTCCAGACTTACCTAGCCGCCCAATCTGCTTCAACGCTGCAGGCTATGGCACGATCCGTCGTTCAGACCACTGAGGATGCATCTTATCTACAAGCCGTCGCGACCATCCTCGACCGATCGATACCATTTCACCTCGTCGCCGGCGAACGCTCGCGAGAGGGCTGGGATGTGCCCGAGTGGGTCCTGCGGCGGGTGGGCGGCGTCACGATACAGCCTCACGTAGGGCACATGATGATTCTAGAGGATGAGGCTGGCTTTCTATCCATTGTTCGGCAACTCATCCCAGTGCAAGCTATCTAACGTATTCTTTCCCGGTCTACCAGACCCCTCTCTGCAAAAGCATCCGACCCCCGCAACCCTACGCTTGCGAGAGAGATCAACGGAGTTGCTCACCTGGAGTATCACCGGGCAAGCGATCATTGTTGGCAAGAGGACCCAGCGCGTTAGGTGTATTAACATCGGCGAGCGGCGTCGTGGCATTATAGGCACCGTTGCGGCGCATAATATCCGCCGCCTCAGTCGCGCCATCGGGATTCTTTACCGTCACAATCGTACGGCCGGCCTCCAGTTCACGCTGGTAGAAGCGCGCATCATCCTCAGAAACACCCAGATTTGCCAGAGCACCGGCTACTCCACCGGCGGCTGCACCGACAACGATACCGCCAAAGGTCGCGGCCAGAATACCACCCGCGATGGCAGGACCAATGCCCGGAATAAGCAATGAAGCGGCCGCCCCCAATACGCCACCCAGCACACCTCCGCTAATAGCCCCCGTCGCTACACGCGACTGCCGGTCAGCATCCGCCGCCTCAGTCTCAGCCGTTCGCACCAGGTAGCCAATCTCCTTCTGATCAAATCCCGCCCGCTCAAGCTCATCAATCGCCTGTCGCGCCTGCTCCTGATTCCCGAACACACCGATCGCTACAGGACTCTCCGTCATCGCCATCTTTCTAGCCTCTCTTTCTATCTGCTTCAGGCCCAATCTGGACACACTTAATTATAGTCAGATCACACTATGCTCTTATATTCTATAAAGAACACGAAGGAAAGAGCAAAATGGTTACGGAATCTAAGATAGATGGAAGACAATTATGAGTTATACCCC
>CAXTXB010000391.1:0-1288 GCA_964247965.1 uncultured Dictyobacter sp. | reverse complement strand
TGTTCGGTATAACTCATAATTGTCTTTAGAGTACCTCAGTTGGAAGCTTGTTATAGCGTTTCGTTCCAGGAATGTCTAGCACGAAGTCGGCACCAAAGGTCTGGGCGGGCGTTATGATGCCAGTGGGCCTGGATGCCAGTATCTTCTCCACCGCTCGGACGCTTGCTGCCGCCGAGTACAGATAGCCCTCGCCCATCTCCAGCCAGGCCTGTGCGTCCTTGCCAGCCTCGTCGACTGCTCGCGCCCAGATGTATGATTTCCCCGATTCGGTATGGCTTCCTACGTTATCCGTCTGCCGAGACATTCGTGCCTGTTGGTCAAGCAAGCTTTCTAGCGCGCGACGGATTGGAGCAACGTTCAAAAGTTGGCCGAGCAGCGGCAGGGCAGCACGGGCGATGGGGCCGCTGGGAAGGGCGGAAGAATAAACTATAATGTTCGAAATACCGGTCGTCATATGGATTGCCTCAAGCTCGCCGAAGGGAACCGGGATCAGCGTGTGCAGGCCATCGGGAAAGCGAACTTGCTTAGCATGCGTCCCTATACGTTGATGCACAAGCTTATTCTCATGCCAGACAAGCCCGCCGTGGCGCAGCATCTCCAGACCCGACTTCGTTGCACCCGCACTACTCATACTACTATAAAGAATGATGGCCACCTCCACCTGAACCGCACCCGGCACCTGGTCGGCCACGAACTTCACCAGACAATCCGTGGGTATCACACCGAAGCCGGCACCAGTCATCAAAGCAATGTTACGCGCACGTGCAGCCTCGTCATATGAACGCAGGAGGTGGAAGATTGGAACCTCGTTGGCAATGTCTACATAATGTGTTCCGCCCGCAAGGCAGGCTTGCAAAACTGGTTCGGTTGTCTGCTCAAAAGGACCAGCAGCCTGTAAAACGAGATCGACATCGGCCACCGCTTGCTTAAAGGCCTCGCTCTCGCGGTCAGCGGCAAGGTAGTCCAGGTTCAGGCGGGCGGCGAGGGCGGCGAGCGGTGCTTGAGAACGACCAGCCAGCAAGGGACGATGCCCGCGTCGGACGGCCTCTTCAGCAATCAAGGTTCCAGTGTGCCCATAGGGCCCGTAAAGCATCCAGGTAGACATAGAGAAAAGCTCCTTTCAATGTTAGCGTATTTATATATTCCACTATGCTAGTTTGCATGATAGGGGAAATGAACGGATTGTAGAGCAAGCTGAACAGTAAATGGAAACTACTGGCCCGACCCCCTTCATTTAACCGGCTAACTCCGCGTAGCGGGCAAACACAGGGCGTGTGGTGGGGTCAGG
>CAXTXB010000390.1:2943-5894 GCA_964247965.1 uncultured Dictyobacter sp. | reverse complement strand
CGTGGGGGACCGCTAATCCCGCCCCAGTTCAGCAACAATCTAATAATCCGTGGGGGACTGCTCCAGCCCAACCAGCGGATGCATGGGGAGCCGCTCCCGCACCGCAACCTGATGCGTGGGGGACCGCTAATCCCGCCCCAGTTCAGCAACAATCTAATAATCCGTGGGGAGCTGCCACGGGGCAGCCTCAGCAGGCTAACAATCCATGGGGGCAGGCTGGACAAGCGGCGCAACCTAACAATCCGTGGGGATCAACAGCAAGCCCGCAACAAGCACAGCAGTCTAATAACCCATGGGGAGGACAGAGTGGGCAGGCGTCATGGGAAGCCGCGCCTGCAGCAGCGGCACAGGACGCGTGGGGGCAGACTCCCGCACCCGCTGCACAAGATCCCTGGGCACAAAGCAATGGTGGGCAGCAAGCATGGAGCGCACCATCTAGCGCCCTACCAGTGAATCCAGTGCCACAAGCACCGAATGGCTTTGGGGCTAATACATCGGGGGCAAGCTGGGGTCAGCCTCAGCAACAAGCAGACCCATGGGCAATGCAAGGTGGAGCCCAGGCAGCACCAGGGTGGCAGCAAGAGAACATGGGGAACATGGGGCAACAAGGTTATGGCACAAATGATAACGACAAAACCATGCTGCGCACAACTGGTGCATCACAACAGACAGGACTGGGCTATGTACGTGTCGAAGAGGGCAAAGAGCCAGGAAGAACATATGAAGTCAGAAAAGAATCGTTAAGTATCGGACGCAGCCGAGAGAGCGATATCTTCCTGGAGGACCTGGCAGTGTCGCGTCTGCATGCCTCAGTTGTCAATATGGGGAATGGCAACTATGCTCTCAAGGATGAAGGCAGTGCGAACGGAACTAAGGTCAATGGTCAAATGGTCAACAAATTTCAAACCTATCCACTGCAAGAAGGCGACCGTATACAGCTTGGTCAGACCGTCCTTGTCTTCGGCAGGAAGTAAGAAGAGGCAGGAGAAGGCAGAGGAAAGACCTGGACCTGGAATTGCATCATACACTCAAAGGACAATGTCATTTAGAGAGGGAAAGGGGCCACGTAACAGTTACTGTAGAGATAGCAGCTTCCCATTTTGTCAACTTCTTACCAAAGAAACGGACGGGGAGCCGCTAGCAAAGATGACAGGCACTGTTCTCGTGGTCCTATGACACGATGCAGCAAGACGATCTGATAGGAACAACACTCGGTAATTACCGAATACTTGAGGCAATTGGGCAGGGAGGGATGGCACGCGTCTACAGGGCTCATCAGGAAAACCTGGGGCGAGACGTGGCTGTCAAGGTTCTTCCACCATGGTATGCTAGTGACCGAAGTTTCGTAGAGCGCTTTAATCTCGAAGCGAGGCTTATCGCTCGGCTCTCTCACCCCAATATCGTCACTGTCCACGATGCCAGCGAGAAAAATGGGCATTTGTATATCGTTATGCAACTGGTAGATGGAGGAACGCTTAAACAACGCATGGATCAATTGCAGGGCGAAGGTAGAATGATTGATAGTGCTGAAATCGTTTCTATCTTTACCCAGTTGGCCGATGCACTAACATATGCTCATGAGCAAGGTGTTATTCATAGAGACATTAAGCCTGTCAACGTTCTCATGGATCGGGCGAACCGGCCTATCCTCTCCGATTTTGGAATAGCGAAGGTGCTTGCTAGCAAGCAGCTTAATCTAACACGTCCAGGAGCAGGGGTGGGTACTCCTGAGTATATGTCACCGGAACAGTGCCAGGGAGTAGCGGTCGATGGGCGTGCCGATATCTATGCGCTTGGCGTCATGCTCTTTGAAGCCCAAACCGGTCGAACGCCCTTTTTAGGTGACAACTACCCGGCGTTGGCCCACAGTCATATCTACGAACGTCCACCACGTCCCAGAGCAATCAACCCAAACATCCATCCAGCCATTGAACATATCATTTTGACAGCGTTGATGAAAAACCCACGACAGCGCTATCAAACGGGTCATGACATGGCAGAGGCACTACAACAAGCACTTACAGTTATGCGCGCTTCGTCAATGGGCGGTTACTACAGACAGGCAGTGCCTCCTGTAGCAACCTCTTTTATAGCACCAATAATGCAGCGCTCCCCCAGCATGGATGGACGCCAGAACGTCCTTTTTCCTTGCTTCAATTGCCATCATCTCAACAAGCCGCAAATGCGTTACTGCGTGCGCTGTGGATATCTCTTAAATCAATGCACCGTATGCGGTGAACGCAATCCGGTTGGCAATCGTTTCTGTACTAAGTGTGGACAACCACTGGCTATATGAAACACTTTGCAAGCTGTTTAACCTGTTGCTAATAGACAAACTCATCCGGCAGTGAAGCACTGATACGCGCTAAAGCCCTGCGCTGCTCATCGATGCGCTCACATTGAAGTTGGACGCGCTGCTCGGCTGTAAGAGCAAGTAAAGCATGGATGCGTTCCATGATGATACTAGGCTGCGCTGGCTTTGTGACGTATTCAAGAGCTCCGGCTTCGAAGGCTCGCACCTGATCTGATAGATGGACGAGGCAACTCATAACAAGAACTGGAAAGAGGGATGTTAAGCGATTTGTGTGTAGCCACTGGAGCACGTCCCAGCCCGATATAGGATGCATTACGAGGTCAAGAATAATCAGATCGGGCTCGAATGTGGGAATGAGGCGAATCGCCTCCTGGCCATCAAGGGCTGCGAGCACCTCGAAATTATGATGTTTTAAGAAGAAAGATAGCACCTGCTGTATGGCTATTTCATCCTCAACAACAAGAATCCTTCTCTTTTGCGACGTATCACACATACAATATCACCTCCACGATCCACAAGATGAGAGGAACGTAAGCAGTTCAACTCTCTGTTTCTAAGAGGATGCCGTCCCCCCATGATGGGCGCCTCTCTGTTCCGTTCGTGTTCGCGCGCCTTCGGCGCTCGTCCCGTTTTCTAC
>CAXTXB010000390.1:0-2933 GCA_964247965.1 uncultured Dictyobacter sp. | reverse complement strand
CTTTTCGGGCGAAGCTCGAAAAGTGTAGAAAAAGCAAAATGTAGAAAACGGGACGAGCGCCGAAGGCGCGAGAACACGAACGGAACAGAGATCCGACACTCTCTGAATGGATGCAAAGCCTGCGGGAGCTAGAGATCAGGTACGGCTGCGTTTTACTAGAGGAAAACGAACCTCCGCCACGGTATATTCAACAGGAGGTTCGTTTTCCTTATTTGGCTGCGGCAATAACTCGCGACGCAGTGAGAAGCGGCCTTCCAGATCCACAATTAAATTTTTAATCAAAGACAGGCCAAGGCCCTCTGAGCTCCCCTCACCAGACTCATCCAGGGAGATCTCGGCCGCAGGCCCGCGGCCTGTATCTAGCACCTGCACAATTACCATACCATTTTCTTCGCGGCCACGAACGATGATAGTACCCTCAGATTGTTGCGCCATACCATGCTTAATCGCATTAGAGATCATCTCGTTGATAACCAGGGCCAATACAGTCACAGCACGTGAAGGGATGACTATCGGGCTAGACTCAACCTGAAAAGTGAGGCGCTTGTCAGGCGGACTCAAATTGGTATGAGCCACACCCACAATCTTGCGCGCAATTTCATCAACCCGCGCCTCACTCACATCTTCATGGGCTAGCAGATCATGGGTAGATGCCAGACCCTGGACGCGGTTCACACTCTCAGCAAGGGTCGCACGAATTTCAGGAGACTTGGTGCGACGACGCTGCAGAGAGAGAATACCAGCCACCGTGGCCAGATTGTTCTTCACGCGGTGGTGTAGTTCACGCAAAAGTACCGACTTGAGCTCCAGGCCACGACGCGTCTCCTCATACAGGCGAGCATTGTCGATCGCGATCGCAGCCTCGTTAGCAAAGGTAATAACTAGCTGCATTTGTTCAGGGCTGAGAAAGTGGCGATGGCTGCTATAGATACAGATGCAGCCAAGCACTTTCTGCTTCACCTTCAACGGAACACAGAGAACCGAATGAATTTCAGAGGAAACGAATGGTTCGCCATGCAAGAAGCATCCTTCATCAGACTGAAAGCAATCAACCGCCATACTAAAGCGGCCAGTCTGAACAGCGCGGCCGGCACAGCATTGGCCGACTCCAATCTGAATATGGGCCGCGATATCGCTATTAAAGCCATAATGAGCCAGGACATGAAGCCGTTGGCGCTCGGGGTCAAGCTCGAAGATACAGGACCGCTCCGCGCCAGATAGATGCACGGCCTGGGTTGTAATAATTTGCAGCACCTCATCGAGATTCAAGGTGGAAGCAATGATTGACGAAACACGGTGGATAGTTGCGAGCTCATGAACCTTGCGGCGAAGTTGCTCATCGGTCTGCTCATAGAGGCGACCATTTTCGATATTAATGGCCACGATACCAGCCACGACCTCTACAAAGCTCACCTCATCACGTGTAAAGTCTCGCGGCTCAATTGACTGCACGCTCACTACGCCGATGAGACGCTCTGCGTTGCCAAAAAATATCAGAGGCAGGGCCATCAGGCCACGCAGGTCTGTGTGATACGCGCGCGCCTCTGAAGAAAAGTTGGCGTCGCCCAGGGCGTCGTGAATCACCAGGGGGCGTCCTTTATCGGCCACCCAACCGCTGTAGCCCTCCCCAAGGCGTAGGGTAAAATGCATGCCACCGAGTGGGCGAGGGCCATTAGTCGCTCGTAGAGTTAGCACCCGCTGAAGCTCATCGTAAAAGAAGATGGAACACAGCTCGACGTGCAACTCTTCCGCGACTACCTGGGCAGTAATTTCAAGGGTCTGATCAAGATCGGTTGCCGAGTTGCTCACACCATTGATACGCTGCAGGGCCATCAAGCGATGCTCCAACTGTTGTGTCGTATGAGTACTCTCCATTTTATATTGATCAGTAACACCCTGGTAACCACGCGTGAGCGCGATAATTCCAATGGATTGCAACTGATAGAGGCGAGTAGTTACCTCGACAGACATACCCGGCTGCTCAGCAAAGATCTGCTTCAGCTCACTGGATAGGGCATCAACGTACAGTTGAAGACCGCTCAGGCGACTATCCAGCTTCCCACCTTGTTCTGCCAGCCAGCGGCCCGACTGTTCAAAGCGAGCTTCGAACGTCTGGGTCGCCTCGCTATTAGCATTTATAAGGGCATTGAGGAGTAACCAGGCATCGCTGCCCTCTTCTGGTCCATGACTCGCGCCTGACACACGTCGCAAGCTAGCCTGTAGGCGAGCGATATGAGTATTCAACACCTGCTCTACATCAGCACCTATTGTCACGTTATTTTCCCCGCTCTGCTTCTATCCACAATTGAATAGCATAGTCTCCACCAAACATAACACATTATCCACGTATTGTATTGTAGTTGTGCTATTTAGGAGTGTCAAGGGCAGGGAGAATCTATGCTCATCATCCTCAAGAAATCTAAATAGGAGATGACCAAATTCCTATATATCTACTTATTCCTTACTAGTTATGAGACTCTTTCGTCTTTATATTTGGTGTTCTCAGGTACAGTAGGAAGTTGTTTGATTAAAGAGGCCAGGCTTATGATGTGCTCACAATGTGGCTTGCCAGTCTCCCCCTCAAGAACAAGTTGCCCAAGGTGCGGCATACCAGTGAAGGATATGGGTGAGAAAGGTGGGCCTGGACAAGGCGCTCTATTATTTCCACAAAATGTAGCTTCCTCTATAAAGCAAGAGGAAAAGAATAGTAAGCAGCAAGCCAGGGAGATGCAATATACAAAAGGCAAGCAGCCGCAAAGCGTGACCGATAGATCTCAGCAGACATACGCGCAACAGAAGCAGAAACAAGTAGGCATGCTTTCGGGCACATTTTTAAACAGCCTATCAAGGACACGTCTGGGCTTTAGTGCAGCAGGAGTTTGCATTGGTGCAGGGGCACTCATTCTCATTATTGTATTTATCATGACTCAAAG
>CAXTXB010000389.1:0-5925 GCA_964247965.1 uncultured Dictyobacter sp. | reverse complement strand
GGAAAAAACACGATGGTCATCATTTTTCAAACTTTGGGGATGACCCATTTGACAAACAGGGTTATTCTTCAATTTGTCATGTTTGAATGCATGAGTAGTACTTCTATCTCTTATTTGCCATACATGCCTTGTATACGTTCTACTAATTGTGTAGGATATAAAGAGATCATCGAAATGTGATGCTCAAGCGTTTGTTCAAGTTGGAAGTTGATAACGCGTTTTAATCTGCTAAGAAGAGTGTGTCAAATGATGTAGTTTGACACGTTTTGTGATTTTTTACACTGAAGCAACTATACGCTGAAAAGAAGTGTGGATGGAATTATTTCTGGTGGGTCGTTTATGCTGTTTGCTTTTTTAATCTGATATAAAATGCTATGTTATAGGCCAGGTTAGAAATATAATGCATCAACGCCCCGTCTCTTTCTATCTTGCCTGATATTTCTCTCTTTTGTTTAGGAGAAAACGATGAATCGAAATTCTAGAGCAGATTGGTCGGGTGGCCAATCTTCCCCATCTATCGACATCGCTCCCTACTCTGGCAGGCAATCTTCGGGAGATGTCGGTGGCTCTGGCGTATTCCGGAACGCCTCGACTGATCAGTTGTCCGGTAGCTATTCAGGGCAGTCTATTCCTTTTCCCAGGCCTGCACCTCTGCCCAAACCTCGACTAGATATTTTTGCTCTCGCGGGCCGGGAGCCATTGGTGGCGAGCGCAGTCGTGGTCAGTATATTGATCATGATCTATGAGATATTTGTGATTGTGGCTAAACCACCCTGGGCGGCTGCGGCAACCGATTGGGTGCGGGCTTCATTGAGCTGGGTGGAGCTGCTGCCGGTGTTACTAGCGGCTATTGTGCTCTATCGGCATCGCAAGCCGGGTGCGGTGGCCTGGACGATGTTTGCCACGGCCATGCTTTCTTATGCGATCGCGCAGACGACGTGGGCGATTCTGGATCGGATTGTGATGCCGAATAATGTCCCGGTTCCTTCGCTGGCGGACCTTTTCTATTTGATTCAGTATCCTTTTTTCTTTCTGGGCCTCGCCCTGTTGCCAGGGATAATACATCAGGGACGACCGGGCATTGCTCGCGCCAAGGTTGTGCTCGATAGCCTGCTGATGATGGCTGCGGGAACGGCCCTTTCGTGGTATTTTTTGCTTGCACCCTTTTATTTGCAAAGTGGGCAGAGTGTGCTGGGTAAGGCCACGAATATGGCGTATCCTGTTGGTGATCTTGGACTGCTCTTCGGCCTGACGGTGGTGTTGATCAGCCAGAATCGGCAGGTTGCGGGTCAGGCGGCCTTGCGTCTTTTTATTCCCGCCGTCGTCTTTCTTATTATAGCTGACTCTATCTTTCTTAACGAGGAGCTTTATACCTCGTTCAATGCTGGGGATGCTTCTAATGGTGCCTGGATGGCCTGTTATCTACTCTTCGCACTCGCCGGGCTGGTTCGCTTGCGCGGTGTGCAACGTGAGGATGGACAAGGAGAAGTGGGGGGGACAATGCAAATCGATGGGTCAAATGTTGGTGAGGTAAAAAGTGTGCGGGGCCTGCAGTCGCTTATTCCTTTCGCGGCGGCTGTGGTTGCCAGTACGCTGATTGTCTTCCGTGCCGCGACGGCTCCGTATATGGCGGGTGGCGGTAGAAGTCTTATTATTCCTTTTCTTGTGGGTCTGGGCCTGCTTGCCCTGGTGGGTGCGCGTCAGGGCATCACTGTGCTGGAGAACGAGCGTCTGCTGCGTAATGAGAAGCGTAGGGTGGAGGAGCTGGACCAGGCGAAGCAGTTGGCGGAGCGGCAGCGGCTGTTGCTGGCGGAGCGCAATCAGCGGTTGCAGGTTGATATTCAGATGCTCAAGGATATTCATGCGCGGGTGGCGGGTGGCGATTATTCGGCGCGCGTGCCCATCACGAGTGGCGAGCTGTTGCCTATCGCTGGATCACTGAACATCATGCTTGACCGTCTCGCGAATCTCATTCATGCCAGTTCTGATTATGCCCGGCTAGAGCAGGCGATTCGATTGATGGAGATGGCGGCGCATGGGATCGCCGATGGAAATGATCGTGCCCTGCATGGCCTATCGGTGCAGACCAATACTGCGCTTGATGGTGTCGCGATCGCCCTGCGTAAGATCCGGGCGCGCATGAAGGAGCTGGGGATCAGTCTGCAGAATCTGGAATCCATGCGTAGGACTGCCTATGAACTGAATGACCTGACCATACGTCAAGAGTATTCAATCGCCGACGAAGCTGCTGCGCTCAATAAGGTTTCAGAGACCCTCAACCAGTTTGTGGCCGATTTAGAGCACATCATCCCGTTGCAGGAGAGGGCGCTGAGCGTTTCCCGTGTCAACAACAAGCAGACGAGCGATTGGGTACAGTTTTTGCGTCAACTTGCCGCTATTATCAGCGAGCAGCAAGCCTTGATTAGTACTCAGGTAACTCGCCTGCAGCAGTTAAAGGAGCAGACAAGTCTAACCGTCAACGGCAGTCGTCGCCTATTGAGTGGCTTGAATCCCGCAGTTCAAAATGATGCAAGCCGTATCTTATCTTCGGGCACCCAATATGAAACCGAAAGGCTGACACGGAAACCCGCTGGTCTATAACCGTGTGGCGGCAATGCCTCGCGGTTGTCGTCGTAACCCATAAATCTATATATATAGGTAGGGGTGCGTTTTGAGCCCTGATACAACTCTAGCGAGAACAAAAGCTGCAAGGGATTGTCGCTACATAATATGAGTTTTTAATATAAAAGGAGTGTTGTTTATGATCACACATACGAAGAGACCTGTTCAGTATCTTGGCATTTTAGGCATAGTACTTGCATTTGCCACAGCATTAACTCTATTTGGACATTCCTCCCTATCCGCGAAGGCTGATAAGCCCGGCTCCGAGTTTACCAAATATAATATTTCTGCTCGTGGCGGCTTTGCAATTGGAATTACGGTGGATCAAAATGGAAATCCCTGGTTTGGCCTCGGCAACGCGAGCATCGGGACCATCGATCAGAAAAGCGGCAATCTCAAGTCGTATCCGCTGGCGAATACCAATGCGGGCGTGGGCACGATCAAGGTTGATGGAAATGGCAATGTCTGGTTTACCGAGGGTAATGCGCCGGGCATTGGCGAGATAAACCCGGCTACGGGTCAGGAGACTGACTATCCGCTCCCTGCCTCCTCGCGCTCGCTGACTCCTACTTTCATCGTTCTTGATAATAGTGGGAACGTGTGGTTTAACGAGGTGGATTATAGTGATGCGACGGGTGGCAAGATTGGTCGCCTGAGCGCCAATGGTACAATTACTGAGTGGAGTGTGCCTACCGTTGGCGCTGAGATAGAGGAGATCGCGCTTGATTCTAAGGGCAATCTCTGGTTCGCTGAGCAGGGTAATTCATCGTTCAATCCCATTGCTAATAAAATCGGCAAGCTCGATCCGGCCAATGGAACTATTACCGAATATACCTCGCCCACGCCTAAGAGCCGTCCTGCCGGCATCGTTGTTGCTTCAGATGACACCATCTGGTTCTCAGAGCACGCGACCGACAAAATCGCTCACCTCTTCCCCAATCAAGCGCAGGGTGTGACAACCGCTGTGACTCCTACTTCTACAGGTTCGAGCCCCACTAGCTCCACCCAGACGAGTACGCCTAACACGTCCACGACTCCCGCAAACCTGGCTGCCCAGGAGACGGACACGACCTCGCAGGTCACGACCTCGCCGGGGATCGTCGAGTACAGTCTGCCGCATACTGGTTCTGTCTCGAACACTGAGGATATGCGCTTTGATAAAAAAGGTAACCTCTACTACGAGAATGACGCTACCCACCAGATTGGCGTGTTGGTCTTTGGTAAAAAAGGTGATGCTCCGACTATTCAACAATGGAATATACCCGGTGGCATCGGCTTCTTCAACATCGAATTCGATAGTAAGGGGAAGACCCTCTGGATCTCTGATACCGCCAATTTCGGTACCGGCGGTTCTGTCTACTCATTTAATGTAAACTAGCTGCTAAGAGCTCAGTGCCGCGAAGAATTATCGCGGCACTGGCTCTTCTAAAAAAGTGCTCTGGCTCATACCACAAAGTCGGTATTCGCTCTCTCTGTCGCACTCTCCCCTTTTTCAAGCGTGGATTCGGCTGATCCAATCAGCGTGCTCTGCTTCCCAGAGACAAGCGCTGCAACCCGATTTCTTTTGAACAACGTCTTATTTAAACAGCATTGATCCCTTGCGGTTGTCATAGTCGCCAGGCTCTGAAGCGAGGTGAGCATGATAACCGCAAGGGATGGATCTAACCTTTTTGTCATATTTCGATATACAGCTAGTACTTTTCTCTCTCTTTTCCACAAATGTCTTGTATCCGCCCTATTAATTATGTAGGCTTAGAGTGGGGTAATGCGGGGTACAACTCTTAGGCTCTAATTTAGATCGATGTATTTCTATCTCCGCTCCCCTCTTTCTGATTCTTGCTGATTCTATTGTCTTTAACCAGGAGTGTTTTATGTTTGTAGGCACGAAAAACCGTATATTCTTTCTGATTATGATGAGTGCGGTGCTGGTGCTGGCGGGGGCTGTAGCTGTCTTCGGAAAATCGTCTCTGACTGCACATGCGGATGATCCGAATACTGTATCCAATCGGGGTCTATTTAATCGCTATAATATTTCTGCTGCCGGGGGCTTCGCCATTGGGATTACCGTGGACCAGAATGGGAATCCCTGGTTCGGGCTGGGCACTGGCAAGGTCGGGACGATCAATAAGCAGACCGGCAGCCTCAAAGCGTATCCGCTGGCGAATTCAAATGCGGGCGTGGGCACGATTAAGGTTGATGGAAATGGTGATGTCTGGTTTACTGAGGGCAATGCGCCGGGTATTGGTAAGATAAACCCGGCCACGGGCAAGGAAAGCGAATATTTACTCCCTGCCTCCTCGCGCTCGCTGACTCCAACCTTCCTGGTGATCGGCAAGGCTGGAGACATCTGGTTTAACGAGGTGGATTTTAGTGACGCGACGGGCGGCAAAATTGCCCGCTTGAGCGCCAATGGTACAATTACTGAGTGGAGCGTTCCTACCGTAGGTGCTGAGATAGAGGAGATCGGGCTGGATTCCAAGGGCAACCTCTGGTTCGCCGAGCAGGGCAACTCGTCCTTCAATCCAATCGCCAATAAGATCGGCAAGCTCGATCCGGCCAAAGGAACCATTACCGAGTATACCTCGCCCACGCCTAAGAGCCGTCCCGCTGGCCTGATCGTCGCTCCAGACGACACCATCTGGTTCTCAGAGCATGCCGCCGACAAAATCGCCCATCTCTTCCCAAATCGTGCGGTTGGCGTTACCACTCCTGTTTCACCAGTCTCGACTGGCTCCAATGCTGGTGTCACGAATCAGACCGCGTCACCCAATCTGCCTACAAATCCTGTGGCTTCGACTGTACAGGCTGCGGTCTCAAATTCGCAGGTCACTCGCTCGCCGGGCATCGTCGAGTATAGCCTGCCCCACACTGGCTCTCTCTCAAACACCGAAGATATGCGCTTCGATCGCAATGGCAATCTCTTCTTCGAAAATGACGCGACTCGTCAGATCGGTGTCTTGATCTTCAATCGCGTGCAAAACGATAACAATCAGACCGATGCGGCTCCAGCCGTCATTGTGGATAGCCAGGGAAATGGCACCGACTGGCAGGGTAAATCCCCAACCATCAAAGAGTGGCCCATTCCCAACGGTATCGGATACTTCAACATCGAATTCGATAGACAGGGCAGAAATCTCTGGATCTCTGATACCGCCAACTCCGGCACCGGTGGCTCGGTCTACAAGTTCAATGTAAATAGTACATCTGATAACTAAAGTCGCAGCTTCGCTGCTCTTTACGATTTTTAATAAATGTTTTACATTTTGTACATTTTCACAATCTTTTGCGCTTCGCGCAAAAGAT
>CAXTXB010000388.1:0-5926 GCA_964247965.1 uncultured Dictyobacter sp. | reverse complement strand
TGTAAACATACCGCGTAAGTGATCCACACAATCATCACCATATTCTTCATAAGCGTGCAGAATGGTTTCTGTATCGCTGTTCGTCTGAAAATGATGTCCGCGAGCTTCTAGCTCTTCCTGTAGACCACGATAATTATAGATTTCACCATTGAAGACGATAAGCATACTTTTGTCTTCATTAAAGATCGGCTGGTGGCCACCTGCAAGGTCAATAATGGCCAGGCGGCGCATACCGAGCGCGGCTGTGCCCGTAATGCCGTCGCCGACCCATGTTCCCTGGTCATCAGGCCCACGATGACGAATGACTTTGCACATCGCATCGATAAGGTGTTCCGCGCTGTCATAGCTGCGCTGCACGTTCACAAATCCTGCTATTCCACACATGGAAAGATAATCCTTTCACGTATATCTCTAATGAGCTAAAGCGCCGTTTCTTGAAGCTCGGCGATAGCTGAGGGGTGCTCTTGACCCGATGTGAGGCGTTCATACGTTGCTGTATACATGCTGAGGACATGTTCCAGTGTATAACTTTGCTCAACGGTGGCACGCGCCGCTGCCCCAAATTTTTGTGCGAGTACTGTATCTGCTAGCAATGTAACGAGAGCTTTGGCCATCTCTTCATAATCTTCGGATTCGACCAGTAGCCCATTTTCACTATCCTGGATCAGATCTTCACTTCCGCTGACTCGTGTGGCAATGCAAGCCTGGCCGCTAGCCATCGCCTCCAGGAGTGCGTTGGGCATACCTTCCCAGCGTGAGGGGAGAATACCTATTAAACCTCGATGGAGCTGTCCCGGAACGTCGCTCTGTAATCCTGCAAATTCAACACTCTGGGTAATTTCCAGGGCGCTAGCCATCTGCTCAAGTTGCTTTTGAAGTGGACCACTTCCTACAATTACCAGCTTCGCCTCTGGTTGCTGCTCTTTCACCAGATGCCATGCTTGTAGCAGAACGTCCAGACCTTTTTCATAGCGAGCTTTGGACACACAGACGACGGTCCGTGCCCGCTGTTCAATATTTATATCTTCTGCCAGAGGCTGAAAGCGGACAATATCAACGCCGTTGGGAATAAGCTGCGTCCCAGGCAGATCAAAGTCGTTCTCTTTCAAATACCGGAGCATACGTGAACTGAGGACGATGACGACGGCACCGATCTGTTTGAGCAAGCTGCGCGTATAACCTACCACACGCTCACCGGCACTTTTTAAGCCATAAAGGTCTCCATCAATCCAGGTTTTCCCATCGACCTGCAGCCAGGGCAAATTGGGATCGAGCGGTCCCGCGATAAGCTTTGCCGCCCCACTTGTCTTTGTTGCCTTGTCTGCTCCTGCACTGATCACGACGATCGTCATCGGCTTCTTTGCCAGGCGACAGATTATAGCAAGTGGTAAGACAAGCAAGCTAAATTGACAGACCTGGAGTACATCGAACTGGTTGCGTTGCCGCCATACAGTCCAGCTCATAACGAACATAGATAGCAAATAGAGCAGTTGTTGAATTGGTCGTGGTAGCTTCTCGCGTCGTCCTAACAGCAATCCCGCTACCCGTGTAATCGGAACTCCCTTGATCGTTTCATGGACAGGCCAGATATGCTTATGATGAAATGTAACAACTTGAACTTTATGGCCTGCCTCTATTAAACGTTGACTTTGCGCTAACGTTTGAGTCTCTGCTCCACCAACAAAAGGGTAAAAAGTTGTGATTGCAATATAAATTCGTGGTTTTTGAATCATATAATTTCTCTCCCACGCCTTCAAGAACCCGGGGTGCGACAGGATTTTCTTTTCTCAATCCCCTGTAATAGAGGTCTAATATCTGCTCTGTGACACGTATAAGCTGATAATCGCGTATGACGGTCTTGAGACCTTCTTGAGCCAGGCGCTGAGCCAGGTTTGTATCCTCGATCAGATGTCGCATCGCTTGCGCCAGCTCCACAGGTTGTTCGGGTTCGGTTAGTAATCCATTCACACCATTCACAACGATATCTTCACTGCCGCTGACTCGTGTTGAGATACAGGGCACCTCGCAAGCCATCGCCTCCAAAAGCGCATTAGGCATGCCTTCCCAACGTGAAGGTAAAACAAAGCCCCATGCCTCTTGTAAAAGAGGAATAACGTTTCTAATTAAACCCAGGAAGACAACACTGTCCTCGATCTCTAATTCTTTGGAGATACGCTCCATTTGCTCCTGTAATTCGCCAGAGCCCGCGATGAGCAGCCTGGGTTTCAAATTAGACCTCCATTCGTCTGGTTCGCTCATCATGCGATACCAGGCATGAAGGAGAACATCAATTCCCTTTGGGAATGACAGCCGCGCAACACACAAGATATCCCGCTCTGGTTTAGTCGGGTCTGGGCGTTTTTCTAAATTTGGATGGAATCTATCAATATCTATTCCATTAGGTATTCTGAAAATTTTATCTGCGCGAAAACCATTAGATGTTAAATAGTTACGACTTCGGTTGCTGAGAATATGATAGAAAGCCTCTGATTTTTTTAGAAATTGTAAGATCATACCACCACCAAAAGCTGTTTGCCTCATATAGCCTAAGTCACCGACAACAATATCATCATAGGGAACTTTCAGAAAACTAAGATCACTAATTTTATCTGCAAGCATATCAGCCATCAGCTTCGCATCATCTTCCGACTGCCGCTTACCAGGACCAGTGCTGGGAATACTAACAACAATAGGTTTGCCCAGAAGCTTGCCGATCAGGGCAGCGACACCAGCCAGAGGCGAGAGTTGTAGCGAGTGGAGGACATCATAACGGTGGCGCAAGCTCCAGAGCTTCACAAATACAAGGAAATCAATAGGAAGATGTCCAAGCCTACCGATACGCAGCGTACCATTCTTCGTATAAAGTCCCCCAACTCGCGCCACTGACAATCCGTCTATGTTTTCCAGTTTTTTCCAGCCTTTGTGATGCCTGAGTGTAATGATAATGACTTCATGGCCGAGCTCTTGAAGCTGGCGCGCTTGCTTCTCCGCTCGCGTTTCAGCCCCTCCTACAATGGGTGAGAACAAGAATGCGACCATGCAGATACGAAGCCGATTTTCCACAGAAATCTCCTTAATAGGCCACCCGCGTAGAGGAGAAAGGAGGAAAATGCTTTTTCCTACTACGCCCGCGCAAACTGTTCCTGTTCTGTATCAGATACTGCCCCCACTTCTTGTGTTTCCATCTCATCAATTTTCGCTACATCTACTTCAGGCTTTTGTTTTGCATCCCATAAGAGCGCAAATGGTAAGGCCATGAACATGAAGAAGTAGATGCCGACAGACTGATTCCATATGTCATTTGATTCATAACATTGAATGACAACAGAAACATAACATCCTAAGACCATCGCCAGCAGCAAACGCTGATCGTAGTTGCCCTTAAACCATTTGAGAACGAGCGTCACACCAAGCACAAGGAGCGTGAGTATAAGCATTGAGAGGCCAATTATGCCGTGCTCATACATTGCCTCCAGGAAGATATTATGCGCGGCCGTAGCAATAACTCCACCTCCGAAGCCAACTTTCAAATTCTCAAGTAAGACATCTGACGCTTTTTGACCGTAGCCCATGAGCTGCGCCGGGTCAAAGTGATCAAGAATAGCTTGCCAGAGATAAGTACGACCATTTAATGATGTGATATCGCTATTAGCGAAGCGAGCAAAGATCGGAATATTTGCCGCTGAGGTCGCGAGCACGACCAGCCCACCAAGCGCTACACTTGTACTCACCATAATCGCTTTGATCTTATTTGAAGGTATAAATAAGACTATGACGACAAACATTGCAACCAGAGCAAAGTACGTGCCGCGGTTAAGAGTTAAAGCAACGGCAACTAATAGGGTGATGAGTACCAGTATGCCTCCTGTAATCTTCCAGAAGCCCCTCAGCGTAAACAGTCGATAGATTGTTAAAGGAATAAGGATTGAAAGATATAAGCCAAGTGTTGGTGGTGTGTCACCAAAAATCGAACTGATACGGAACAAACCCGTCGTTGGATCTACCACGCCGTGTAGCTTGATCGCGAAACCGTAGAAGCCATAGAATGCTATAAAGATCGCAGGCGCTATCATCAGGTCGATAATATTCAGCATTCTCTTGCGGTTAGTGATCAGTAGAACCACCAGGACACTTGCTCCAACAAAATCCATAAGTGTTGACCATGTGACTGTAAAGTCGTAGGGTGTCATGGGTGAGATGCCGGCGCTTAACAAGATCCAGATGAAGTAGATGAGCAAGATAGGCAATGCTGGCATACGTTTAAAGGCAAGCTTCGTCGGTAAGTAGAATAGAAGCAGAAGGGTCGGCAAGGTCAAGCCCGATAACAGATTATTACCGTTGAAGAGAGGCAGCGATGATCCGATAAAGACATTAATACATGCCCAGCCGATCAAGAGTATATAAGGATAGCGTATGAGCGCGAAGACCAGCACGATGCCAAAGGCGTAGCGCCAGAAATTGGGCACGAAGACAGCCCCCGCGACTCCACCTGAGAAAACCGCCAGTGCAAAAAGCACCTGGAAGATCTGCTTACGAAACTCGTATGTCAGCCCCAAAGGCAAATTTTCATCTTTCCAGGTTGCAAACCTTTCGATATAGCTTCCCATACCGAACTTCCACAGCACATCCAATAATTCTTTTGGCGGTGTTAACAGATCAAGCTTCCCGATAGTTCTTCTTAGGGCAACAATCAGGATGATCATTGTGCAGACATAGTAAAGCGATGTCGCAAATGCTATACCGAAGCCCCCCCAGAAGTGGCCAAAGAGTGCGTCGAAGCCGGCGTTAGCAAAGACACTAAAGATGCTCACGCCCATCAGCACCTTAGGCTTCCCTAATGCATTGAAGGCTCGCGAGAGAATATAACCAGCGGCCGTCGGAATCAAGCCAATCGCCAGACCTATAAGAAGGATTGCCGTCTCTGTTGCTTGTGCAGCATTGGTTGATCCATAGTGAAGATGTAAAGCAATGACTAAGTAGGATAGCAAAACTATGCCCACCGTCACGATAAAGGTAACAATGCTTATCACCCAGATGTAGAGACGCAGAGTGCCCTTAAAAGCCTTCATATCTTTAATTGCAGCCTGGCTAGCCAGGTAAGGCAAGGCTGCACGTCCAACGGCTGCAAAGATCACCCCTGTCGGCACACCATTAAATTTTAAGGCTGTGCTCAACGCCGAAATAGTACCAGCGGCTTGATATGAGCTGAAAAACTGGTCAAAAAAAGGCGATACCATGCTGATAAGCGCGCCAAAGAGAGAGGGACTCGCATACTCCAGAATTGGCTTAAGTTCTGGCATCTTTAAATCCATAATCGGGCGATACACAATACCAGCTGTATGGGCGCGATAGACAATAACTATCAACTGTAGCACATTTCCGGCCAATGTACCAAGGGCATACATAATAATACTGTGGCTATTATCCCCTAATAGTATGAAGATAACAGTCGTAAGTGGCACTAAAAGGCCAGCATAAGCAGGCCAGCCGAATTTGCCATCCGCATTAAGAAGGCACTCCATAAAGCTGTTGAGCGTCATTAAAGCAAGAACAGGAAAGGTATATATGGCAAGTCCTGATGCCAGACTTATTACTGAATGCGACGCTCCTGGGGCCGATATTGTTAATAACCAGGTTTTAAACAGGAGAGCTACTGTCGTAACTAGAATAGAAAGTATAATTAGAATATTTAACAGTGTACTAAAAAGCTTTGATGATTGTTCTTTCGCTCCTTTTGTACGTAGGCGTGAATAGACAGGAATGACAGAGGATTCAAGAGAGCTAGCTAGCATAGCCGCCAGGGTAATGGGTAAAAGAACCGCAACATTATATGCATCCATATTTGGGCCAATGCCAATTTTGTAGGTCACAACAGCTAAATTGACCAGCCCCATAATGCGCTGCAACAAGTTTGCCGAAGCCAGGC
>CAXTXB010000387.1:1870-5985 GCA_964247965.1 uncultured Dictyobacter sp. | reverse complement strand
TTACATTTTCACAATCTTTTGCGCTTCGCGCAAAAGATTGTGAAAATGTAAAAAATGTAATAAGAATCGTAAAGAGCAGCGAAGCTGCGAAATCGCAGAAAGGTGAACGCGGCGGGAGTCCAACACTCTCCGAAAGAATTGGATTTTTGAAATTATCATCTCTACATAATGACGCGTAGTGGTAATAAGATACGTTCGCTAAATTTAGCGTACCAGGGGCGTCCATACCAATCTTCGACTATCAGCTCGGACACATCGGCAGTATCATGGGCGAAGATCGACTCCATTTGGCGCGCGAAAGTGTCACTATAGATTTCCACATTAATCTCGTAGTTGCCAATTGAGCTCAATCGATCCATGTTTGCCGTTCCAACGGTGGACCATTGACCATCGATTGTACAGGTTTTAGCATGGAGCATAGCATGACGATAGCCTAAAACGTGGATACCCGCCTCCAAACATTCGCTAAAATAAGCGTGAGAAATCCAGTCAGTGACAACATGATTGGAGATCCAGGGGACCAGAATGCGCACGTCGACTCCACGTTGAGCAGCCGCCTTCAGAGCATTCAGCAGGAAATGATCGGGTACAAAATAGGCGTTTGTAAGTAGAATAGAGGACTCCGCCCGATTGATCGCCTCAATGTACATATCACGAATTGGGAAGGTCAGGCGCAGCGCATCGTTGCCGTGCAGCGTAATTAGGGGATCAAACGTGCGACGATAGTAGCGCGTGATAGAGTCATCTTTAGGACAGAAACGATTCCAGAAATCAGTGAACGAGCGTGCCAGTTCCGCAGAAGTGGGACCACAGATGCGTAAGTGCGTATCACGCCATGAGGTCGCATAAAGGCTCCCAATGTTGTAGCCACCAATAAAGCCGATTTCGCCATCCACGATCAGCAGCTTGCGATGGTCCAGAGAATAGCGGCGCAGATCAAAAATCTGCCAGGGCGAGCGTATGGCCTGGTACTGTAGTACATGGATGCGCTTATCAAACGAACGCTTGAACTCAGACGGCACAACCAGGTTAGCAAAACCATCGAAAATAACGTAGACATCTATACCATCTTCTGCCTTGCGCGCCAGGTGAGCCTTGAACTTCCAGCCAGCCTCATCATCCTTCCAGATATAAGATTCTATATATACGCTCTCGCGCGCATTGTCGATCGCCTCAAACATCGCTGCATAGAGATCTTTGCCATAGGTATATAACTGCAAACGATTTTTGCCTACCAGGACCTCATCGAGCTCTATATGTGGAAAGCTCTGCTTGTGCTTGTGGCGGTTGCGTAGGGCTGCAATCAGCAGTAGAATTCCGGCTGTAAAGAACTGCAGCGAAATAGTCACGCCAAAGAGAAGGCGTGCGGTCGAGACAAGCGAGAAACGGCCTCTGCGTCTGAACCCTGGCTTATGTGTTTCAAAAAACGTTTTGTGATGATCAGTTCTCATACTCATAATCTTCCCCGGCAGTCAGGAATGAGTCTAATTATAGCACTATAGGGAACATATTGTCAGTTACCCTGGTCTCAAGACGCGGGGCATCCTGGCTCGTTTCAGTGACTCCTGAAAAATCTTTTACACAATGCGCCGGATGGGCCAAACCAGGACATCCTGACGCAACGAGTAATGTAGAAGAGGTTTTGTATCGGGCAGATAGATGCCATGCGAGAGGGCCATAGTATCGCGCTCGGTCTCCACTTCGGCAACTTGTAGAGGCCAGAGTGCATGATGAATATCGCATTTGTACAACGCGCTGCCCGCCACCGTATAGAGACAGTAACGCTCGGTGAGCCAGGCTTCGATCGACTGTGCGTGCGATTCGGCAATGGGAGCGATGGGGCGGTAGCGAGCGATGTAGTCGGCGTGGGGAGCGCCTTTATGTGTGCGATGGCTAGTATAACGAATAGTGTCCCCGACGTGCTTTAAGTTCATCTGCGCATTGAAGTAGGGGAGATGAAAGATCGTACGTGCGATAGCCACCGCGATAGGATTGCCTGCATCCAGGCTAAAAAAGTACACGCCCGTCACCCCATCGCGCTTCACATACGTCCGCACATTTAGCTCAGGGAACGCCGATAGGTTGTATACCGCAGGCAGGCTGTGTGGACGCACCCCGCTCATACGAAACGGCACAATGCCTATCCAGGCCTCGCCCTCGAACGTATCAATCTCTAACGTATCAGGGATGAGAGGGCGCAAGGCTTCTGGCGTGAGGGGCCAGTGCGCAAAAAGCAACTCATGCCAGGTCTGAACCATAATCCAGGGACCCTTTGGTAACGGGTACGGCCTATGCTCAATTGCCTGCAAAACTTCTGCAATTTTCAAAATCTTGTTCCTCTTGCAAGACGAGATATCATGGTTGTTCTCCTAAAACGAGTCTGTCCCGCTTCAGCTCATCAAGAAACCTCTGGGAAAGTACAGCACAGAGACTGCGCTAAAAAGTAGTATACCATGTTTCGCCTCAGCGAAGATATGTATGAACGGGAAATAAAGACGAAGGATGTTTCAGCGTTTCTTGGTATATTCAAAGAGCTATTGAGGCTATACATGGTAATAAATAGCTCGAAAATGGAAGAGAGGGACAAGATTAGTCCTCAAATCTCGCATCTCATTCGTATTAAACCAGAGACGAGTTTTCTCGTCCTGGGTCGTAGTCATCTTTGTCGCGAAGGGATCAGCTTTTTGAGAGAGCGTTTTCCTCTATCCCATCCAGACGGTCAAGGAGAAGACATATGGTATTAGGACCACTTGAATACATGGTCATCGGGTGTCCGGGGAATCAATTTACGCGCGAAATTGTGCCGGAATTGAGATTCATCCAGGAGAAAGGTCTGATACGGGTAGTTGATGTGGTTTTTGTGAGAAAGAATGCTGACAATACCGTTTCGGCTTTGGAAGTAAGTGATCTGGAAGATGATGAGCAAGCTGCTTTCGGCATCATGCAGGAAAGCATGATGGGACTTATTACTCCCCAAGATATCGTATCGCTTAGTAGCACACTTCCCAGCGATACTTCCGCCGCTCTCATCCTCCTGGAGCATCTCTGGTTACAGAAATTGGAAGCATCCATAGAGAGAGCGAACGGAGTCGTCCATATCGGGGGAATGGTACCGTATTCCACAGTGCAACAAGTAGAGCAAGAACTGGCAGCTCAGGCGCAAACTCAGTCAGCGCAGCAGAATAGTTGAACTCTAAGAAAGCATGGCTCATAGAACAAACTAGAGGAGGATAAAATGCCTGAACATATGCATGGAGACTTTGGTAGATTCGATGGCGGAAGAGGAGGATGGGGAGGTGGTCGTGGCTTCGAGAGAAGAGATGGTTATCCATTGTTTGGTGGTGGTCAGGGTCCAGGTGGCTTCGGATCGGGTGGATTAGGTTCTGGTTACGGTGGAGGTGGCTTAGGACTAAGCGGATTAGGCTCTGGTCTCGGTGGAGGTGGCTTAGGGCTAAACGGATTAGGCTCTGGTCTTGGTGGCGGATTAGTAGGTGATCTGTTGTCTGGTGGATTAGGATACTTAGCAGGGAAAAACCTTGCTCAGAACCAGCAGCAACAGGTAGGACAATACCAGCAGCCACAATACCAACAACCCGCGCCCCAGTACCAGCAGCCCCAGTACCAACAACCCGCGCCCCAGTACCAACAACCTGCCCCTCAGTATCAGCCGCCTCCCTCGCAGGTGTCTGTTGGCAACACTCAGGATAACGGGTTGGCTCAACTTAAGCTTCTAGGGCAACTGCGTGCGCAAGGCACCTTGACCGAAGATGAATTCCAAGCCGAAAAGCAGAAAATTCTAAATGGGTAGGCTTAGGAACTTTTTTGAGATCATTCCAGAACAGGCAAACAGACGCTCTATCGTAGAGCTGATTGCTGTGACTCGATAGATAACCTGAATCTATCGTTCATTTTGATATATCACTGTCAGAAAGGCTGTGGCAACCTTTTCCAGTCGGGACCAACAATTCATAGGCATCCAGGGATGCAAATGGGTACAAAGGTCATGAAACAAGTCCAGTCCTTGATTGAGAGACTGACGCATATCTTCGTCAGTTTTGACTCATGACACATAAAGGCTTCTTTCAGCAAATGTGAAGTACATCTGTACTTCACAT
>CAXTXB010000387.1:0-1860 GCA_964247965.1 uncultured Dictyobacter sp. | reverse complement strand
TACTAATTTTTTTTTTTTTTTTTAATAATCAAAAATAATGTTTTATTTAATAAATTTTTAATAACTTTTTTAATTAAATTTTGCACTTCCTATTAGGAGCGTAATCAGAAAAAAGTATATTAGCGAATCTGTGGTTGATAAGGACCCGAGATGCGCTCGAAGCGTGGGCGATAGCGGGTCTCATGATAATCTTCGGGATCGACGCGACGGGCGGAAAACTCTTTTCCGGGGATGTCCGTACTGATTACATCGCCAGCGCGGGAGGCTGCCATGACACCGCGCGTATTATCCGCGACTTCGCTCATAATCAAATTTGCGTAATAGATAGCCATATGCTTATCATACACCTCGGGCTCACCACTGCGCAAGAAATACGTCAGATCGATAGGCAGGAAACGCACACCTGGAATACGCTTCGTCAGCTCATCTCCCAGAAACTCAGCCACATTTGCCTTCTTCTTATGACCATATGCGTCCGCTTCACCCACTGTCGGCACCGATACGCCCAGATTCGCCCCTTCCGAGAGAACCACAATCGAATAGTTATCGGGATTCTTGCGATCCTGAATTACCAGATCAGCCAGGCGATCGATATTGATTGCCACTTCAGGAATAATCAGGCGATCAGCCCAGGTCACCGTCGCCGTCTCAAAAGCTGTAAAGCCAGCGTCACGGCCAAACATACGGAAAAGAATCGTCTCGCTATGAGAGCCAGCGGTCGAGCGAATACGATTAATAAACTCAGCAGCGCGGCTAATCGCCGTTTGGAAGCCAATGCAATACTCAGTGCCTGGCACATCATTATCCATCGTCTTCGGAATGCCCCAGACAGGAATGCCGGCAGTATCTAGTTTCGAGCCATAGCTAAGCGTATCATCGCCACCGATCACCACAAGGCCATCGAGGCCAAGAAATTCCAGATTCGCAATCACCTCTTTTGTAAGGTCCACACGCTCATCAGAGCCGCGCCCCTCTGCGTAAGACTTTAAATGCGCGGGCAAATCTTTCACGCTCATGTTCGCCGGATTGGTCCGCGACGACTGCAGAATTGTGCCCCCCATACGATCAATATTGCGTGTATTGAGCCGTGTAAGTGGCATCAGATAGCCATTTTTCCACGTATTGGCATCATCCTCATGGAAGATCAGAGCGTCCTGGCCGCGAGCACGATCCAGGAACGTAATGCCCTCCCAACCTGCGCGCAGACCCATCACGCGAATGCCCATAGTCTCTGCGCGGTACACCAATGCCTTAATCGCAACGTTCAACCCTGGCACATCGCCGCCGCCGGTTAACACGCCAAGCGAGCGAATGGGGCTTGATACATGACCTGGCATACTTATATCCTCTCTTCTATCTACAACTAACCTGATAAGGTTAAGCTATTTTTTTCTAGCAAAGTATGCCCTCGCACTCCAGAGGACCGCGAAGGCTTCTTCTCTTGACAAAATGAGAACACAAGCACGTGTTCTCATTCAAAAATGATATAAAAAGATTATATCATCCCTTGTTAACAGGTGGGTCTTCACTTATGTAGAATTATAGTACGCTGCTGTGCGACTTGTATGGATAGAAGTCACATTGGGCAATCTTACAGTAGCATCCAACTAGAAACATAAACAAAGCGTATATAGAAGCGTATATAAAGAGTTTTAGAAAGCAATGTTCTTCATAACAAGATCATTTTTCAGATACTAGCAGGAGTGACACCCATGTTCCCTCACTTTCACATGTTTGTGCCCTCACTTTTCGGTTTGTTAATTATGATCTTCTGGATCTGGATGCTTGTGGATTGTGCGAAGAATCCCAGATTGCGGATAGGCGGTAAAGTCGTGTGGCTACTCATCGTCTTTTTTCTCA
>CAXTXB010000386.1:4864-5994 GCA_964247965.1 uncultured Dictyobacter sp. | reverse complement strand
GGTGTTGCCAGAGGAAGAGGAGGTCGTACCACCGCCACCACAGGCTGAGAGTATAATTGTGAGCAGGGCCAGAAGCGATACGAGTAGGCGCGGGTTGCCAAACTTTCGCATAGGAGCCAGTTCCTTTCTTTATCTCAAAAAGAGAATGCACCTTTAGTGGTGCAAAGGTATTCCAGAGTACAGAAAAAGGAGTCACAGCCTTCTCGCGCGAGAAGGAGATGAGAGCATACCTTTCCTGGCAATGGACATGATGAGACCGACGTGGGTCTAAAAAATAATAACTAGAAAGAAGCGATCAAACACCGGTTTGATCTCATCTATCTTTGCATGCCGGAGACGGGTCTAGACTGCAAGTATAGACATTATGCATGTAAACGCGATTCGCGCCCATCCTGCATAGTACCACCTACCTTGAGCTCCAGTGTCTCGTTAGAAACTTCGACAAAGATAGAATTCTAGCGCTATAAATAAAATATACGTACGGGTATATACATATCTCACAGAAAAGCAGGAAAATACCATGCTTATCGTTTTTCAAAAAGTTGAGCTAAATTATTATAAGAAATACATGCCGAAGGCGTGTAGACGTGTAAGAAAAGAGAGAAGCTCGCCTCGCTGAGAATCAAGACTATTAGAGTACGCAATCGGCAACTCTGTTGTGGCACAATACCCGGTAGAAGACCATTGATAGTATTTTGATAAGAGAGGAAAAACCATGGCTCAAGAGTCGTTCCGAGCGCTTGTTGTAGAGCAGAACGCGGATGCAGTGAATGCAGTCTTTCAAGAATTGCCGGTAACAGCGTTGCCGCAAGGAGATGTGTTAATCTCCGTGGCCTATTCGAGCTTGAATTATAAAGACGCCCTTGCAATAACGAATCAGGGCAAGATCATTCGCAAATTCCCCTTCGTGCCTGGAGTTGACCTGGCCGGAACGGTGGTGGAATCGCAGGCGGAGAGCTTCAAGGCCGGGGACCAGGTACTGCTGACCGGCTGGGGCGTGGGTGAGCGCCACTGGGGAGGATATGCGCAGCTAGCAAGGGTGAAGTCCGAGTGGCTCGTGCCTTTGCCTGAAGGTCTAAGCTTGCAGGGCGCGATGGGCATAGGTACCGCAGGTTTCACGGCAATGTTGT
>CAXTXB010000386.1:0-4854 GCA_964247965.1 uncultured Dictyobacter sp. | reverse complement strand
GTTGTGTGTAATGGCACTGGAAGAGCACGGCCTGCGTCCGGGTGAACGCGAAGTACTGGTGACCGGCGCGGGCGGTGGCGTAGGAAGTGTCGCCGTCTCTCTGCTAGCCACACTCGGCCATCGGGTAGTTGCCGCAACGGGACGCAGCGAATTGCACGACTATCTTAAAGAACTGGGTGCCAGTGATTTTCTGGATCGTGACGCGCTGGCGACGCCTTCAAAAAAGCCTCTAGAATCAGAGCGTTGGGGCGGCGCGGTCGATTCCGTTGGTGGTGAAACGCTTGCCAGCCTGTTAAAGGCAATGGCCTACGGGACGAGCGTCGCGGCCTGCGGTCTGGCGGGCAGCAATAGTTTACCTACAACAGTCCTGCCCTTTATCCTGCGCGGCGTCAACCTGCTGGGGATTGATTCAGTGTACTGCCCGAAAGAGCGAAGATTGCAGGCATGGAAACGGATCGCGCAGACCCTGCCCCTGGAAAAGCTCGAAAGAGTGATTCAGGTCGTGCCTTTGCAAGAAGTGCCCGCTCTGAGTCGCGAGATTCTGCAAGGCCGTATACGTGGTCGCACGGTGGTGGATGTACATTTATAGGCTCTATCACTCCTCGCCGCGAGGAACGATGTGAATGTCCATTTCTGAGCTCAGGCGCAGCAAGCGATTGACGATAGAGCCGCGGATGGCCTCCTCCCACCAGCTGCTGGACGGCTGGCCGAGCACGATCTGGGTCACCTGGTGCTCTTTCGCAATAGCGACCAGTGTTCTGGCAACATCATCGCTTTGTGTGCGAATGACCTGGGCTCCTAAATCTTCTGCCAGTTGGGCGTGCTCCTCCAACCGCCGCGTGGCCTCTTCCTGCTGGCTCGTCACCTCTGAGCCAAATTTGAGGAAGTGGACGAGGCGGCTGGTCCAGCCCTGGTAGCCCTGAGGCTGGATGTAGACGGCGATGAAGTCCGCGTGCAGGCCATGAGAGAGCCGCCAGGCGTCTCTGATCACCTGGCGTGTGTGCGGGCGTGCATCAAAGCCGACCAGGACGCGTTCAGTGGCGGGCCAGAGCTTAGAGATGCCATGCTCGGTCATATACTGCTGCAGTTGGAGCTCGGTCTTCTCAGCCACGCGGCGTAGAGCCAGTTCGCGCAGGGCGGTCAGGTTGCCCTCGCGGAAAAAATTATTCAGGGCCGGCCCAATACGCTCAGGCGGATAGATATTGCCGTGACGCATGCGCTGGCGAAGCGCGTAGGGAGAGATATCGCCCAGCTCAACTTCATCGGCATCGTCCAAAACATGGTCGGGCAATGTCTCGCGCACACGTATCCCTGTGATGCTAGCCACAACGTCATTGAGACTCTCCAGGTGCTGGATATTCAGGGTTGTCACCACGTTAATGCCCGCGTCCTGCAGCTCTTCCACATCCTGGTAGCGCTTCGAATTTTTAGAACCGGGTACGTTAGAGTGTGCCAGCTCATCCACAAGCGCAACTTGAGGATGGCGGGCAATAATCGCCTCGGTGTCCATCTCCTCCAGCGTGACGCCGCGGTAAGTCACCTGCTTGCGAGGAACAACTTCCAGGTCACCAATCATCTCCTCCGTTTGAGGACGTTTATGCGTCTCCACGAAGCCGATCACGATATCTGTTCCACGCATCTCGCGGCGGTGGCCCTCCGCCAGCATCGCATAGGTCTTGCCCGAGCCCGCCACAGCCGCAAGGTAGACGCGTAGCCGGCCACGCCTCTTTTGCTGGCCATCGGAAGGCTTGGGAGAAACGACCATATCCTCGTCGTCTTCATTGCCTAGCTCATCGTCATGAAGGTGGTAGCGTGAGAGAAGCGCCTCGGGATCGGGACGCTCCTGCTCACGCACCTTCTTATCAGGTATATCTTGACTCATCGCTTCCGAGCCTTTTCACTACTTCTCTGCTACTTCTGGCCATCCAATGCCAGATTCAATTCTAGCACGTTGATATACGGCTCTCCAAAGATGAAGAGGAAACGCCCATGTGTGTTATCGTTTACAAGCTTGCGCACCGCGTCAGGGCTCATGCCGCGAGCGGTCGCGATACGGTTCACCTGCAACAGCGCGGCCGCAGGCGAGATATCGGGGTCCAGGCCAGAGCCCGAGGCGGTCACGATATCGGCGGGCAACGGCGTGTTGGGCGCGAGACCGTTCTCCTTGCGGAACTGGTCGGCGTAGTTCTTCACACCCAGGTAGCTTCCAGGCACATAGTATGTATCCTTCTTCCCAGCCACAGGAGTTGCGTTGGCCGGCACAGGCGTCCCCTTCGCAATCGTCACATTGCTGCCATTGCCGTTGATCAGCGCCCCGTTGGTTGGTCCAATATTGGAGGCCGACGAGTTATCCGCCTCGTAAGGAGCGGGCGTGCCTGCCGGGCTCAGGGTTGCCGAAGGACGCCCATGGAAATACTTCGGCGAGGTCCATTGCTGGCCGATCAGGTCGGAGCCGACGACCTTGCCATTGACAGTATGCAGGCTGCCATTGGCCTGATAGGGAAAGATCAACTGGGCTAATCCAGTAACGATGCCAGGATAGATAAGGCCGGTAATAATAGTAAAGAGCAGAGTCATCGCGATAGCGGGCCACAGGTAGGTCAATAGTGTAACCCGCCGTGGTGCTGGAGTTGGTGAAATTTCTGTTGTATTCATAGCTTTCTTTGTTGTCTTTCTTGCTTATGCTGGTCGCGCCGCGATCAAGCGGCTCGGAGTTTTTGGCCGATCTCAAAGCCTATCCCCTTCTGATCAGGCCACCGATTCCAATCCGCTTGATCGCGGCGGCCTGATGAAGAGAAACAGGTGCTAAAGGGTCAGATGCAAAACCTGTAGGATAACATCAATGATCTTGATGCCAACGAAGGGAACGATGATCCCGCCCAGGCCATAGATCAACAGATTATCGCGCAGGAGGCGACCTGCACCAAGCGGACGATATTTTACTCCACGCAATGCAAGTGGAACCAGGAAGATAATGATAAGCGCGTTAAAGATAACCGCCGAGAGCACCGCGCTATGCGGAGTAGCCAGGCGCATAACGTTCAAGGCATTCAACTGCGGATAGGTCACCGCAAAGGCTGCGGGAATGATCGCGAAGTACTTGGCAACGTCATTAGCGATACTGAAAGTCGTTAGCGCCCCGCGGGTGATCAACAACTGCTTCCCGACCTCGACCACCTCAATCAGCTTAGTCGGATTGGAATCCAGGTCGACCATATTGGCCGCCTCTTTCGCCGCCTGCGTCCCTGTATTCATCGCCACACCGACATCGGCCTGCGCCAATGCGGGAGCATCGTTCGTGCCATCGCCAGTCATCGCCACCAGGCGTCCGCCGGTCTGCTGCTCTTTAATCAACTTCATCTTCGTCTCAGGAGTTGCCTGAGCCAGGAAGTCATCCACGCCCGCCTCTTTGGCGATCGCGGCCGCGGTAAGCGGATTGTCGCCGGTGATCATAACTGTACGGATGCCCATCTTACGCAGCTGATCGAAGCGAGCACTCATGCCGCGCTTGACGATATCCTTAAGCTCGATTACTCCCAGAAGACGAGAGCGGTCGCCCTGACCATCGCCAGAGAACGTCTCTGCCACGACCAGCGGAGTGCTACCGGCGCGTGCAATACCATCGACAAGCTCCTTAAGCTCCGTGTTAGTCTGACCACTATGTTCAGCGACATAAGCAGCCACAGAATCGCCGGCACCCTTGCGGATCGAGTGAACGACACCCGTGCCATCCATATCCACACCACTCATACGTGTCGTGGCCGAGAACGGAATAAACGTAGCCGGAGGCAGATCTTCATCAGAGAGGCCATAGCGCTCTTTCGCCAGTACTACCACAGAGCGTCCCTCGGGAGTCTCATCGGCCACACTGGAGAGCAGGGCCGCCTGGGCCAGGTCGCGCTCATCCACACCTGTCAGGGGTACAAAGCGGCTGGCCTGACGATTCCCGATCGTGATCGTCCCCGTTTTATCGAGCAAAAGCACATCCACGTCCCCAGCAGCCTCCACGGCGCGACCACTCATCGCCAGCACATTGCGCTGCACCATGCGATCCATACCCGCGATACCAATGGCGGAGAGCAGACCACCAATAGTTGTTGGAATCAGGCAGACCAGAAGCGCAATCAGGGTCGTAATCGAAACCGCCTGGCCCGAATAGATGGCATAAGGTTCCAGCGACACGCAGACCAGCACGAAGATGATAGTCAAGCTCGCCAGCAGAATATTAAGCGCAATCTCATTCGGCGTCTTCTGGCGGTTCGCGCCCTCCACCAGGGCAATCATGCGATCCAGGAACGTCTCGCCTGGATTTGCCGTCACCTGGACAATAATCCAATCGGAGAGGACGCGTGTGCCGCCCGTCACCGCGCTGCGGTCGCCGCCGCTCTCACGAATAACAGGAGCCGACTCACCAGTGATCGCCGACTCATCGACCGAAGCCACGCCCTCGACCACCTCACCATCGCCCGGAATCGCATCGCCCGCCTCGACCAGCACCAGGTCGCCCTTGCGTAGATCGGGAGCCGAAACCTCCGTATACTTTCCATTGCGGTCGCGCGTCGCCAGGCGTTTCGCAAGCGTAGTTGTGCGCGCCTGGCGCAGGGTAGCCGCCTGTGCCTTGCCACGCCCCTCAGCCATCGCCTCCGCGAAGTTAGCAAAGAGCACCGTGAACCAGAGCCAGATCGCAACCGCCAGCACAAAGATCGTCTCTGCAGCAAGAGAAGATGCCGGAAACGCCTTTGTTGGAGCCGTAAGCAGCAGACGAATGAACTCGATCGTCGTCACAACGCTACCGACCTCGACCACAAACATCACCGGATTCTTAGCCTGCACCCGGGGATTCAGCTTTTTAAA
>CAXTXB010000385.1:4864-5995 GCA_964247965.1 uncultured Dictyobacter sp. | reverse complement strand
AAATAGGTACAATGCAAGTAATGTAGAAATGTAAGCAATATAAACTGTTTAAAATTAAAGAAAAATGCATGCCGAAGGCGTGTATAGGCACGGAAGAAATGAAAAGCATCGTACATAGGGAAGTAAATATATTTTACGAATACAGTATTTAAACTGTTTTGAAAATACATTTCGATATATCAATATGAAACTTTTTAGGATAGAATAGAAGAGGACCTATAATCCTACTGCGATACAAAGGATAGGGAAGTATTGATACACAGCGAAGTACAGCAACAATTGCTACGCATTGATGACCTGGCCCATCTCTCCGGTGTGCCAAGCAGAACGATACGTTTTTACAATACACAGGGTCTATTACCAGCACCTGTTATGCGTGGACGCACAGCATACTATGATCAGGAACATATCATAGTGCTGGGCATTATCCGTGAGCTCAAAGAACAGCATAACCTGCCACTGGAAGAGATCAAACGGCTCTTAGAGTTGCGTAGCCAGCATGGCGATGTACAGATGAATATGGCACTCAAGCAGCGCTCTCTACGGTCCTTTGGTGGACAGCAGGTACAGCTTACACAAGAGGAACTGGTCAAGCAGGCAAGCATTAGCAATGAACAGCTAGAGAGCTTGCTGCAACAAGGCCTGCTCTTTCCTATCGAGTCTGAACAAGGCCTTATTTTTACCGGGGACGATGTCCTGCTGCTGAACCTCTATCAGAATCTAGAGCAGTTTGGCCTGACCCTGGCCCTGCCAGCCTTGATTCGCTTCCAACTGCGCCAGGTTGTACGCAGCGAGATAGCCGCGTACGAGCAGAACGTGTTGCCACAGTGGCAGGCGGCGAACCTGCCACTAGAACAGCAGACGGCCCAGTTTGAGAAGATCCTGGCCCTGACTGATACGCTGATCTCAATACTGCATCGTAAGCTGCTCTATCATGACTAGCCAGCGCGTTCCCGTTCCTGAGCTAAAACCAGGAAGGGTTCGCCAGAGATCGTCTAGATGCAGATTCGTTAGTGAGATCTTGCTCACAGCTATTGCAATAGATTTCACTATAATGACTCATCGCGAGTTTGATACCGTTGGCGAACTTTTTTTGTGCGCTTCTTTTTCGCGCGGCGCGCGAAAAAGAAG
>CAXTXB010000385.1:0-4854 GCA_964247965.1 uncultured Dictyobacter sp. | reverse complement strand
AGACTCCGCCCCCCCCCCAAAAACAACAAACAAAAAAAACCCCCCCCCCCCAAAGTTTATAAAACTCGCGATGAGTCATTTAAGCATCAATATAGGCCGCTCCGTGTGGGCGCAGGGCGGAAGGATCAATATCATCTGCGCTTGCCTGGTAACGGTTATCGGTTGATAGGCGTAGCTGGTCCAGAGTTAGATTGGGCAGCGCTTTGTGGATGGTATATGAGCGGAAGAAAAGCGCGTCGCCAATGCCGAAGTTATCTGTATGCCACGGACCAGCCAATTCATCCACTTCAACGCCGTGGCCGCCCACAGCTCCGGGATGCCGCACGTTGTGCTCGATAAAGCCTTGACGATGTGATCCTGGTAATACGGCCAGTCCACCTAGCTCAATAGGACAGGTACCTAGTGGAGTCCAGCATGAGTAAGTCTCTACTGAGCCACGAATGTAATAATAATCCTGATGCGCAGGCGTTGTGAATTTCACGGAACCAGGGAAGGTGATACGACCAATACGCCGTGGATGCACCATGACCTCAGCATCTAGCAGTTTGTCAGCGATTTCCATCAAAGCCGGGTGTGCAGGGAAGTCATGGAAACGAGGCAGCTGGAGAACCTGACGATAGACTGCCGCATATTCGCGTTGCCCTTCTGTCTTTGGTTCCATGCCAGGTGCTACAATCCCCTCCATAAGCTCGCGGCTTGAGTCGAGCCAGCCAGCGGCCTGCAGTACCTCCAGCACATCATGGCGCGCCTGAAGCACCACCTCCGCCGGCACAAGGCTCCGGAAGAAGAGATAGCTATACTCATTCATCTGTGCTCGCAAAGCGGCCGCGTCGCTCGTGGGATCAGACACAATAAAGGGAACATATTCTTTTGTTACCGTCTGAGCTTCACTCATTTTTCCCTCCGTCTTAGATAAGGTATACTACATGTATGTAGTAAGCTTATACGGAGAACGGCAGAAATGCTTGACAAATTCAAGAGTAAATTTAGCATTTTCTCCGAAAGTGGTGGGACAGATGCAGCAAAATCCATCTCTTTACTATTGCCATAAGCCTGGCTCACACACCAATGTCAGCCGCAACGTGTTCACGAACCTGCATAGTTATCAACACCACTCGTTGCCACTGTGTATCCGGCACGAGTTTTACGATCAAGGAAGTGACACCGGGCAGCATCTGCATGAGGACTTCTATGCCCTCTACGTCGTGCAAGAGGGCAAGGGGGTGCATGTTATCAACCGGCATCCGTATGGTATCGCACGTGGGGATGTCTATGTACTGCCGCCCAGGGCCATTCACGCCTACCACGATTACGACACCCTGACTGTCGATGCATTCTACTTCTCGCCCCAACTCTTCTCGTATGAAGAATCATTGGCTCTGCGCGGCCTTTCAGGCTTTTGGGACTTGCTGATCACTCTGGGAACTGCTGCCGCAGAAGAGGTATCCGCCCAAGAAGAAAGTCTGGACCATCATCTACACTTATCGCCTGAACAGCATAAAGATGTTGAGCTGATGATCGCGGAGCTGTGCAACGAGTTCGTCGCGCACGCTGCCGAAGCAACCTTACTTGCACGCAGCCAGTTCTTTCGTATGCTAGTGCACCTGGCGCGTTGGCAAGTTGTACAGCACAACCGCAGCAAAACAGATCTGGCAGAACCAGTGGAAAGCATAGGAGAACGGCAGAAAATAGATATAGCAGCTATCCTCCACTTCTGCGACCAACACTTCCACGAGTCGCTCAGCGTGCCCCAACTTGCCTCCTTAATGTTTCTCTCTCCCAGTCGCTTTACCGAGATATTCTCGCGGGAGGTTGGCATGTCGCCGGCAGCCTACATCCGTCACCTGCGCCTGGAGAAGGCACAGTCATTGTTACGTACCACCACCCTCTCGACAACCACCATTGCTCATCAGGTTGGCCTGGGTGATAGCGCTCAACTCTCGCGTGCTTTTCGCGCCACCTTCCACCTCACTCCTAGCGATTATCGCAGTACGTTTCGTTGACATCTTCTCCAGAAAGTGCTGGCTGAAACTCCGCTGTATAGAGATTATGACGATAAACATAGATACGGAATTCAAATCTATACATGGAAACATGCAAATTTGTAACATATTGATGACATTATTTATGTATTTCTCTTGCTTGCATAATACTTCTTATTGTATAATTTCCAGGGAAGTATTTTATTTACCATGGAAATAATTGATCCTTTGGCTGTGCATTTATCTATGGGGAGACGAAGATGGAAAGAGACAACAAGACACAGACTCAGCTACTGCCTGTATTTCAGGCAAGCGAGGACATACTCATCGAAAAGCTTACTGAAAGAGAATTTATGGTATTATGTTTGATAGCAGAGTGTCTATCCAACCAGCAGATCGCACAGCGCCTGGTAGTCACACTGAGTACGATCAAGACACATCTCAACAATATTTATGCAAAACTGCATGTTCATACTCGTCTCCAGGCAGTAATCAAAGCCTATGACCTGGGCATACTACATAAGCAGACGCCAGACCCAGAAGCATTACCGCGTGCCCATTACCTCGAAAGACTTTAACACATCTCAATACGATCTGTTACTCTATCTAAATACTCGCAGTGCCAGTACTTTAGTACTCTATTAGCATGCCTTATTTATCCATAAAGCAGGCTTAAAAGCAAGATAGGCCTGGCTCAGATAGACATTAAAAGTAGTCTTCAGCCCTTCTTCCATGCCTATAAAAGAGGGAAATTCATATTAATAGTCTACTTTTTATTTCGTCATTATAATAACAATAGAGGAGATAACGACTTTGATATACATAAATGAGAGGAAAGATACTATGGAAAAACACAACGATGAACTTTTAACTGTTCGTGAAGTTGCTCGTCGTTTACGCGTTGACGATACAACCGTCCGTCGCTGGATTAAGCACGGAACGCTGGAAGCGGTCTCGCTTCCTCATGTGGGCAAACGGCAGGCTTACCGTGTTCGTCGCAGCACCATTGAACTGTTACTAAGTCAGCCCACCTTACCCACCTAGCTCGAAAAATATGCGAGGAGGGAATAAGGGAATACTAGTAAACTAGTGCCCCCTCTTTGCATCGGTCATGTCATAGCGCGCTTGTAACGAGATCCGAAGCTTAGAGCAAGCGCGATAGTAATAGGTCTTTGCGGTTGTCATCGGCATTTCCAGTACCTGCCCAATCTCTGAGAAACTGCATTGATAGAAGCAACGCAACAGCACTACAGAGCGAAACTTGAGCGGCAAGGCTTGTATGGCCTGTTGCAGAGCATGCTGCAGGTCATGGTATTCCGCGACCTCCTCTGGTAGCGGCTGAGTGTCTGGAATGGCGGCCAGAGGAGGCATCTCGTCCTCTTCTGCCCGCCATTCCAATGTTGAAAAGGATGTCGCATGCCGCCTCCGCCGCTTGCGCAATTCGTCGAGGCAGCAATTCTGTGTAACGCGGAAGAGCCACGGCTTCAACTGCTCTCCACAGGGCAAATTCGGAAGGGCGATGTATAATTTGAGAAATACCTGCTGTACAATATCACATGACTGATCATAATCATTGAGATGATGATACGTAAAGCGATAGAGCATGGCATGATAGCGCTCTACAAGACCTTCAAAAGCAGATTGATCACCGGCGAGAATCTGACGTACCAGGGCACCATCGGGCGTTTCTCGCGAATAGGCATAGTCTTGTCTTTGCATAAAAATACCGTCCCCTTTCTCTTTTACCCACATACAATTTGGATTCCGACTACAACCGGGCAAGATGAATTAATGCTCAAGCTGTTCTCTCACCCTTCCCCAACTCGCCACACCAGGCTCATTTGAAAGTGTACCGGTACTTCACAGAAGTTGTCATCCACCAAAAGGACGATTCATGGAAAAACAAGTCGTTATAACTTGATACAGCATATAAAGTGCTGTTATCGATAGAAATCATTGAGCTTTCATGAACCCCCATGTTTAAAAATACCTATGCATAAATGCCACTTCTACCACGTTTATTGTATAGACAAGTGAGTCTAAGCAACTACATAAATAGATTTAAGTTCACCTTTTAATGTAGCATAGCATACACCTCTTTTTAGGGCTATACTGCGTAGGATCAGCTACACATTAGAAATATCTATCAACTTAAAAACTCTCGATAAATTCCTTTTTATTCCACTTTACAAGTGTTTGGTAATATCCTACAATATTTACATAATCTTCTTTAGAGACGATTCTCATACATCTTTTTCCGTATACGTAGAAGAAAGTTTTAAAGTAAGAGCGTAAAAGAGCGAGTTAGGAGGCAGGCAATTATGAGCGATCTTATGAGCGATTTATTGACAGTATCTGAGGTGGCCCGCATTCTGCGTGTGGATGATGCCACAGTGAGAAGATGGGTAAAACAAGGAGTGCTTGAGGCAGTGGTCCTGCCACATGTACACTCACGCCAGGTGTATAGGATTAAGCGCGAAACGTTGAGCAGGGTTCTTGGAGATAATAGCTTGCAGCTATGACTCTCTAAATTTTTCGTCGCTTGCTTTACCTACCATTCAAGAGTATACTTTCCCTAAAGTACTATTCTATCCCTTATGATCTCGGGAGACTTTCGCCTTGAGCAATGATTATACAGCCGACCCCCAGGATGGAGCAGGGCATAATGGTAGTGCATCTCTGAGCCGGCGTGAGATGCGGGCAAGCAATGGAACCGGCGCTCTGCCAAACCTGGAGCCGCTGAGCAGCACACGCATACAAACAGGTTCGCAGGATTTTGAGCAGATGCTTCATTCTCTGCATGATCTGTTTGAACACGACCGTCAGATAGCCAGCCAGTCAGATGCTACACGCTGTGGCATCTGCTATCTCC
>CAXTXB010000384.1:3617-5997 GCA_964247965.1 uncultured Dictyobacter sp. | reverse complement strand
ATAGCCATTAAAACACCATAGTCCTCATTTTTCAAAAACTTGGAATGAGTCATTAGAGTTTCTCTACAATATATGTCCTCCTCATCGCTATCAATGTAAAGGTGACAATGTCTGAAAAGCGCTAGCGCACTCGCTTTCTGATATGTATGATGATGGCATGAAAACAATACAACATATTTCAAATGATTTTGATCTGTGCTATCGCGCAATATGTAGCCGTGACCAGCGTTTTGATGGACGCTTCTTTGTTGCGGTTACAACGACGGGGATCTATTGCCGGCCCATCTGCCCGGCCCCGACGCCCCACGCGCCGCACGTGCGGTTCTATCCTTGTGCCGCCGCCGCAGAGGCTGCTGGCTTTCGCGCTTGCCGCCGCTGCCATCCCGAGGCCAGTCCTGGCTCGCCTGATTGGAATCTACGCGCCGACCTTGTGGCTCGTGCCTTACGCCTGATCGCCGATGGCACCATCGATAGCGAAGGTGTGGCTGGCCTCGCCTGTCGCTTAGCAGTAAGCGAGCGCCATCTGCACCGTGAACTGGTGGCCGAGGTAGGAGTCGGTCCGCTAGTACTTGCGCGCACCCGCCGGGCTCAGACGGCCCGTCTGCTCATCGACCAGACCAGCCTGCCACTCACAACTATTGCCTTTACCGCAGGCTTCGCGAGTATTCGGCAGTTCAATGCAAGTATGCAAGCGGCTTTTGGCTGCGCGCCCTCCGCCTTTCGTCGCCGCACACCACCGGAGAACCGGGGCGACGGACGACTCACCTTGCGCTTACAGTATCGTCCACCCTTCGATGCAGACTTGCTGCTCGCTTATCTTGAGCGGCGGGCAATTGCGGGCGTTGAGGAAGTTGTTGCCGGCTGCTATCGCCGCACTGTCCTGCTCCCACACTCCAGAGGCATCATAGAGCTAGAGCCGGTTGAGAAGATCCACGCAGTCTTGCTGCGCGTGCAGCTCGATACATTGAGCGACCTGAGCATACTTGTGCAGCGCTGCCGCCAGCTTCTTGATCTCGACGCGGTCCCGGCGGCGATTGCGGAGGTGCTGGGCGCTGATCCCTTTCTAGCCCCACTGGTAACGGCTCGCCCTGGACTGCGCGTGCCAGGAGCTCTCAACGGCTTTGAACTGGCCGTGCGTGCGATAGTGGGCCAGCAAGTCTCAGTCGCGGGAGCACGCACGCTCGTGGGACGGCTGGTGGCGCGGCTAGGCACACCCTTGGAGCAGCTACAGGGCACCCTGACACACTATTTCCCTTCTGCACAAACGCTGGCTCAGGTGGATATAGAGGATATGCAAGGTCTTGGCCTTACACGCAGTCGTGTGGCCGCTCTGCAAGCCCTGGCGCACGCGGTCGTGGAGGAAGGATTGATTCTCGATCGAGATGCAGACCGGGAGCAGACAGTGTTCCGCTTGCAGCAGCTTCCAGGCGTCGGACCGTGGACGGCCGCATATATCGCCATGCGCGCTCTAGGCAACCCGGATGCCTTTCCCGTAACAGACCTTGGCCTGCGTCATGCCCTTGAACAACAAGGCCTGCCCCCTGATGCCAGAAGCATCGAGCAGCACGCCGAGCAATGGCGGCCCTGGCGTGCATACGCCACCCACCATCTCTGGGCCAGCCTACCACTTGTCCAGCCTGCGAAACAGCGTCAACAACAAATGCAAGCTAGCTCAGTATCATTCGATAGATAACATGCAAAGAAATATCTTGTCACCTCAAAATAGATCAACGATTCGGAGATTTCTCGTCGTAGCCACTCATTATACGTAGGATAAAGATTTTATAGTGTTATTCTATAGTATCTAGTATTATTCCTTGCTTTAAGCCTATTTTCATTTATGACTCACCCATTCCCGAATAATTTCCTTCATTACAGGAAGTATAGGCAACAGGTTTAGTTGCAGATAAGCCCCTGCGTAAAAAAGAACAATTGTAAGCATGACAGGACTACCTGTTTTAAGGAAGTCGAGCACGGACATGATGAGATAGGTCAGAGCCACTAAAAGAAATAAGACGGTCCCAGGATCATTCCATCGCCTTGATGATGACGATCTAGGTTCGGTATTTCCTGAATCCCGCAGAATTATACCCTGTTGTTTGGTTTCTGGTTTAGCAGCAGATAGCTTGCGTCTTCTATGTCTAGATGAATTAGGAGAAGAAGGATAGCCCGTCTTTCTAATGCCTTCCACACCATAAAAATTGACAATGGGTGTACGTAGTAGCTTATTTTCATAATTATGTAAAGCTTTGAACGTATCATCTATGAGCATCATTTTAGCGCCTCGATTGATAAAACGGATCATACTAGATTACCCCTTTGATGTGATTTGTAGCTTCTCTTTTTCTAGTCTCTTGACAATGCTCTTCACTTCCATCAG
>CAXTXB010000384.1:0-3552 GCA_964247965.1 uncultured Dictyobacter sp. | reverse complement strand
ATACAATTGTAACTCTTCATACAAGTCCTCACTACGAAACAGGGCTCCCGCTCTTGAGCCTAAGATAAGCGCAACCTTCGGAGTCTTGTTCTTTCTTTCTTCTAGTACATTCACTATTTCCGCTGTATTTACCGGCTCTATTTGTCCTGCCATATTCTCACTGTATGCTACACTATAATTTCCAAAATCAGTCATAATATCTATCTTTAGGGTCATTACAGTCACAATGCATGGTTGATCATAGATACGTGCATCTCTTTTTCCATTCACAATTGTTCCGTCGAGGCTGGCATTTCATTTCCTTAAGAAAGAAGGAAATAGGTGATTTCTCTATTTTTGATAAAAAGGCAAAAACGTATCTTTTCTTCAAGCACGAAAAGTCTTTTTCACACGAGCAGCTTTCAAGCTATATTTGGGATGGAGAAACTCCAACTCAAATATAATAATAATAGACAGTATTTGCAAGAGTTTAACTACTTTTACGACTATACGAAATTTTTCTTTGATATTTGAATCTGGCGTTATATACTGTATGTCTTTCGAATGAAGTTTTAAAACAAAAATAAGGATCTGGATGAATATTTCACAAAAAGTGGAGATTACAAACATGAACCTTCTAGTTAATATGTATCAAAGTGTCTCGTTTTATATTCATTAGGAAAGTATACCGCTCATACTAAAGAGGTAACTCTATGCATCTACGTCATTACATACTGATAAGTATTGCCTTGAGCCTGATTGTGGTGATTATACTGCTGGCTCCCTGGCGAAGCTCGACCTCTTCACCTACTCTCGCCTGCACAGGGGCCGGGCAGCAGCATGGCTCATCCTCTCAGTCCTCTTCTTCCGATCCTCCGCCGGCTTTCCTGGGCCTGGATGCTTATCGTTATTGGGATAAGCTTTCCTATTTGGACTTAGGTGACCGTGTGCTGGGTCAGTCTAGCGCGGATCTGTTTGCGGGCAACCGTGACAATACGCATTTCTTGCGCATGCAGCCCGATGGCGGGCGTGTGCTTTTTGATCAGACGGGTCCTGGGTTGGTGACGTTTATGCGTATGCAGGAAGATTACGGCGCGCCCTGGCAGCTTGCGTTGGATGGTCATAGCTCAATCACGATCCATCCAAACGATCTTGGGCAGATGGCTGGCAGTTCTACTAATCCTGCGCGTGCCTTCCTCTATCCTCTCTCGCTCAATCAGCAGGAGAGCCAGGGGAGCAGCATTGTCGCGGCCCCGCTGCCTTTTCAGCAGCATCTGCAGTGGAGTTCTCACGAGGCTAACGGGAACTTCTATTCGCTCTATCACAAGCTTCCCTACGGCACTGCACTGCCCGCCGAGAACAATGGCGGCACTACAAACGATGTTATTCGGCTCTTGCGTCAATCTGCAGGTGCTAGCCTGCCTACGACGCTTTCCTGCCTGCGTGGCACGGTAGACCTGCGGGGTGGAGCGACTACGCCGCTCGCTACGTTAAGTGGGCCGGCCCAGATACGTGCGATCACGTTCCGCGTGCCCTTCGCTGAGATTGCTGGCTTCGGTAACGCCCGCCTGCGCATCTCCTGGGATGGTGAGCTGCGTCCCAGTGTGGATGCTCCTATCAAGTTTCTGGTTGGCGATGGGGCGGGCGTCTATCAGCCAGCCAATCGGCCACTGGTGAATGGTTGGATTGCGAACGCGAACGGTGATGGCAAGACTTTTATGGATTTTAATCTCTTCTGGCCCATGCCATTCTCATCGCGTGCTCAAATCAACATGAGTACAGATACTTTCCTGCCTGCGATCAAATGGAGTATTCAATATGAGCCTTTCCCCGATCCGCCGAACTGGTGGGGCACGTTTCACGCTACCTATACGAGTGTGCCCAGGCCCACGCCAGGCCAGGATATGACCTTCCTGGATACGCGAGGGAGTGGACGGATCGTTGGTACTGTTATTAATTTTACTGCTCCAGATGGGACGCTTGAGGGGAATCCGAGCTTTTATCTGGATGACAGCCGTACGCCGCAGATTGAGGTGACGGGCACCGAGGAGTGGGGCCTGGGCGGCAACTATTGGAATGGAGGCCACCAGACATCCTTGCCGCTGGGTGGTCTGCCGAGCAGCACGAATAATCCGCCCGGCACTGATCGAGATGGGGCGGCGCTCTACCGCTTCTTAATCGCCGATAGCATCCCGTTCAACCGTCACGCCCTTGTGCGTTGGCAGCATGGCGGCACGGACAAGGGCACGCACCCCTACCGCGCCACGATCTTCTGGTATGGCATCCCCACCCAGACCGCCCTTCTGAGCGATGAGTTCTCCACCACGTCCGCGACAGATCGCGCTTCCCATGGCTACAGTGCGCCAGGCGAGCAGTCTTACACGCTCACCTCGGCAGACCCATACCAGATACACAGCACGGCGAGCACGGCGACTGGGACGACGACCACTACCAGCACCACATTCAAAATGACCCTCGATCCCCATAATATTGGTGCATTCCTGCGCCGCACCTTCGACTACTGCATACCCAATCAACGCGCCAGCATCACCATCGACGGCCATTTCGCTGGCACCTGGTACAGCGCTGGCTCAGCAATAGATACCAACCATCCTGACCCGCAACGCTGCTGGCGCGAAGAAGATTTTCCATTGCCTGCTTCGCTCACCACCGGCAAAAGCGCCATAAGTATTCATATCACCTTCCTTCCAACGTCGAATCCACCCGATCATAGCTGGACTGCGTTCCGCTACCAACTCTATAGCTTTGTACTTCCACATATACAATCATGATGTTTGTGATTTGACATGTGTTGGACTATATATGATAGAATGAAGAGAAGAAATGATCGAGAAACGTTTCGCTTCCAAATTGTTCCGTGAGCTGGACGGATGCAGTACCAGCAAGATATGATGTGTAACTATCCGACGCGTCATGCAGAAATAGTAGATCGTGCCTTTCCACCTCTTACGTTGCGCGCCGAGGGCTTTACGCTAGTCATTACTCCCCTTAGTCCTTATCGAGACCCTGTTTGTCACTTGATATTTTTTAATGGGATGGTATCCCTACGAACAGAGGTTCCCGTCGAAACACACTCTATAGAAACTTTCATGGAGTGCTATTTAAGCGATCTTGAGGGGTTACGTGAGAATCTGGAGACACACCTGCGACTTCTCACGCAGCGATGTCTCTTTGATCGTCAAAGAGAAAACGATCGAGCATATGTGGCAAACTACATCAACTCTATCTTTACTGAAGACTCTATTGAGAGCCCAACGTGGGTTCCACTTGAGTTAGAGTTGCAGATTATTTGTTTAGATGGAGAAGTGTCGTATGAAGGGGATGCGCTCATTGGAAATTTCAGCATTCGTATTATGATACAGACGCCAACAAAGTCTGACGAAGAACGACAGGTGCGTGTCTACACAGGATGTGAAGGGGGCCTGGATATTCAGGAGGTCATAACCTTCTGTGAGGCTCTTCGTGCCTGTGTCGCACACTACAAGCAGCTATAGGGGGTTTTTAGAAGAACTCATCCCAAATTTTTCAAAAATGAGGACCACCGTGTGTTAC
>CAXTXB010000383.1:0-6026 GCA_964247965.1 uncultured Dictyobacter sp. | reverse complement strand
ACACAATGTTCACCATTTTTCAAAAGCCGGGTGGGATGACCCATTGCAACTCTTTTGGTTGAGAAAGCAATGTACAAATCCTTGAAGCAATACATAATCTTAACACTTTCTTTACTTTCTTTCCTCTTTATTCTAATGTGATTTTTGTACTCTTGTATAAGAGTATTTCTTCATGTGTTTTGTTGAAAAGTTTTATTCTTAGTTTGTGCGCTTCAAGAAATACATGAAAAAATTGCGCTGTTGATTCGTATTAAGAATTATGACTATCCCTAGATAAGATGGTTGAAGAGTATAGAGGGTAGTATTTTTTACTGTGACTTGATGATTGTGTAAAAGGTATAATTTATGAAAATTGACGGAATGCACGATGAGGGGAAGAACGAGCATATTTCAACTACTCCCCTCCAAGATGAACACGGGAAGTGGTCTGAAGTCAATCCACGTGTGAGCCGCAGGACTGTGTTGGGAACTGGCCTGGGTCTAATTGCATTGGGCGGCATAGGTGCAGGCACCTGGTTAGGGACACGGAGTATCGCTACATACGCAAAAGACAACGGAAATGGTAATCAAACTGACAACGCCGTTATCCAATGGAACAACGCTGCATTGCAGGCCATTGGTGCTACCGCGACAGGTCCTACTATCGGTTCGCGAGCACTTGCTGTTGTCCATACTTCTATGTATGATGCTTGGTCGGTATATGATAGTGTTGCGGTAGCCACGCGACCAAATAACATTCCACGTCAGAAAAACAAGTGGAAAGACGTTACCTCATCTGTAAGCTACGCGGCCTATAGCGCATTGGTCGATCTTTTCCCATCTCAGATAGCGACTTTCAATGCCGTAATGAGCACTTTAGGTTATGATCCCAATGATAAATCGATTGATATAAATACTCCAAGTGGAATTGGAAATGTGGCGGCGCAGGCTGTCCTAAGTTATCGTCATGGCGATGGGGCGAATCAACTGGGAGATCTCAACCCAGGTGCTTATTCAGACTACACTGGTTATACGCCCGTCAACACGCCTGATCAGCTTGTAGATCCTAATCACTGGCAGCCACTGCGTGTGTCCGACGGCAATGGTGGATTTATTGTGCAAAAGTTTATGACTCCTCATTGGAGCAAGGTGGCACCTTTTGCTTTAGCATCGGCTTCACAGTTCCGTCCAGCTGGACCTGCTCAGGTCTCATCAACGGCTTTTAGTGCCCAGGTAAATGCTGTCCTACAACTCAGCGCAAATCTTAATGATACATCCAAGGTAATTGCTGAGTATTGGGCTGATGGGCCTCATTCTTCAACACCTCCTGGACACTGGGATCTACTCTCGCAGTTTGCTTCAGCGCAGTACCTGTCGCGGAAAAATAAGCACGATTTAAGTGCGGATATCAAGCTATTCTTTGCGCTTACCAATGCGATTTTAGATGCTGGTATTGCCTGCTGGGACTGCAAACGCTACTACGACTCTGCGCGACCTACAACGGCGGTCCATTATCTGTATACGGGAAAACAAATTTCCGCATGGGGTGGTCCCGGCAAGGGAGCGGTGATGATGGATGGCGGAACGTGGAAGAGCTATATTGCTACACCGGCATTCGCTGAATATGTATCCGGGCATAGCACATTTAGTGGCGCTGGGTCTTACATTCTGGCACAAACAGTTGGGAATGACACATTTGGTGATTCCTATACTGCACCGATTGGCTCTTCGAAGATTGAACCAGGAATAACTCCGGCCAGTGCTGTAACGCTCTCATGGCCAACCTATACAGCTGCGGCAGTGGAAGCTGGTATGTCTCGCCGTTATGGTGGCATCCATTTCCAGCAAGCGGATGAGGACGGACGTACTTTAGGTCATCAGGTTGCAACTCAGGCCTGGGCAAAAGCACAGACATATATTAATGGTTCTCCCAGCTAGTTCATCATCGTATTATCAACAGATCTGTGACTATTGCTATAAACAAGTCTATCTTTCTAATGGTTGTACACTTTTTACATTTCTACATATTCTTGTACGAAGCGCAAGAGTATGTAGAAATGTAAAAAGTGTACAACCATTAGAAAGATTTACGGCCGTATTTTAACGAATGGAGAGGACGATTATGGCTTTATCACCACTCACGAGTCGCTTGACAACACAGTCTGCGAAAAGCCAGTTCTTAAGAAGTAGTGTAAGTATCAAGAAAGAAGTTCGTGACCAGATACGCCAGAAGCAAGTTGTGAATGTGATTCTGGCCGTGATCGTAGTCTTTCAGCTCATCAACCTGCCCGGGGCCATTCTGATGCATAGTGCTGTGTCCATTGGAACTGTGGTGCTAGGCCTGGTACTCTGTGCTATTGCTATGATCTTTAATTTCCAGGGCCGTGTAGTTGTTGTAAGTATCCTCCTCATTGCGGTTGTTGATCTAGGGTGCGGCCTGATGCTCCTGACAACACCTATGGGCCTGGATGCAAGTGATTTGCCAGTATTTGATGTGTTGATCGTGTCGGAGATCATCGCAGTCTCACTTATTTCTCCTATGAGCGTCTTTCCCGTGGCTTTGAGCAACATTGTATTTATCGTCGCTGATCTTCTGTTTCAGCCACGTACTATGGAACTGAATATGGTTCTAAAGTCTGACATGGCCTATAACGCAATTGCTCAGCCCATCAGCTTACAAATTGTGGTCGCGATAGTTTCTTTTATCTGGGTACGTAATGCGCTTTTTGCCTTATCACGTGCTGATCGTGCCGAGGAAATTGCAGAGATACGCAGGAAAGAGGCCGAGCGTCAGCGAATCCTGGATGAGGGAGTTCAACATCTGTCTCAGGTGCTGACCCAGGCTGCGAATGGAGATCGTACAGTGCGGGCAAATATGGGCCAGGATAATATACTATGGCGAGTGGGCAATGCGCTTAACCTTCTGCTTACGCGTACCGGGCGCATGGGCGTGCTTGAGCAAGAAAATAGGCAACTGAGACAAGAGGTGGCGCGGGTGACCGAGCTATGGCATGTGTCAAAAACAATGTCGCGTCATAGCAGAGGAAACAGTGAGCTGCTGTATGGGAAGGACGCAGATCAGAGGCGTTTATAGAGTAGGCGCTGTAGAGAGCACTGTAGAGAGCGATCTGCCGCCCCTCGAACTGCTTGATGGTTTGTTTTGACGAACAAAAATATTCTTGTGAAGAGGAGAATTAGATGGCTATTGTTGATTTTTGTTTGCACTTGCCGATAGCGCTGCTTGTATTTCTAGCGAGTGCAATTCCTGTGCTACTGTTCTATCTATGTCGTCTATTGTATCTTCACAATCGAAAAACGAAGAAGTTTCGCCACTCTATCGGTTGCGTACCTGCGGTCATTACAGAGGTAGGTTTGGATGGACAGAGTTGGCGTGATGGCTGGGTTGTCAAGGCAGCATGGGTAGATGCATACACGCAGCAGGCGTATACTTTTCAGAGTTCTCCTCAGCAGGTTCGTCCCAAGAAAAGTGTTGGGGATAAAGTGCTTATCTTTGTCGAATCCACGCACCCGATGCGCTATTCGATGGACATGTAGCTAGAAATCAACACAAAGTCATGCAATTCTTTGGGTATGGAAACTTTTGAGAAATGCTGAAAATCGTTTTTTTACTGGCGAATGCATAAAAAAACGATGTTCAGCATTTCTCAAAAGTTCGGGATCACTTATTCATACAATGCCTATGCGCTGTACAGTTTTTACATACCCTTATCGATAGCAGAGAGGTCAAGCTCGATGTTGACATCCTCGCTCACCAGAACGCCGCCGCTCTCAAGGGCCTGATTCCAGCTTAAGCCCCAGTCTTTGCGGTTGATCTTGGTTTTGGCGCTGATGCCCGCGCGTGTAAGGCCGAAGGGATCTTTGCCCAGGCCGGCATACTCTGCTTTAAATGTCACTGGTTTTGTGACACCATGCAGCGTCAAATCTCCGATCACGTTGTACTCGCTGCCGCCAACATGCTCAACCTTGCTGCTTTTGAATGTGATGGTAGGATAACTTTGCGCATCAAAAAAGTCTGGAGAGCGCAAGTGATTATCACGGTTTGCATCGTTGGTGTCGACGCTTGCTACATCGGCCTGCGCATCTACCCAGGAGTTAGCAGGGTTCTGCTCGTCGATGTGCAAATGTCCGCTCAGTACTTTAAAATGTCCACGCACTGTGGTAAACATCATATGCTTGACTGAAAAAAGCGCTTGTGAATGACTTGCATCAATTTCCCAGGCCATAATCATTGCTCCTTTAAAATAAAAACTCTGCTCGGTTGCTTGCACAGTTGTAACTCTGACGAAAAGCGGCCGCCTCTTCCTTATTTGCTAATTCTGCCAGGGGAGAGCCCGATCAAGTTTTCGTAAGAGGCGTAGGAGATTAGCGACTTCAACTTCAGATAGTGCGGAAAGTTGCTGTGTGATCAGCTCTTCAATTGCTGGTACAACGCTGTCATGTAGTTCCTGACCCTTTTCTGTGAGCGAGAGAACATTATTTCTTTGCTCTGGACAGCGCGTGAGCAGGCCCAGATTCTCCATGCGGCTAAGCAATTGCGAGACGTTGCCCTTTGTAACCAGAAGTTTATCGGCTAGCTGCTGCTGGGTGATCCCTTGACTCGCCCCGATCTGCGCGAGAACATCAAATTGAGCCTCGTTTAGATTCCAGGTCCGTAAGTAGACACTTTGCATGCGGCCGATTTTTTGGACAACGCGGCAGAGTCGTAACCACGCAAGAACTGATGACCCTATCATCTCTTACTACCCATTTCTATCTGTTGCCTGAAGGTTTAGCGCTAAACTCTACACAATTTGAGTTTAGCACTGAACTATCGTGGATGTCAAGTCAAGCGCATGTTGAAGGGGTGTATACTTCTTTGAGAATTAGCAGACATTGTCGGTGCCAACTGGAACGCCATCGCATACATCCTTCTGCGCTATAAATTTGTCGGCAATTACCGTAGTGGCGATGTTAGTGCGATCAACTGTGATTGGCTTTTCAAAAATTGCTGGTACATTTCCACCATCAAATGTCTCCACAGTTGTATGCTTCGTGAGTGTGCCTACGTTCGAGCCATTATAAAGCGCTTTGACGAGGTAGCCGGCTGATTGAGCCAACCTGTTAATGGGTTTGTAGATCGTCATGCTCTGGTCGCCGGCAAGTATATTATGAATGCCGGCCGTCGTTGCGTCCTGACCCGTTACAAGCACTTTACCATTCAATCTGACTGTCTTAAGCGCTGTAATAACCCTATTGGCCATGCCATCATTTGCCACATACGCGACCTGAATATCATTGTGCTGATCTATCAGATAGGCCTCCATTACAGCCTGAGCTGTGCTGTCGTTCCAGTCCGGTATAAAGGTCTCTGAAACATTTTTGAGGCTGCCGCTGGCAAATAGGGGATCGAGAGCTGAATGACTACCTATGCTATAGAGGAGTGCATTACTATCTGTCTGCGAGCCATTGATCATGACGATGTTGGCCTTACCCCCTTGCTGATATTGCTGATAGTGGGTTGCAATGTACTGGCCCTGTAGTTGACCGACGGCAGTGTTATCAAAAGATACATAATAGTTGAGATCTTTGGACTGGATCAGGCGATCATAGGCGATGACTGGCACATTAGCTGCCTTCGCCTGCTCCACAATCGGCGCTGCTCCGACGCTATCGTGCGGAGCTACAATAAGTATGCAATCGCCATGTGCCAGGTCTGCCTGTGCCTGACTGAGCTGTGTATCAGAATTGCCCTGAGCATTGTTATAATCAATCTGCACTCCGGGAATGGCAGCCTTTACTGCCTGTACAAGCAATGGATGATCTTTTGTTTCCCAGCGATCCGATGAGATTACTTCTGGAAGCAATATACCCACTTTAGTACAACCCTTACCCCCCTTGCCTGCTGGCCGACCCCCTGTCATTATCCCACCGCTATCACAAGCTGAAAGTGTTATACACATAAGTACGATCATGCTAAAGAGAAAGCCATGCTTCCATGACCTATGAACAGATAAATTCATCTTCTTACTGTCCTTACCTTTTCTCAT
>CAXTXB010000382.1:1806-6034 GCA_964247965.1 uncultured Dictyobacter sp. | reverse complement strand
CTTCCCTCTTCAGTGGAGCCGACCCAGTGCATCATGGAGGAGAGGAAGAGCTCTTTCAGGTAGGCGAAGGAGAAGCCTGCGGTGAGCTCGCTGAGCTTGACGGCTCCCTCTCCCGAGATGTGTAGAGAAGGTTTGAGCGTCTCGTTCCACAGGGTGATGTAGGCCAGCCGCTCGGGCTGCTCAGGAACTTCGAAGGGATATTTCCGGTCGAAGCGGCTAGGGCGGTCCAGGATCGAGGGATCAAGCTTCTCTGGATGGTTGGTGGTGGCGAGTGTGACGATACCGACGTTAGCTGCGAAGCCGTCTAGTTCGTTGAGAAAAAAAGAGCGGTTAGAGGGCGTGAGGAGCGAATCTAGATCCTCAAGTACAAGTATACAGGGAGCGGACTTGCGCGCACGCTCGAAGACGGCATGGATATTATCTTCTTCAGTCGAGTGCTCGGCGCGGAAGCTTTTGATGTAGAGGCAGGGTAGATTCAGGGCGTTGATGAGCGCCTTGACCGTATGGGTCTTGCCGTTTCCGGGAGGGCCGACGAACAGTACGCCACGTTTCCAGGGAATGCCATACTCTTCATACGTCTGGCGCATGGCGAAAAACTGCTCCAGGTCCCCACGGATCTGCTGCTTGAGGTTTCCTTGTAGGACGAGATTATCGAATGAAGCGCCCTGGATAGCCTGAAAGAGGCGCGCATCCTTCTGCCAGCAGCCACCGGAGAAGACCAGCACCTCGCCGCGCAACTCCGCGTTCCAGCGGCAGACTGCTTGAATAAAATCCTTCGCAACCGCCTGGCTATCACAAAGAATCCAATACGCGTAGACGTTACCAAACCTCACAGGCCAGTGCATCGTCAGGATATCTAGCGTATTATCTTGCCACTTCACAGTAAACCAGGCATTTTTTGCCGCATTGCTCATTTCCTGATCACCGGAAGGAGGAGGTCCAGACATTATACTGCCCGCGCTAATGTAGCGCATGCCCGGTGGCGAGACCAGTTCGCGCCCATGCCAGCGCGTGACGACCTGATTATGCACAAAGGTTTGCATCTCCAATGAGCAGTGCCCATCCTGCGCATAGGTCTCCACATTGAAAAGCCCATCATAGCCCTCAACCAGCGCCTTCTCAGGGAACTTTTCCGCCAGATATTGACTGACGTGATAATCAATCGCGGTGTCAGGAAGAGCCAGGGCTTCGCGAATAATCTGTTCTCTACTCATAATGTCTCCTAACTTATAGTGTTTTACTAAGAGTGTGCTGGATCTCCATCCTGTTAGGCATCTCTTCTCGCACCTGCATCCGCGCGCCGAAGGCATACTTGTTTCTTTTGTATTAGTTACTTTTTCTATATTTTTCAGGCTCTGCCTAAAAAATATAGAAAAAGTAACTAATACAAAAGAAACATATGAGCAGCGCACAAGTTTATACGTTAAGAAGGCGATGGTGACGGATGTCTGATACTCTCCGAGAACATGTATGCATGAAAGATATCCTAAAGTGTGTACGTATCAGATTAGGAAAAGTGGTAGATAAAATATTTGCTCCTCTTGACTGTAGATTTGGAAATCAGTCTAGTGGAATTTGACAATTATTCTGGTGATTCGGCTGCCTTGACATAGCGATAGAGTGTTACACTTGAGATCCCCAACGCTGCACAGATTTCTGAGATGGAATGGCTTTGATCGGCGAACATCTGTCGGGCCAGCATCACCTTTCCATTGGTTTTGAGCATCTTCTTCACCACTTCTGTCTACAGAGTATCCCGACCCCCAGGTCAGGCGTTTGGCGGCAGACCGAGAACTTGAGCAAGATTGGAGAAGTTTTTTTCTTCCTCTGCTGCTAGAATAGGTATACTTACAAATGGTCGTTGCATCTCTGCTCACCAGAAGGCATCCTGAATGCAAGAGGGAGAAGCAAGAAGGAGATACCGATGAAGACACCTGATCAGCACAATTTCGCCAGAGACCTCGACACTTCTGCCCGGCCTACAGTGGTAGACCGAGCCACGTGGCAGGCCGAACTAAACACGCTGCGGGTACGGGAAAAGGCGCACACCCGTGCCGGGGATGCGATTGCGGCAGCTCGCCGACGGCTGCCGATGGTGGAAGTAGACCCCTCCATCCAGCTTGTCGGCGCGCACGGACCGGTCCCGCTACTGGAGGTCTTTGAGGCGCGATCGCTTCTGATTGCCTACTTTCACATGTGGCACTTCGGTCAACCTGCCGAAGGCCAGTGCGAGGGCTGCACCTTCTCCACCACCCACATCAGCGAGTTGTCCTATCTCCATTCCCGCGACGTCACCTACGCCACGTTCTGTGAGGGACCGTATGAGGAGAGCTCGCGCTATCGCGACTTCATGGGCTGGACCATGCCCTGGTACTCGGTGCCGCAGGACTCCGTGGACCCGCTGATCGCAGACCGGCACTTCGGCATCCTGGTCAGCTATCTCCGAGACGGTGACCAGGTCTTCGAGACTTACTGGACCACTGGCCGCGGCAATGAAGTGATGGCACCGTCGTTTGGACTGTTAGACATGACGGTGTATGGTCGGCAGGAGACCTGGGAGGACTCGCCTGCTGGCTGGCCGCAACGATGGGGAGAAAATACCGGCGAACCCAACGCCTTCCGTATAAGTGGACGCCCCATCTCCCAATGGTCCCGGCTTGCCGCCGGACGCTCCGACGACCTTGGCACCGGAGCTACTGCCACTGCCCCACACGGCTGCCAAAACGAGCTGTGACACGCGCGGGAAAGCAACGAGCTGATGCACCTCCGAGTTGCCCTCCAGCTCGTTGCACCCTCTTGTGTCTCACTTTTCCAACGATTTCGAGACAACTCATCGGATTTCAGCAAACAGTTAGGATCACTCATAACTCACAGCTTCTCACTTGCTTATATTTACTCAATAGTGTATACTCAAATTTGAGTATACACTATTGAGTAAGGGGAAGTAAGATGCAAGAACATGATAATACTACTTACATTTCTAATCCTGAGGCCGAGACCGGGATGCTTATCCAGGCCTTTCTCGACGAGATTGCACAACATTTCGCAGACTCTACCAGTCTTATTAACCTGATTCAGGCGCGCCGCGCCGAACTTTTCACATCCCACCAGGATTGGATTATCGATGAAGCAGCGAAGTACAATCTGATCATGACCGTCGCGATGCTTGCCGCTTACCAAGTGCTGCGAGATGTCTTGCCCAATGATGAACTGCTCACTTTACTCCATGATGCATTTATTAATCCCATGCAGGACTATGTTCGAACTGCCAGCGCTCAGGCGCTGGACGATGCGCCCGATCCCTTCAATACAATGACCAGAGTCTCTAAATCCAGAGAAACTTCTGCCTTCGGCGCGGGCTTCACCTTCGAACACGAGCGCGACGATAGCCTGGCCTACCTCGTAAATGTCAAAAGTTGCTTCTATCATAACTTCTTTGTTGCCAATGGGGCCGCAGAGTTAACTCCCATCTTCTGCGATTTTGATGCCAACTGGATTACGGCAATCAACCCGGCACGCCACGGATTCTACTTCGTGCGCCCAACAACCATTGGCTACGGTGGAACCATGTGTCCATTCCATTTCTATCGCATTGAGAGGAAACAGCCAGAATGAGTACGCGTTTAATGGTCCTGGGCTTGCTCAATGAGGCACCAAAGCATGGGTACGAGATTCAAAAGTGGCTTGAGGAGAGCCGTACTGTAATCTGGGCCGATGTTCTGCCTGGCTCGATCTACCATGCGCTGCAACAATTACAAAAAGAAGGATTCATTGAAGTTAGTAAAACTTCGCAAACTGGACACCGCTTACGTGCTGTCTATGCCATTACTAATGCTGGTCGCGGCGAACTCAAACGTTTGTTACGTAATGCTCTGCAGCAGCCTCCGCGCAGCTTTCCAACCACATTGTATACGGCTCTTACCTTCTTTAAAGAACTGCCGCGCGATGAGGTGCTTGCCTTCATCGAGGCGCTTATTCCGCAGCTTGAGCAGGAGATCGAGGTCTGGAACTATGGAGAAACAGTAAAGAATAATCTTATTCCACTACCTGTGCATGTGCATGTAATGTTCGTCAATGGTCGTGAGCATTTGGAAGCCGATCTGCGCCTGCTGCACCGCTTGTACGAGTTACTTTCACAATCTTGAAGCTAGATACTGGACCAATCCTAATGACTCAGCTCGAACTTTTGAAAAATGATGAACATCGTGTTTTACCTGCCCTTTTTAAT
>CAXTXB010000382.1:0-1796 GCA_964247965.1 uncultured Dictyobacter sp. | reverse complement strand
GCAGGTAAAACACGATGTTCATCATTTTTCAAAAGTTCGGGCTGAGTCATTATTAACAGACTATTACTTTTTCGCGATTTTGATTACTTGCTGTACGGTGTTCAGCAGGTCGTCGAGGTCGAAGGGCTTGTCGAGCAGGGCGGCGTAGTGACATTCGGAGCGCGCGAGTGACTTGACGGCTGCGCTCATAAGGATGATGGGAATGGAGCGATAGTCGTTATTGGCTTGCATCTTCTTACACAGCTCGCGGCCGTCTAGCACCGGCATCATCACATCGCAGAGCACGACGTCGGGGTGAGCCGTGGATAGATAGTCCAGCCCCTGCTGACCATTATTGGCCTGGATTGTCTTATAGCCTTCGGTCTCTAGAAATGCGCAGACTACTTCCATAATGGCTTCTTCGTCATCGACGACCAGAATTGTTTTCATGGCTGCTTTTCCTGCACTGGGAAAGATCTGTCCTGGGGCAGAGAATCTGGATTTTTGGTTGGATGGGCCGTCCCGGTCAGAATAACCTCTGCACTCTGGAAGGTTGAGGCAACCTCGATGCCCTGCTCGCTGATACGAAACTCTCGGATCGACGTATCATAGTCGCTATCGCGCATCTTTATGATCGAGATCAGGCGGTACAATTGGGAGCGTAACTCGACGTAGCGCAGGAAGAAGAGGTTATCGACGAAGCCAGTGCCACCGGGTAGAGGAATTCTAATGGTTGCATTAAACAGATCGATGAGCTCGATGGTGCAGATCGTGGTGACCTGGCGTGCCCGCAATTCTGCTGTTAGCGCATGCAAGAAGAGGCCTAGACGTTCGCTGGAGGCAATTGTGCGCTGGAAACCCTCGATCCCGTCGATGAAGAGCCGGCGTATTTCCTGGCGTTGGACGGTCTCCAGGATCTGTTCGGCCAGGATATCCAGAATATCCTCGGACGTAGGCGAGTAAACAATATCAATCTGCCCACTCTTTATATAGGACTCGACGGAAAGACCAAGCCGACCGGCCTTGGAGATCAACTGTCTGGACGTCTCGTTGAAACCAAAGAGAAGTCCCTTCTCCCCACGGGCGGCTCCCTCTGTGAGGAATTGTAGTCCTAGCAGAGTCTTCCCGGTGCCGGGTGCGCCGAGCAGAAGCGTAGTCGAGTCTCGCGGTATGCCGCCTTGCGTCATCTCGTCCAGGCGGGAGACTCCAAAGGCCGCGCGTGTACTATAAGGAGTAGTTTCAGATTTGTCTGATACGCTGGTCTGTGAATAGAGCGTCTCGGTGCGAGGATGTATAGTCACACCGACATCGGTGATTTCGAAGAGATGCTTGCCCCGCAGGCTGCGGCTGCCGCGGAACTTATGAATCTGGATCTCGCGTACCGAACGCATATCCTTCACACTGGCCGTCAGCTCTAACAGGCCATCAACCATGATGAACTCTGGCCGTATATAGCTCTGACCATCGAATTGGGTAAGTAGAAACGTCGTGCAGCCCAGCGCCTCCATGTAGATATGCAGACTGTGCACAAACCGCTTGAACTCCAGTGGAGATGGAGCTACCTCCTCAGCCGTCAACAAGCCATCAATGACCAGCAGCGTCGCCCGGTGGCTGCGGCAGACCTCCCGCAGCATCGTCATCAGCCCCGTAAGCCCCTCCTGCTCCAAAACAGAGTAGCCACTCACATAATAGAGCGTATCCGCAATCGGATCGGGCGTAAAAAACTCCATCGATTGAATATGCGTCAGCATACGGCCGTGCGCCTCAGCTAGCAACGTCACATAAACGGCCCGCTCACCCAGAGCCACATGGTGGAA
>CAXTXB010000381.1:806-6069 GCA_964247965.1 uncultured Dictyobacter sp. | reverse complement strand
ACCTATAATCATTAAATAAAAATAGAAGCGCACGCCGAAGGCGTGCAAATGAGCGAGAAATTAGAAAGGTTTGTTATGCTTTCAACAGAGCGCGTCTTGCTTCGTCTTCATGTCGAAGCTGTATGGGGTGTGCAACTTCCTCCACTTGCTAACAATGATTGCGAACTTCTAGCTACAAGCTACCAGCCACCCTGGCAGCTTTACGCAGCACATATTGCTAATGCACGCATTCATATCTGGCGTCCAGATGTTTCTATGCGTGAGCGTGAAGCGCTTCGCTTGCTTGTGGATGATGCATTGGCCTTCTCGCATGTTCCCAGCTTCTTAGCAGGCATTAGTCGCGAAGTCGCCTTTTCCTTTACTGCATCGCCTGACTTAGATCTTGTTTCGGCGCAAAGCATTGCCCGCCCCTTAGGCAGGCAAGATCTGTCCCTTGTCGAATTGTTTCAGCCGTCCTCTAATCTTTTCGATTCCGCCAAAGGTCCTTTCATCGGTGTTATCGAAGCGGACCGCTTGCTCTGCCTGGCCCATAGCTCACGCCGCACGGCCGCCGCCTGTGAGTTAGGTATCGATACGTTACCATCTGCCCGGCGCAAAGGATATGCCCTGGCCGCCACAGTTTTGTGGACGCATTTTATTCGGCAAGAAGGCCTCGTTCCGCTCTACAGCGCCTTTGCTGAGAATACGGCATCGCTCAACCTGGCCGTGAGGGCTGGCTATCGGGCTTTCGCGCATGGAGCGACCTTGGATAGGGAGCAAGAAGTGCTGGAAAAGAAATAAATAGAGTGCACAGCTTTCTGGCTACCATCTTGTCTGCACTTCATACTCTTGCTTGATCATACCCAGTCGTTCGAGATCGTTGAGCAGCCGCCTGATCTCTTCCGGTGAGTGGCCAGTGATTCTTACCAGGTCGGCAGGAGTGCGCTGTCCGTCTAGCAGGAAAAAGACGTGCCGATGCAGACGTGATGCCCGCGCTCTATTTAGCTACTATACAAATATGCGACATTCTTGTATAGTAGCAGTATTGAAATAGGATTTCACTTTATGATATACGCCAATATATAGAAAAACATGACCAATACACCAATGTGGCCGATTGAAATCTTTTACTCTTATGCTCATGCAGATGAACGATTACGCGACCTGTTAGAGCAGCATTTGAGTAGCTTGCGCCGCGAGGGTTTGATTATAAATTGGCACGATCGTCAGATCGTGGCTGGCATGGATTGGGAAGATACAATCGATGTTCACTTGAATAGCGCCTCGGTTATTCTGCTGCTCGTGAGCCCTGACTTTATGAGCTCAGACTATTGCTATGGCATTGAGATGCAGAGGGCTATGGAACGGCATGTATCCAGGAGTGCTCTTGTGATTCCCATTATTCTGCGGCCCGTGGATTGGCAACACGCTCCTTTTGCCCACCTCCAGGCTCTCCCTACTGGTGCCCAGCCTGTCACCGAGTGGACGAATCGTGATAAGGCTTTCCAGGATGTTGCGCTGGGTATTCGTCGTGCGGTGGAGGATCTTGCCGCACGCTCTCCTACTGGTTTGATACGCGACATCACACGCCTGCCAGGTAAGCCCACCAGCTATTTTGCGTCGCTGGAAGACTATCTCAAGGAGCTGCCCAAACAGGGGCGGCATCGCTTTCCCGTAGAGTCTGATTTTGCCCAGAATTTGATCTATCTCCCAGAGATCTACGCGTCGCGCATGCAGACGTTACTGCAAGAGAGGCGGCGGGTCTTGCTGGTTGGAGCATCGGCGGCGGGAAAAACTGTCCTCGCTATAGCGCTTGGAAAATATTTATCCGACAAAGAGCACTATACAGTCGGGTACAAGAACGTGGCTCGTGCAAGGGATGGTGAGGGTGTCCTCTGGCATGAACTTGCCCTTGCTCATGATCGGCCTGGAACTCTCTATATTCTGGATAACTGTCATCTCGCCAGCGAAGCGGTCAACGAATTTTGCTTTCAGTGGGAGGGCAGGCCACCCGAGAACACACAATGTATTCTAATCTCACGCCCAGAGACCGAAGAGCCTGAAAAGCAATTTGAGGCGTTTCATGATTATTTTGAGGTTTGTGCCCCTGAGACCATTGAAGTACATTCGCTGGACATCTATCGTGGAGTGCTTGAAAGCTATGCCGCTGCCTATCGACAACAAGATCCAGCGCGTTACGTTGCGTTAGAAGATGATTCTGCTGCTGCGCTTCAAAAGCAGCATGGACATAATCTTGTCATCTCGAAAAGTCGCCTTGATGCCTGGCACGAACTGGGTGGGCGGCTCAGTAGTGTCAAAGAGGAAGTGGTTTATCAAACTTTACGAGAAAAGTATCTATCCGTCAGTAAAGCTGCCCTCCCTATGCTTTGCGTGCTGCGCCAGTATGAGATTCCAGTGCATAATCTCTTTGTAGAAACAAAGCTGCCGCAAGAAGAGGTCAGGCTGCTCGAACAAGATAAATTGCTCACAAGCATGACAGTAGCGCATTATGGCGTCTTGTACGATCTACGTTTCCACCCTGCTGAAGCGCGTGAAATTTTTAAATCTTATATCTATCGCCAATATGGGCAGGTCACTTCAAAACAGCTTTCAGAAGGTATTGCAGATATACTTCATGCGTATCTAAGTGCTCGACCATCAAATTATCTGGCAGTCTATCAAGCGCTCTACGCCAACACCTGGCATCAGAAGCAGAAAGGACTTCTTGAGCGATTTTTAACAGATCGTGATTTGCAAGCTAATGCGGCCTATCATTTCGAGACAGGTAGCATAGTGGACACGCTGCGCTACATTTATAGGTTGGCACGCTTTGATCCTGTTCGTGCTCGTGAGCTGCTCTCTACTGTAGAGCGGAAAATGGGCTTGCAAGGGATAGGTGCTAGAATCGTGGCATATCCCTTTCAACACATCAGTGTGATGCTTGACTGCTTGCACGAGATAGATGCTGAAATGGCAAGCAAAGTCATGAATACCCTGGATGTCCAGCACCTGGCATCTATGACGGGAACGCAAAGCCTGCAGAGCCTCTTTACGCTGGCGCAAACCTTCAACGAAATTTCGCCGGTCGGAAGCCAGTCCCTTCTCGCTCACATTCCTCTAGAGACATGGGTTCATCTGGCAACCGCGAATAATATTGTATCAATGGTGAGCAATCTACAAAAATTGAACCCTGCCATTCAACGAGGCCAGTTTGTCGCTGAGAAGGATATCGATCACCTACTGCAGCAGAGCATAAGTATGAGCTTGAGCTTGCAACGGCTCTCAGCCCTTCTACGCATCTTGGCTGCTACCTCGCCTACGCAAGCGAAAGCACTACTGGCTGGCGTTCCTACGTATATTCTTGTGCAGAAGGCGAATAAGAGCAATTTAAGCTCAATCGAGCATACTATACAGCATATGCAGGATTTTGAGCTCTCATCTACCTTGATAGAGGGTTTTGTCGAGGCTTTAGATGTCGAGCAGCTTCTACAACGGGCTGGAACGGAAAACCTGCAACATCTTTACTGGCTACTGCGTGCCTTGCAGAAGATTGCGCCAGCTAAAGCTCTGTTTGTGCTAGAGGAAATAACGCCGGCTGGTCTGGCAACTCTATGTAGTGCGAAAAATGCGGCTCTATCCGACATACAGCAGTTCTCCAAAGTGCTGCCAAAACGCTTCTGGTGGCGCTTCTTACAAGAGTTTTCTGCCCATGATATTGCTCAGGCCTGCAATCGATCATCTTTGGGGACCGTTGGCTCTTTTATTCAACATGAATATACCTTCCTGGAACATGGTTATTCGCTGTTCCAAAAACTTTTTCTTAGAGATCGACTGAGCACCGAACCGCTGAATGAGATCGGTAAATTTCTTCATCGTCTCCATGCGATTCCACGACGGACCCTGGCACAGAATGCACTTGCTTTACTGGCCACAACGGAACTTTCCGAGCGTGTAGCCAAAGGAGATGTCGAGCAATATGCCCTGCTCTTACACAACGCACATGTCATTGATAGAAACTATCCCATGCAGCTTCTTGCTCCACTCTATAAAGGAGAGATTTTTCAGACTGCACTGACACAAAGCGGCATAAATGGAATTCAGATGCTCATCCACAATGTTGCCCTACGCGATGCGAATAGCGACGCAGACCCTCTACAAGCCGTGCGCCGGGCCTTGCAAGCTGTATCCCTATCTGGCGCATTGGAGCGTGCTGCACTCAAAGATATTGCGCGTTTTTTATGGAATGTCTATGCGCATATCGACTCACACCTGGCTCAGGAGTATTGTCAGCTAGTCGATAAACAGCAGCGGCCGGCTCAACTGGAGTCCGCTCCTTTAGATGAGCTCAGCCTCTTCTTATGGAATCTGATTTCTATCAGTGGCTCATCAACCCTCTCAATATTCAACGATTCAGTACTCAAGCAGCGCCTGGCACAAGCATGGAGAACTGACATCGGCTCTGGCGCGACTTTGCTGGGTACTCTCGCCGTTGCACGCCCTACTACGGCGAATGCAACTTTATCTTCAATGCGTGGACGACAGGAGCAACTGGCAACATACTTAAGAATGTGCCTCAGCGAGCGGCGCCCTTACATTCTAGCTTTAACACTACTTGGCCTGCGAGTATATAACGAAGAAGGAGCTCAGACAATCATAAAACGCTATCTACCCGTTGAAGAGATTGTACGTGTCTTACTATCAACTCAACGTGAAGCCAGGACCGAACGTTCGCTTATACTTCTAAATGAGATTGTAGAATGGCTGATGAAGATAACAAGGGATTGACGAGTGGAAGTGTATAAATAGATGAGAACGTTTTGGCCTATAAAAAAAGAGCTCATCGAAGTAGAATGCGAAAATTCTACTTCGACGGAGCCCTTAGAGAGAGGGTTTGACCTGCATTTATGTTATTGTTATCTATTTGTTTAGCACTACGAAACTCTGCATTGAAAAAGCCTGTAATCGGGCTTTTCTGGAGATAGCTACGGTCCATCTCCTTCATTGATGCTGCATCCTGGATGCAGCCGCTTTCAAGCAAGTAGCGTAAGTCTACGCGTTCGAAGAGATTGATATGTATCTGCATACGACCGCTCCAATCTAGTACATGTTGAAACAAAGATATGTGGGGGTGGTCATAGTGGAAAAGAAACATTGGTTCCTCCTTTCATATTTAAATTCAGTAGCAGTATTGTTCAGCACAACTCATAGACGAGGTTCACCCCGCGTAGCGACAATCCCTTGCGGTTGTCGTGGTAGCCGGCCTCTGAAGCGGAGTGAGCACGAC
>CAXTXB010000381.1:0-796 GCA_964247965.1 uncultured Dictyobacter sp. | reverse complement strand
CCCCCCCCGCTCCCCCCCCCCACCCCCCTTGTTTGCGCCCCTAAGGGGGGGTTAACCTCGTCTATGAAGTGGATTGGTTGAGTAGATGTGCTACAATTGTCTACAACTTGCTCACGGTGAAGAGTTTGTTTTCACTCATCAGATACTTTTCCTTTCAATACCCTCTACTATATAGAACGTTTGATCGACTTAATTTTAACGGAATTGTGTGGGAATATTTCACAAATTTTATATATGCAATATATTGTATTCTTGAAGACATACTTAGAATAGAAGGGGAGAATGTGCATATTATATTCATAGTCGTGTAGTGGAGAACTTTGCGCCACGACTCAAAGGACATCCGGCTCTTGAAGTACGTCATCTCTCAGCTTGGCGAGCACGGCTGGAAGCGGCTCATATCCCTGTAAATGAAGATAAACCATTGCCGGGCTGGTCCCGCTTCTATACCGCTGATCTCTGGGGCAATCGCATCGAGCTCCTTGAACGAAGTGTGCCATCTAATGTGACCCATTAGTCCATTTAGCTTGACGAAGCAGGAAGTATAACGCTACTCTCTCTTAGTATGTAGGAAAAATATGCAAGGGCGCATATTGCTGTCAAATCTCCTTTGCTCCTTCTCGAACGGCGATCTTCTTGCTATGAGTAGAAGTGCTCTGAGTCTAGCCAGGGGCCAGTCGTTTTTTCATAAAGTGGCAAAACTAGAATTGGAGTCGTGCATGGGCCGGGTAAGTATTGATACACAACAATGTGAAATCAAGAAGATTTTCAGCGACGAGTTTGTTTTCACTATTCC
>CAXTXB010000380.1:0-6075 GCA_964247965.1 uncultured Dictyobacter sp. | reverse complement strand
GCCTGTTTTTGCCCGCCACGGGGTTGCAAGTTAGGTGATGGGGTCGGTCTACTACAAGATATTCCTCGTATGTGAGGCATGTTTTGTAGTAGATTGATAGCGATGAGCCAGGAACGTGTTTACCGTAAAATACTTATAATAGGAGTAAAAGTAATGCAAAAAGATACTCAACAGAACAGAACTATTTTAGTAACAGGTGCAACGGGTCAGCAGGGTGGTGCTGTTGCGCGCAGCCTGAGTGCAGGTGGCTGGAAGGTACGCGCACTCGTACGTGATCCAGCCAAGCCTGCAGCCCAGCAACTGGCAAAAAACAACATCGAACTTGTCAAAGGCGACCTTTTCATGCCCGCATCATTAGAAGAAGCGCTCGATGGTGTCTATGGAGTCTTCAGCGTTCAGACTATGGCTGATCATGGCGTGGGGGGCGAGATTGTCCAGGGTAAATTACTGGCGGACGCAGCCCATAAAGCCCAGGTCCAGCATTTCGTCTATAGCTCGGTAGGAGGAGCTGAGCGAGACAGTGGAATTCCACATTTTGAAAGTAAGTGGCAAGTAGAAAAGCATATCCGTGCTATTGGTCTGCCCGCAACCATCATCCGCCCAGTCTTCTTCATGGACAACTTTACAAGCTACTTTGGCGTGCCTATCAAGCAGCAACAGAAGCTTATCCTGCCCCTACACCGGGAGACGCGTCTCCAACTCATCGCCACAGAGAACATCGGAAGCTTTGCCGCCCTGGCCTTCGAGCAGCCTACAAGCTTTATCGGCAAGGCACTCGAAATAGCCGGCGATGAACTAAGCATGCCCGAGCTCGCCGAAACATTCAGCCGGGTGATGAATCGAAGCATAGAGTTTGTCGAACAGCCAATAGAGCAGGTAATCCAGAGTAATCCAGAGAACGCCCTGATGATGGAGTGGTTCAACAACTATGGTTACGAGGCCGTCATTCCAGCCCTACGCGCACTCTATCCCTCTCTACTGACCCTGGAAACCTGGCTACGCAAGACCGGCTGGCAGGCATAAAGCTCTGCTTCTCGCCCCACTACTTACCCTGCCCTGAGAGTCATAAAACGCTCACCGTTTTATGACTCTCAAATCTATTATGCATACATTATCTTGTATAAAACACTATTATGATAATATACCTTAAGGATAGCTTGTCGCATATTATCATGGTTATGAATCGCCAAAGTCACTATATGCGCGCTTATACATTCCTTTCTTGCTATTACATATGTGTAAGAGGTTGGCGATGGCGAACATGGATACGCCAGAGGCCAAGCGCTGCAATGCGTGTGATAAAGCGGCTTACCAGATCAAGGGCTACCTTTTGCAATTGCTGGTAGCCGGGAAGTCTTTTGAGAACGCCAAGGTTTATTTTTATTCCTTCTGCTTTTTGAAGTGTCTGAATCAAGCCGATCGGAACTCGTCTACGCAACTGGATCTCCGCTAGAGGGCGGAGGGGCAGAGCATGTCCCTGCTTCTGGGCACTCTGTAAGGGACGTGTGAGAACATTAGCAGCAACGACGGCATCCTGGATCGCAAAGTTGACGCCGACACCAAGTGCGGGTGACATCACATGAGCGGCATCACCGATGAGCAAAAGTCCAGGCCGGTACCAGCGAGAGACTCCCCCTGCTTCCACCGCGAGAAGCGAGAGTTGTTTCCACTCGGTAATCTGCTCCATACGTTCCGTCAAAATCGGCATAATCGTGCTCACTGAACGCCGGAACTCTGGCAAGCCTTGCGCTCGGAGCTGAGCATAAGACCCTTTGGGAATATTGTAGGCGATCTGCCAGTGATCGGTACGTAGAAGCATTGCGACCATTTGATCTTGCACCACACGACCAAAAGCAGCTTCAGGATCACCCTGCTGACGGGGCAGACGAAACCAGATGGTATCGATGGATACCGGTGTAGTATGCAGAGGAATCTGAGCAAGGCTACGTACTTTTGAAAATCGTCCATCAGCACCAACAGTGAGTGCGGCATGAACCTCATACCAGCCTTCAGGAGTACGATAGCGCACTCCCCGAACGTGTCCCCCTTCCTCACACAATTCACGCGCTGTCGCATTCATGACAAGGTGAAAATTGGGATAGCGGCTCGCCTCAGTCACGAGAAACGAGAGAAAGCTCACCTGAGGAACCATCATAATATAGGGATAACGGCTTCTAATATAGCGCATATCGATCGGTGTAAACCCCCCTTGAGGCGTTTCAATCGGAATACGCTCCATCTTCGTATGAGGAATCTCCTGGATGCGCTCAGCCAGATTCAGCTCCGCCAGTATCTCCAAAACAGTCGGATAGAGGGAATCGCCACGAAATTGACGATCAAAGTCGCCGTGGCTTTCCAGCAGCGTCACATCGATTCCCTGACGAGCCAGTAGCAGGGAGAGCACAACACCAGCGGGACCCCCGCCAACAATGCAACAGGTCGTTTGTTTATGTTCACGAAGAGCGTCGACTTCCTGTGAAGCAAGCGTTTGATTCTCTTCATCTATCATAAGAAAACCTCCAGATGAGTATTGCTCTGACCCACTTCATTTGACCGGCTCACTGCGCGTAGCGACAATCCCTTGCGGTTGTCGTGCTCGCTCATTGCGCGTAGCGACAAGCCCTTGCGGTTGTCGCTACGCGCAGTGAGCCGATCAAATGAAGTGGGTCAAAGTAGTATAGAATATACTCATTTCATAGAAGAATTTTACTGATTAATCAGTAAAATTCTGAGACAAAAAAATTACGAAGGTTCTACTGGCCCCTGCATCCCTTGTGCAAGCGTTTTCGTCACAAAAGCAGAGAAGATTTCGGGGTGTACATCACATTCCTGATCCATCTCAAGTTTGACAAAGAGTTGCTCATAGCCAATGTAGGTACAGACGAGTGCCCAGCCGAGTTGAGCCGCCTGTGCTTCCGATGCAACGAAACGAGCGATCTGTGTGACAAGAAAACGATGCAAGGTCGCATACAGCGCATGGATATGCTGCTTCTCTTCCTCACGGAGCCGTGGGAACTCCACCTGCAGCCAGGAAGTATTGGTGACTAACTCAGGCATGGCACTCAAAATGATATGCCCAAAGCGTTGTAACAGATCCGGCAGGCTGGTTGCATCCGCGCAGCCTTGAAAGAGATGCAGGGCATCTCCTGTATAGGCTTGAATGACCTCACTGAGAATCTGTGTCTTGCCCTCTTCAAAGTAGTAGTAGAGGGCAGAGGTAGCGCAGCCAGCAGCCCTGGCAATCTGCTTAATCGATGTTGCCGTATAGCCTTGTTCCTCAAAGAGGAGACGAGCCTGCTGCAGAATCGTCCCTCTCATCTCTCCGGTTGCACGCATTCTATCTCCAAGTTGATTGATCGATCAGTATAAATAATAGCATGAAAAAGGAGTGAGTGTCAAGGGGGATAGAGCCAGGGCTCTATCCCCCTTGACTGAACCTGGAAACCTGGCTACGCGAGACCAACTGGCAAGCATAAAGTTTTGCTTCTCGCCTTGTTACCTATGCTCCCATGAGAGTCATAAAACGGCGATCGTTTTATGACTCTCAATCCCCATTCCGGTCACACTTTGACTTCTATTGCTTCCTTACCTGCATTGTTGATAGCACCATCAGGGGTGAGAATGTAAGCATATACTGTAATATAGTCACTATAGGATGCATTGAAACTTCCACTAGGTGCACAATATGTCTTACCAGGATATACGACATAGAATGGACGAACGTAGCTGTTAAAAACGCCATTGATGTACAACTCATTAGTGAGCTTGATATACGGCGCAACATTTTGACCTGGAGGCATAGTAATGCAAACATTTGTAGATGCTCTACCGCAGAATGCTCCTGACGAAACGTCGCGCAGTCCCGATACTGAGAGGTCCCAGTGGTAGACAGCGCCTTGACCTGCCATATTTGTCCCGTTATAGTTCACTGACTTTTCTGAGTCTATCACCCAATGAGTACTTTCACACCCGCCGCCGCCACCCGGAGGCGCGTAGGCAGCAAATGCATGCATGGAGGAGTTCCCCCCTAATGTTATAAAGGTACCCAGTAAGATGGCGGCGAGGAAAATGAAGGATAGGGTTATCCGTGACAAAATTTTTCCAGACATGTTTCTCTCCTTTAGTTAGTTGGTCTAAAATGGTTTCGTTCTTAGAAGGCACTATTCATGACCCATTTTTCCGTAGCATGATTTTCTCCTTTGTGTACAAAGCAAAAGGAGCTTCATCATGTTCCTCTTTTCCTAGAAGTACCGCTTATAGTATGCATCGTGATAACTGTTGATATAATATCAATAGGTAATCATTCACTTGTAGTTTACTTATCATTTACCAGTCAGAGAGGAAATAACCCTGGTTTTCTCTTTATATAAGAGGAAAAGAAGGCCTACTTCTCATCTGGATACTTCCTTTCTTCTCGGTTTTTAGGACTGAGTGATGATAGAGGAAAAGAAAAAGTATGCACGAGATTGCAACGCGCTTACGACGAGAGCGTGAGCGTCGTTCCTGGACTCAGGCCTACGTTGCGGAGAAAATCGGTACAACTGATGCCAATGTCAGCCGCTGGGAACGCGGCAAGACGACTCCTAACATGTACTATCGTCAGCAGCTTTGTAACCTTTATGAGAAGACGGCTGAACAGTTGGGTTTCTACCAGGAGGAAGTATCTGTTGCAGCAGAAGACAGTCATGATAAGCCGAAACAAGAGCCAGCGGAGCAACCGGTACCTCAGCCGATGATAGCGAACGTTGATACTCTGTTGCCTTCTTCCACCATTCCCACAGTTGACGAAAGTTCAACCACTTCTCACAACCAATCACCTGTACCACTCGTTCGTCCCTCACGACGGCTAATTCTCAAAGGATTGCTAGGAGGTGCAGTCGGCTTGGGAGCAGTAGGTACGATCATATTGCTCAATCAACACGCTGGTCATTCCACCTTGCCATACTATGCTGATTGGTCAAACGGAACAAATGGATGGCTTGGAAGTTCAGATTGGACTATCTCTCACAGTATATTATTTAACGATGGAGGACGTCTTATTGGTTCTGGTCAGCTTCATGCGCCTACCATTACGGCTCCCTGTCAGCTTGATGCGATAGCAGATTATGTGGTGGAAGTTGATATCCAGATTCTCAACTATGCTGGTGGTTTCCCTGGCTTCGGAATCTTCGTGCGCTATAGATCAGATGGGCAGGGATATATTATTGGTCCCAGGACTCAAAATCCTAAAGCACGCTTACAGACGTTGTCTGTGGCACACGTCTTTGACCCCTACAATAGCTTCCAGGCAGCAAGCTATATTCCTGATAAGAGCTGGCATACCTTTCGCATTATTGTCAAAGGCTCTTCTCTACGTATCGAAAGAGATGAAACCTCCTTGCTAGCAATCGAAGACTCCGTCTCCCTTTCAGGTGGAAGTGTTGGGTTCTGGTCCAGTGAGGTTACCCTTGCCCTCAAAAACTTTAGTATACAGCTGTAACCAGAAGCTTGTTCAGCCAACGAGTAGAACAATAGCTCGTCCAGTTAAAGCAGAATAAAGTTTGACGTTATAATATTTAAGATGCATGCGCTCTATTTCTTGCAGCGTCTCTGATAGTTGTCTCTCCTTTATCCATCAGAAGGGGGAGGAGATAGAAAGGATCCTTATAAGTATGATAAACACATTCATACGTTACAGCCGCTCAGATGCCAAGTCTTATGCCAGGAACAACATGCGCGGCGTCTGGGGCGCGATTCCCTATCCTTTTACTGCTGACGACGAACTCGATGAACAAGGGTTGAGACGGAACATTCGCTACTGTATCGACAACAAGCTACTGGATGGTCTGTATTGCGGCCACTTCATGAGCGAGTTCTGGGCACTTACTAAGGAGGAGCGCAAACGTGCTGCCGAGATCGTCGTTGACGAGTGTAGGGGTAGCATTCCAGTGATGGTGCATACGGGATATACCTCTGTTAAGGAGAGTGTCGAGCTTTCCCATCATGCAGAGCGGATTGGGGCTGATTACCTGGCTGTGGGGAACCCCTACTTTATGGCTTACGATGATCATCAGATCTACGACTACTTTCGTTACA
>CAXTXB010000379.1:301-6076 GCA_964247965.1 uncultured Dictyobacter sp. | reverse complement strand
CGACACGCCCTTGCGGTCACGCCGTGATCAAGCGGATCGGAGTGATGGGAAAGCATCGAAGCCAGCTACGACAGCCGCAAGGGCGTGTCGCTACGCGGCTTCGCCGCCGGTCGGGTTACTTCTCAACGTTAGCCGTGCCAATCTTGTGCCAGGGTATAGTAGTGTGTACATTTTTACACCGAATAGTGTACATTATAGAAAAAGAGATGTGAGCGACAGCGGCATGATTGCCCTGAACGTCAGGAAACTTCATGAGTGCGAGTCAAAATTATGGTGTACTACGTATAGTGCATATGCGTCCGCCGATGAATGCAACGAAACGCCGGGGGAAAGATCTCGTCGGCAAGTTGCCGGAGGAGCGGCTGGTACATCTACTTACGCGTAAAGAGACAACGATTGGGCGAGCACTGAGCAGTGATCTTATTTTGCTGGACCCAACGGTGTCGAGATTGCATGCTCGTCTAGTGCATGATGAGCAGGAATGGCGTATATATAATATAGCGGGTCAGAACACCCTCTACGTCAATGGGTGCCCTGTATCTAGCGGTGGCAATGTGGTAGTACAGCCACAAGATTTTCTGGTGCTGGGCAATACAGTACTGCAGCTGATTGCCCCAAAGCACAACTCGGCATCCAATGAAAGCAGTGAGCTGATCCAGCAGCTTGTAGAATTTCATCCTCTCTCTGCAGATGACCTCACCACTACTAATCCCAACGTAAACGGTATACAAGGGCAAGAAAGACCCAATACCTCTTCTCCAGAAAATAGGAACTCAAAGAGATCGTCTGTCCATTCTGCAATTCGTAATGATAAATTGTTTCTTCTGCCCTTATCGGAAAGAAGAATTCAGGCTCAACAGTGGAAGGCAGAAGAAGAGAGACTATTTAAGGCTGGAGCGACGCTGCAATCTGTGTTAGCGCAGCGCTTTAAATTGCGCACGTGCTGGCTAATAGGTAGTGTTGGCGTGCTCGTTTTATTAATGATCGCGCTTGCTGTCCTTATTTTGAACAACGTACTTGGAATCTCTACTCTTGTACAAAACAGCCCATTCAGCATCCTTGCCATCATCACCATTCCCATCATACCTGCACTTGGGATCAACGTATTGGTCAACTTCATGGATCGCTTTGAGCGAGAACCCTGGTTTTTACGGCTCGCCGCATTTTTATGGGGAGCGATCATAGCCATACCGCCGACATTACTAATAGAGCAGTATGTTGACTCGCTGAGACCCATCATTCTGGGCCCGCATCCTGACGATGTCGTCCACGCCATCTTTGCCGGTTTAAATGCAGGAATCACGGAAGAGACCGTCAAAGGTCTGGGACTATTACTCCTCTTCATGGTACTGCGCCACGAATTTGACAACGTAACAGACGGCATCATCTATGGAGCACTGATAGGAGCGGGCTTCGCCATGGTCGAAAACTTTAGCTACTTTTCGACGCATCCAAAGTCCCTACTCGTCCTGCTTATAGGCAGGGTCGTACTGGGCTGGCTCAGCCACTCAACCTTCACCGCCTGCTTTGGAGCCGCGCTAGGATATATCCAGCATACCAGAGTAAGATGGCAGCACATAGTTATTCCATTAGGTGGATATATTGTAGCAGTAGGGCTGCATTCAGTTTTTGATTTCGTTAATTTCTTTGCCAGTTCACTTGTGGCAAACTACCCCACCAATACCAACGTTCTCACCAGTGCATTGATAGTAAGCGTAGGAAACTACGTGCCACCATTTATCGCGCAAATGGTCATTCTGTATTGCCTGGTCAAAGCCCTTGCCCACGAAGCAGCTATTATTCGCGAATTCCTCACTGAAGAAGTTAGCAGCGGTATAGTTACAGTGGATGAATACGCGCTTTTACAGCATGCATTCCTGCGTAGGAAGATCGAGCGTCATATATTATTGAGAGGGAGTTTGAAGCAGTGGATGCAGATAAGAGAGCTGTATCAGACAGAAATTGAGCTGGCATTTCGCAAGTGGCACGCAAGCATGGGAGAAAAGCCAGCGTCTGGGCAGGCGGAGGAGGCGTATCGGCGTCGCATTCAGCGACTTCGGCAGGAGATCGTGGATGTAGAGTCTGTAGATAAAGGAGAAGGCAGCAGAGAGAGGCGAGCGTGATACTGGCCCACAGGAGGCAGGATCAAGTAAACTTGACACGCTTTCTCATAGCATGTTAGCATAAACGCAGTTGCACCCTATAACAGCGAAGGCTGAGATTGAAAACAAATGAGCGAAAAGAAGACAACCTACTTAGACGCAATAAGTCAGGCCATGAGAGAAGAGATGTTGCGTGATGAAGCTGTATTTCTCATTGGAGAGGACGAAGATGCGTACGGAGACGCCTTCAGAAGTAGCGCGCTTGAAGAATTTGGACCTGAGCGAGTCATCAACATACCTATGTCGGAGGCAACCGTCATCGGTTCAGCGGTAGGCGCAGCGCTCATGGGTATGCGACCAATAGCTGAAATGCAGTTCATGGACTTCATCACCTGCGGATTTGACCAGATTATCGACATGGCGACAAAGATGTATTGGCGAATCGGCTTGCCGGTTCCCATTGTCGTACGTGTCGTCGTGCGTGGATCGTCTAGTGGAAGTTTGTACCCTGTTCATCAAGAACCATCAGCCTTTCAAGTGCCCGGGATAAAAGTTGTGGTGCCATCTACCACCTACGATGCCAAAGGCATGCTCAAGGCCGCTGTACGCGACAACAATCCGGTCCTCTATCTGGAGCACAAACGGCTCTACCGAATGCCAGAATTACGCGAGGAGCTGCCCGCGGAGGACTACATAGTGCCACTAGGGAAAGCTATAATCCGTCGCGAGGGCGAGGATATGACGATCCTAACCTATGGAGCCATGGTCCAGCAATGTCTCAAAGCTGCGCAAGTACTGGAAGAGGACGACAACCTGGAAGCCGAAGTGTTGGACCTGCGTTCACTCTCTCCATTAGATCGTGAAGCGATCATAGAATCGGTCAAACGAACGAATAAAGTATTGATCGTGCACGAGGACATCCTTACAGGAGGGATAGGAGCAGAGCTATCAGCAATAGTGTCAGAGGATCTGTTTGAATATCTGGATGGACCAATTGCACAGATAGCCACTCCTACGTACCCATTTGCACATATGCTCCCTGCACGAGTTCCCTACGTGCCGAATGCCGAAAAAATCCTCTCAGCTGCCAGAGCATTAGCGGCATATTAAGCAGTTTTCAAGGAGAGCAAAAGAGAGTATGCCGATCTATTGTAGAGAATGCAAGAAAAGAAAGTATGAAGGAGTAGAGCTACTATGCCAACGTCGGTAAAAATGCCACGTTTGGGTGAATCGGTCGCAGAGGGAACAATCGGTGCGTGGTTAAAAAATGAAGGCGACCTGGTTGAAAAAGACGAAGCCCTGGCAGAGATCATCACAGACAAAATCAATGCCGAACTCCCATCGCCCGTGGCTGGCCGGCTGACAAAGATACTGGTTAGCGTTGACCAGACCGTGCCTGTGGGCATCGATATCGCAGTGATAGAAGAGAGTGCAGATGTCGCCTCACTCACGACCAGTGGACAACCGGCCCCCGGACCAGACGCTGCACCAGTAAGAGATTTTGCTCAGGCCGCGACCCAGGTTTTAACGGCAACAGAAGCGCAGACCGCAACGAATCCCAACGAATCTGCTGAAGTACCTGCAAGTGCTGCGGGAACTGAAGAGGAAGAGCGCCAACGTATTTCGCCGTTAGCCCGACGCTTAGCGCGTGAGCATGGCATCAACTTAAGTGAAATCGGAGGCACAGGAGCGGGGGGTCGCGTACGAAAAGAAGATATCTTAGCGTATATAGAGAAGCGACAGAACGTCGTAGCAGCTCCAGCCTTTCAACCAACCATACAAGAGGCTCCTGCACAACTCGAAGCATCGACCGTGGGGCTGGACGAAGAGTTGATAATGCCCAGCCGGATGCGCCTCGCGATCGCCGAACATATGGTGCGCAGTAAACGCACATCACCACATGCCACCACAGTCGTTGAGATTGATATGACCAACATCACAAAGTGGCTGGCACAACATAAAGAAGAATTCAAGCGGCGCGAAGGCTACGGGATCAGCTACGTTCCCTTCGTCATGAAAGCCGTGTGTGATGGGATACGCCAATTTCCCATCATCAACTCAACCTGGACGGCTGACAATAAAATCATTATAAAGAAACGCATCAACCTGGGAATTGCAGTCGCAACCGACGATGGCCTGGTTGTGCCCACTGTTTATGATGCCGATCAATACACCGTAGCCGGCCTGGCCCGGCAAGTACAAGCAATCGCGCAGCGGGCGCGAGCCAGGAAATTAACCGTCCAGGATATGCAAAATAGCACGTTTGTTGTCAACAATCCTGGAGTATTTGGTACAATTATATCAATGCCAATCATCAACCAGCCGCATGCAGGTATTATAAGCATGGATGCCGTCGTCAAGCGTCCGGTAGTGATTGAAGACGATGCGATTGCCGTACGTTCCATGATGTATATGTCTCTCTCTTTTGATCATCGGATACTGGATGGCGCTGGTGCGGGTGGCTTCTTACAGGCAGTGCGTACCAGGCTGCAAAGTTATGGGCGAGAGATCAACGTTTATTAGAAAAAAGTAGCTTCTACCTTCTTATTTCTGCCGTCTTATGCCGTCTTATAAAGAGTGAGGAAAACAGCTTCACTATTCCAGAGCTAGAGCAAGGGAAACTTTCATGACCACCATTATTCCAGAACGCCGCCCAGAATGGCTGCACGTGCAGGCCCCCAGGGGAGAGAACTACAAGCAACTCAAACAACTCATGCGTGGGCAGTCGCTGCACACGGTATGTGAGGAAGCGCGCTGTCCAAATATAGGAGAATGTTGGGGTCACAAGACTGCAACGTTTATGATCCTGGGCCGCGTATGTACACGCAGTTGTGGTTTCTGTGCCGTAGAGACTGGGCGTCCTTTGGGGTTAGATTGGGAAGAGCCCAAGAGGGTGGCAGAAGCAGCGCAGCAGATGGGCCTGAAACATGCCGTCGTGACCTCTGTAAACCGCGACGAGCTCAAAGACGGAGGCGCGGCCGTTTTTGCCTCTACGATTCGCTGGATACGACGCTTAAATCCCGACTGCAAAATAGAAGTCCTCACACCAGACTTCAAGGGATCATATGATGCACTTAAGGTCGTCATAGACGCGAAACCCGAGGTATTCAATCATAACGTCGAGACAGTGCCCCGGCTCTACAAACGTGTCCGTCCACAAGCCATTTATACGCGCTCGCTACAAGTGCTCAAGTGGGCGAAAGAGATGAGCCCGGCCGTCCGCACAAAATCAGGCTTTATGCTAGGTTTGGGAGAGGAATGGGACGAGATCCTTGAAGTCATGCATGACATGCGTGAACATGACATTGACATTCTTACCATTGGACAGTATCTGCGCCCCTCCTTCCAACATCTACCTATTCAGCGCTATGTGCCACTCGAAGAGTTCGCAGCCCTCAAAGCAGAAGGGAAGAAGATGGGATTCCGTCATGTCGAATCGGGGCCATTTGTACGCAGTTCTTATCACGCCCACGAGCAGGCTGATGGAGCCACCAAAGGGCAGGAGTAACGAAGCAAAGAAGGTAGAAAACAGAGAAAGCATGACTCAGCTAGCGCGCGAAGGGAACACGCCAGTCGTCCTGGTAGTTGACGACAACTCTGCGATTCGGGACATGGTCTCCTGGGCCCTTGAACTGGATGGATATGAAGCGGCAGAAGCCGCAGAGGGGCAGGA
>CAXTXB010000379.1:0-291 GCA_964247965.1 uncultured Dictyobacter sp. | reverse complement strand
GCGCCGCAAGCACGGGATTGCATCAATGCCGCCCCCCGTCAAGGGCGGCATCCAGCAGTCATCTTGTTAGATCTAGCCATGCCTGGTATGGACGGCTCATCCTTCTTAGCACAACTCCATACAAGTTGGAGCACATCGCATATCTCATATCCCTGGCCCGCAATAATTGTTGTTACCGCCAACTCAACGAACCTCGATGCTGAGAGCTTAGGTGTAGAGCAGGTAGTAATAAAACCATTTCATCTCCGTGATCTTTTGGATCTTATTCGCCACTTTACACAAGAATAGAAG
>CAXTXB010000378.1:0-6078 GCA_964247965.1 uncultured Dictyobacter sp. | reverse complement strand
CTTGTGTGTCATTTCCATCGATCATCGTCTGTACCCGCCCGCTGTTTTGATTTTCCGCTGGCATTGTCGAAAGGTCGCCGTGCTTTTGTGCTTGCATGGGTTGTTAACCCCCTTCGATCCACGGTTTTTCCCGCATCCGCAATTCCTACACCCCTCTACCTCTTGACTCGCTGCCATCTCTTTCGTTGGGTTTGGTCCATTCAACCGAACCGCAAGGTTCCAAGTAGTTAAGAACAGTAAGATAGACTGCACTGCGTCGGGGCCATGGGGAGTGTACTATCGGACTTGGGCTTAATCGGAGGAGGTGTTGCGCGGTAATCGTTTCGATTTCATTATCTTGTTTGCCAAGAGTATCCAATACGACCTTATTGTTTGCTCTACAGAACGGTGATACGAAACGCTACTCGCAGGCTATACGCCTTCTCGTAAAGACAAGAAACGCCCGTACGCAAGCATACCCCCACTCGATAGTCCAATTATACCAAATGCCGTCCTCGAATGCAAGCCAATTTGCTACCTTCTGACAAAGCTCTCCGATATTTTTCTGTGTCATATTGTATCACAATAATGCAAGTCCCCACTACATGTGTTACAATAAGAACTATGAATGGGCTCAATACGATACATACTGTTGCTGCTTTACGCGCTTTACATAAGCATCTCATCCCTGTTGAACAGGCTGGCTCGCTGTTCGATGCGGTCGAGGGCCATCATCCCGAGGCTCGTCAGGCAGCTGTCCTTATCCCTCTTTTTCTACAAGAGGGAACTTTATATCTGGCTTTTATTCGCCGCGCGAGTAGCTTGCGCTCTCATAGTGGTGAGATGGCTTTTCCTGGTGGGAAGGTGGAATCTTCCGATCTCTCTCCTGTAATGACCGCTTTGCGTGAAGCTGAGGAGGAGATCGGCCTGGGCTCCGCTGGCGTTGAGGTTCTTGGTCTGTTGTCTCCTGTCTTTACTGTTGTCTCTAACCATATTATCACTCCTGTTGTGGCTTTCTTGCCTGCTGGCCTGGGTACTTTGCGTCTCCAGGAAGCTGAGGTGGCAGAGTTGATCGTGGCTCCCGTCCATGCTTTACTCGATCCTTCTATCTTTCATACTGAGCCGTTTACGCGTGCTGGCAAAACTCGTACTGTCCACTTTTATGATTATCAATCGAACCATCAAGTGTACCGCATCTGGGGGGCGACGGGCCGCATTCTTACATCTCTTCTGGCCGTTTTGAAAGAATCATAGAGAGTGATAAAGAATCATAGTCAGGAGAAAAGAGAGCGAAGAAGGCAGAAGTTGTAGCTGGCGAGGTTTTTTGTATGCATATTTTCTGTTGCAAACGTGTCTTTTAGTGGAGAGGGTGTTCTTCCCGTTCGCTACCCAATAGTCATAGATAGCTTGCGAAACTTCTATGTTTGACTACAATTAATAATAGTTAGTAAAACATTCTGTAGTGCGTACGTTGTAAGCGGTTTTGAATGCTATGGTCATTTGTTTTCATCTATCAATTGGTGAAGGAATGTTGTGATGCTACCAGGTTCGGATGCACAATCCTCAAGGCTTCAGCCTCATCAACCACAAATTATCTCTCCCAACCACTCGATACCCGTAAACCAACCCTTTTCCTCTCATGCCGCAGGGAGAGCGGCACCTTCTCCTCTTGCATCTGAGCTCAGCAGTTCTGTAGATCATGAGCATGCCCTTGATTTTGCAACTCATTCGTGGGACCTTGCCACTGGCGGGTTGAAAACATTGACTGCAAAACGCGAGCTACCTGTACGACCAGAGCGACGTATCTCCGATGTTGTGCCAGATATTGTGGCAACCTCTCGCAGTTATATGTTCGCCCTGGTGATAATAGTATGCGTTTTGCTTATGCTTGTCGGCGGAGGTATTGTGTTACTTGTAATGCTGCAACCCTAACAGAATGGAGCTTGCTGACACTTACTCTTATTTCACTTCTTTATTTAAAATGATCTGCTGCTGGAAAGCCGTGTAAATCGCTGGCTGCAAGAATTGCCTTGACTATAGCACGTGCAAGCGTGTTTGCCGCCGCCGCCCCTATCATGCTTACACTTTGTGCAGCATGCTCTTGTGGCGTGGAAAGTCCTGCTTCTTGCGCGAGTGCAAAGACTGTATCGCCGTCAAACATAGTATGTGCAGGTCGTATGACCTGTGCCATACCGTCGTGCGCCATCTGGGCAACTTTGTTGATATGGGCTTTACTGAGCGGTGCATCTGTGGCGATAATGGCTATGGTTGTGTTGCCCAGAGGATTTTGGGGCGCTGGATTTTGTTGGAGGGGATGACGTACTCCGGCCAGGGTCTTTTGCGTCTGGGGATCAATAATGTCGCCCAGCGCGTTGACGATGACGAGTGCGCCTACGATAACGCCACCCGCTAGTTCTGTGCTGGCTGAACCTAGTCCACCTTTCATAGCAAGCTGCGGACCAAATAGTTTGCCGACTGTGGCTCCTGTTCCGCCTCCTATGTTGCCCTGTGCAACAGGGGCTTCGCTTGCCTGTTCACAGGCGCGATACCCAGCGCTCGCATCTGGATGTATTGCAGCTGAGCCCAGCGCAAGGTCAAAGATGGCTGCCGCCGGCACGATTGGCACACGGATGATTCCTGTGTCGTAGCCGATCTTTCTCTCTTTGAGATACTGGACGATTCCGCTGGCAGCATCCAATCCAAATGCACTGCCACCGGTAAGTAAAACTGCGTTCACCTCGTTAACCAGGCAGAGTGGATTGAGCAGATCAGTCTCACGCGTTGCTGGCGCGCCTCCTCGTACGTCTACACCTCCTACCATAGGTTTGTCGCAAAGCACAACTGTACAGCCTGTCCCGGCCTCTAGATCTGTATCGTGCCCAACGCGTATTCCTGGTACATCAGTGATATCATCATGCATGACGTTCTTTTTGTCCTTTCGTTTTTGAAAAGAAATATGTCTCTATCCATATCCCTTACGTTATCACAAGAAGAAGCATTGCTCTTGACATAGTATCACTTCATCATTATAATTGTGGATGATTGGTCAGCCATAGTAATGAACAGTCAATCAGAAGGAAAGTATATGCCACATTCACCTGATCCCATTCAAACACAATTTATTGCTGCACGTCGCAATCAGATTCTTGATGCTGCTGCAAAGGTGTTCGCCGAAAAGGGCTTTCATCCTACCACGATCAAGGATATTGCGACCGAGGCAGGCATCGCACATGGGACCATTTATACCTACTTTGAGAACAAAACTGCCTTGTTACTCGGCATTTTTGATCGGATGAAGGCGTCGATCATTGAGGAAAACACTCCACTCGTTCTCGATACAATCGACGCTCGCACATTCGTCCGGATCTTATATCTTCCGTTGATGGGTCTGAAAAAAGATAACTTTGCCTTGTTTCGCATTGTCGTTTCAGAAATGATGGTCAATGAAGAGCTGAGAACGCTGTATTATAAGCAAATTATGGAGCCTACACTGACTCTAGCAGAGGCGGCTTTTCAAGAACATGCTGCGAAACGGGGACTCAGCCCGGTAAAGATTCAACTGACCATTCGCGCCATCTCTAGCATGATACTCGGCCTTATGCTGGAGTACACCATGGGTGACAGCGTTCTCGCTGCACAATGGGAAGAACTGCCAGATTTTCTCGCTGATTTCATTTTAAAAGGACTTGATGAGGCATGATAGCAACCAACTGGCATAACAAATTCGTTCTATGTAGCACTCAGGAGATTCGGAACATGATGCTTTATCAGGCATTACAGTACCCCTTTCGAGGGAAAGGGTCGTTTCGCTCTATTCTCATTTTAGCACTGGTGCAGCTTCTTCCAATTGTCGGTCAGCTGATTTTACTTGGCTATGGACTCGACGTTGTGCGTGCTGTGTATGCTGGACAAACCAGCCTGCCCCCTATTCGCTGGCTGCCAGTGCTCGGTAGTGGCTTGCGCTTTCTACTTGCCGGGCTCCTCTATCTCTTACCAATACTCATGACGATTGCGGTGGTGGGGGCCAGCAACATCGGTTCAAGTAGCCGCTTCGCCAACTTGGGTATCCTTGGCATCCTACTGTCTGTTGGTCTACCTCTCCTCCTCTTTTTAATACGGACAGTTTCCGTTATACGAACCAGTTCACCCTCTGTTCGACGAACTGACGTACGCGGGAGTAGCCTCCGATTTTTACTAAACGGACTTTTGCCCATATTCGTAACCATTGCAGCAATTCTCGTACTAAGGGCTCTCGTATCTAGTTCTGGTATTGACAGCGGGAAGCCGAATGGACTTAGCATACTTCTGCTTGTTGTGCTTGCTCTCCTCCTCTTTTTGATAGGGATCGTCCTGTATGTAGGGGGAGTTCGCTACGCTATAGAAAATAAGGGTATCCTTGCCCCAATGACCAATGCCAAACTGCTTCTGAAGAATCGTGCACTTACAGGCATGCTTTTCCTCAATGTACTCCTGCTAGGTATTATTGCGGTAATAACTATAGCTGCAGGATTGATGCTTTTCATCCTACCGGGATTATTCGTTGTCGTGATCTGTTCACTGGCTTTATGGTACATGTTTGCCCACTACGGCATAAGAGCCGGGATAAGTAAACCTGGCTTCACCTTTACAAAGAACACAACGTCGATTGTATGAAAGTAGTACTTATCGTCATCCTAACTACCAGTCATTGTTATGACTAAATATGCACAAGGATATATTACATGCAAATAACGATTATTGCTGGGGGAAGTCGCGGAGATGTTCAGCCTTATATAGCCTTAGGCAGGGGATTAAAGGAAGCGGGGCATATGGTACGCGTTCTGTCTTCCGATGATTTCCACGACCTGGTGACGGACTATGGCCTGGACTTCTTTACTACAGGGGGCAGTTCGCAAACTGTGGCCCAAAATCTGCAGGGCCTTTCAGAGCAAGGCAAGACGCTCGAAGTTTTCTCTCAGATGAGACGTGCCTCTCAAAAGCAGGCGGTTCAAGCGGCTGAAAAGGGCCTGGTCGCCTGCCAGGGCTCTGATCTCATTCTTGGAGGACTGAGTGGACTATTTAGTGGGCAAGCTCTCTCAGAAAAATTGGGCATTCCCTTGCTGCTAGCCTATTTGGTCCCCTTTACTCCGACCAGTGTGTTCCCCAGTGCTTTAACGCCAATACCACAAACACCTCTGACCCGATGGATGAACAGGCCATCGCATCGTCTGGCTCAGCAGATGATGTGGCAATCATTCCGTTCAGCGGATAATAAAGCACGAGCTGAGGTCTTACACCTGCCTCCCGCGTCTTTCTGGGGACCATTCTCTTCTCTGAGGCAGCAAAAGCAACCAGTCCTTTACGGCTACAGCCCGCACGTTCTGCCTCATCCCAGAGATTGGAATGACTCGCAGCATGTGACCGGGTACTGGTTCCTGGAACCACCTCAGGGATGGGAAGCACCAGCGGACCTGTCGCATTTCCTTCAGTCAGGTTCACCACCTGTCTACATTGGTTTCGGAAGTATGACCAGCAGCAAACCAGAGGAGATTGCTGATATAGCCTTGCAGGCCCTGGCACGTACAGGCCAGCGCGGTGTGCTCTATGCAGGCTGGGGTGGTTTAAAGAAAGAGCAGTTGCCTTCGACTGTGTTTATGACCGACTCCATTCCCCACACCTGGCTGTTTTCTCATATGGCCGCAGTTGTGCATCATGGAGGGGTCGGGACGACCGCGGCGGGTCTGGCGGCCGGCATTCCATCGATTATCATCCCCTTCTTTGCTGATCAACCGTTCTGGGGACGTCGTGTGTATGAGTTGGGTGTAGGTCCTAAACCTATTGCGCGCCGACAGTTGACTGCCGATAACCTGACGGAAGCTATTGGGCGCGCGGTGTCGGATGAAGAAATGAGGAAGAAAGCGGCCTATCTTGGAGAACGTATTCGTGCCGAGAATGGCGTAGCTCAGGCAATATCAATCATCGAGCATAACGGAGGATAGAGTTTTCATAGAGAGTGCTTGTTCCTCATCATCTCCACCTTCCAGTGCTGTGGGGATAAAAATATAAAATTAAAAAAAATTTTTTATTTTTTAAATTTTTTAAATTTTTTTGGATTGGGGA
>CAXTXB010000377.1:0-6083 GCA_964247965.1 uncultured Dictyobacter sp. | reverse complement strand
AAAACACGCAAAACATGATTTTCATCCTTTAGAAACTTCGGCTGACTCATATATAAGGTATAGTAGTAATATACAAAATGCTGGAGGTATGTAGCCCATGCGAATCGCAACCATCACCCTTAACCCGGCAATCGACCAGACGCTCAAGGTTAATAATTTTCAGCCCAATAGAGTCAATCGTGCTCAGTCGATGCAGAGCGAGGCCAGTGGCAAGGGCGTGAATGTTGCCTCTTTTCTGGTTGACTACGACCACGCGGTCTCCGTCACGGGCTATCTCGGCCAGGGCAACAGCGCGATCTTCGAGCAGTTCTTTGCCTCGAAACAGATCGAAGACCGTTTTGTACGCATCCCGGGTTCCACACGCACTAACGTCAAAGTCGTCGATGAGGCCAATCAGCAAACCACAGACATCAATCAGCCCGGCCTCAATCCTCCTCCCGAAACACTCGATGCGCTGATGGAGATTATCATCCAGCTCTCTTCCTCGTGTGACTGGTTTGTCTTATCTGGCTCATTGCCACCGGGCGTTCCTCCAACAATCTACGCCACGCTCATCACCCAGCTCAAGCAACAGGGCAAGCAGACTCTACTTGATACCAGCGGAGAAGCACTCCGTACCGGGGTGCGGGCTAACCCAACCATTATCAAGCCCAACGTTGAGGAGTTGCAACAACTTACCGGGCAGCCCCTGGCAGGCGAGGTCGAGATTCTGCGGGCAGCACGGCAGCTCCTGAATAAAGACCTGCGCCTGGTGGTTGTCTCAATGGGCAAGCAAGGAGCACTGTTTGTCGAGCAAGCATCCGCACTTCTCGCCACGCCTCCCGACATAACAATCAAAAAAACCTTCGGGGCCGGAGACGCCATGGTGGCCGGCCTCATCGCAGCCCAGCTACAAAACTTAAGCCTCGCCGATTCCGCTCGCCTCGCCACAGCCTTCTCGCTCGCCGCCATCACACGTCTAGATTATTCCCTCCCCGATCGGGCTATCCTGCAAACGTACTTCGATCAGGTGGCAATCAGAATTTTTTGACACATTCACATACCCTTGTAATTTTCTGTGTTACACAGCATAATACTTTTATAACAAAAATATTTGTAAATAAAATATTTTTGTTATAAAAGCACTAAATGGATCAGCGTATAAAAGCGAGGAATCTCCATGGATGATAATCTATCTTCTCACGATAGCGCATCAGCAATGGTTCGCAAGTTCAGCCTGCTCATTAGAAAGATGGCCCGAGAGGAATTGATACACTCCCTGAACGCGGCAGACATTGATTTGCTGCCACATCAATTCATGGTCCTGGTCGAAATCGGTGGACGAACCTTAACACTCGGTGAGCTGAGTCGGGAGATGGGCCTGGACGCCTCAACACTCGCACCAATCATTGAGCAGTTTGTGCGTCGAGGATTGGTGGAGCGCAACCGCGATCCCCACGACCGTCGCCGTGCTCCATTGAGCCTGACTGCAGAAGGCATAAAGTTGCTTACGGTTGTCAGGCAAATCAATAAGCATAACCTTTTTGTCAGGAGTTTTGCACTGATGGGAGAAGAGAAAGAACAGCAGTTGCTCCTTTTACTAGAAGAATTTGTAAACAATCTTCTCACACTGACTGAAGACTCCGAACATTCTGACGACGTGCCACCAAAGCACGAGAGGTAGAGATTAATGACAAAATACGCTTTTTTCAGTGTCCAGGCATATGGGCACGTGAATCCGACCCTGGCTATGATACAGGAGCTCGTTGCGCGCGGAGAGCAGGTGGTCTACTATCTGCCTGAAGAGTTCAGGCACATAATTGAAGTAAATGGTGCGACATTTCACAGCCTGGATCTCCCGGAGCTTAGAGCGCCTGGTTTGACAAGCAATCCAGGCACGACTATGCCTAGTTTCATGGGAGAGATCGTTAAATTCCTTCCCACATTGCTCTCACAGATTTTAGAGAGCCTGCGTATTGAGCAACCTGACTGCATTGTCTATGATTCTATGACGTTGTGGGGGTTCATGGCTGCTCGTCTCTCACATATTCCCGCCGTTAGTCTGCATCCCACCTATGTCATAAGCAAATCTTTACTCCCCTCTCTGAGAGGATCGGCACTACGGCCAGGAGAAGAGGGGGGACCAGCTTTTCCCGCTGAGCTTTTGCACAGGGCTCAAACACAGCTCGACGAACTCTATGCTGCACACAATCTTCCTTCCATCCCACTGACAACATCTTTGCGCGAGTCTTTTCTTTATACCGAACCGTTAAACATCTGTTTTATCCCTCGTTCATTCCAGCCAGATGGCGAAACGTTCGATGACCGTTACCTTTTTGTTGGTCCCTCGCTTCTGCCACGCCACGAAGCAGCATCATTCCCCCTTGATCAACTCACAGGGAAACAGGTACTTTACATTTCTCTAGGCACCGGGTTCAATAACCGGGCCGACATCTACAACGCCTGCTTTAAAGCCTTTGCTGACACAGTATGGCAGGTAGTGCTCGCGCGTGGGAAAAACGTCGATCCCGCAACGCTCGATCCAATCCCTGCAAACTTCATCGTTGCAGACTATGTCCCACAATTAGAAGTGCTGCAGGATACTAGCGTGTTTATCTCACATGGTGGCATGAATAGCACTATGGAAAGCCTCTACTATGGAGTCCCGCTCGTTGTGTTACCACAAATGGCAGAACAAGCCATGACAGCCAGACAGGTGCAGAAGCTCGGCCTGGGTGTGGCCCTGGACGGCAAAGAAGTCCCGGCGGATGATCTGCTGTATGCTGTACAACAGATCACAAATGATGCGGCATTTGCGCAGCGTGTCCAGGCAATGCAACAAACCCTCCATGAGGCAGGTGGATATCGCAAAGCTACCGATGCCCTCATTGAGTATGTCAGTCATAATAGAGGTCAGCATACCAGTAGCAAGCCTGAGTCATCACAAGAGGCAAAGTGAGGTAGGCCTCTGTGCCTTTCAAGATGTCTTGACTTGAAGTGGGTCAGAGCAGTACGTCAACCACATGTATCTGGAATTAGAAGGAAATAGAAGAGTAAAGGTAGTTCATGAAGATAGAGCGCTTTACCGATAAGGCCAGGGAGGCCATCCAGGAAGCATCGCAGGCGGCAAAGGAAAGTCACCACGGCCAGATTGAGCCGGAGCATCTGCTCGATGCCCTGCTCTCTCAGGAAAACGGCATCGTTCAACAGGCCATTCAGAAGGCAGGCGGCAATATTCTGACGGCGAAGAGCGTCATTGAGAATGAGATTGAGCGGATGTCGCAGATACGCGGCGGCAGTGATCCGAGCATCTCTCCGCGCCTGCGCAAGGTGCTGGAGGATGCCTGGAATGAGATGAACAATTTCAAGGACGAGTACTTGAGCGTTGAGCATCTCTTACTGGCACTTTTCGAGAGCGAGAACGCGGCGCAGCGTGCTCTAAAGGCGGCCGGACTCAACCGAGACCTGGTGATGCGCGCGCTGACCGCCATTCGTGGCACACAGCGCATCACTGACCAGAATCCCGAAGGCAAATATCAGGCGCTTGAAAAGTATGGCCGCAACCTGACCGAGCTGGCGCAGCAGGGGAAGCTTGATCCGGTCATCGGGCGCGACGAGGAGATCCGCCGCGTGATCCAGGTGTTGAGCCGGCGCACAAAAAATAATCCGGTCTTGATTGGAGAGCCGGGCGTGGGCAAAACAGCCATCGTCGAGGGCCTGGCACAGCGTATAGTGCGCGGCGATATTCCAAAGACTCTACGCGACAAGCAGGTAATCACGCTGGACCTGGGCGCACTGGTCGCCGGCGCGAAGTTTCGCGGCGAATTTGAGGAACGGCTCAAAGCCGTCCTAAAAGAGGTGACAAGCTCGGAGGGCGGCATCGTCCTGTTCATTGATGAGCTGCACACGCTGGTCGGAGCCGGAGCCGCCGAGGGTACGATGGATGCCTCGAATATGCTCAAGCCAATGCTCGCGCGCGGCGAACTGCATTGTATAGGCGCGACGACCCTCGACGAGTATCGCAAGTATATCGAGAAGGACGCCGCCCTCGAACGCCGCTTCCAGGTGGTAATCGTGGACCAGCCGACGGTGGAGGATACAATCAGTATCTTACGCGGCCTCAAGCCACGCTACGAGGTTCATCATGGCGTACGCATTCAGGACAGCGCCCTGGTGGCCGCCGCGGTGCTCTCAAACCGCTACATCACCGATCGCTTCCTGCCCGACAAGGCCATCGACCTGGTGGACGAGGCGGCCAGCTACCGCCGCGTGGAGCTGGATAGCACGCCGGGCGAGATCGATACGCTGGAGCGCCGCATCCGCCAACTGCAGGTTGAGCAGGAGATGCTGAAGAAAGAGACCGATTCGGCCAGCCGCGAACGGCAGCAGAAAGTGGAGCGCGAGGTCGCTAATTTGAGTGAGCAGCTGCACGCGCTGCGCCTGACTCTTGAGGGGGAGCGTGAGCCGGTGGAGGAGATGCGCCTGCTCAAAAAGAAGCTCGATGATGCCCAGGTAGACTACGAGCGGGCTGAGAGGGCCTATAACTACGAGGAGATGGCACGCCTGCGCTACGGGACGATTCAGCAGATTGAGCAGCGCATCCAGGAGCAGGAGACAAAGCTGGCAAATCTACGGGGGGCGCGCATGCTGAAAGAAGAGGTAGACGCCGAGGATATCGCGAGCATCGTGGCGAAGTGGACGCACATTCCTCTCTCCCGTCTGATGGAGGCCGAGGTGCAGAAGCTGCTCAATATGGAGGCGCGTCTGCACGAACGGGTGGTGGGACAGGACGCGGCGCTCGAAATCGTCTCTGACGCTGTTCGGCGCTCGCGGGCGGGGCTACAAGATCCCAATCGGCCCCTGGCAAGCTTCCTCTTCCTGGGACCTACCGGCGTCGGCAAAACAGAGCTGGCCCGCGCCCTCGCCGAGTTCCTCTTCGATAGCGAGCAGGCCATAGTGCGCATCGACATGTCGGAGTACATGGAGAAGCACTCAGTCTCGCGCCTCATCGGTGCTCCTCCTGGCTACATTGGCTACGATGAGGGCGGGCAGCTCACCGAGGCCGTGCGCCGTCACCCGTACAGCGTTATCCTGCTGGACGAGATTGAAAAGGCCGCACCCGAGGTCTTTAATATCCTGCTGCAACTGCTGGACGACGGGCGGCTAACCGATAGTCAGGGCCGCACAGTTGACTTCAAGAATACTGTTATTATTATGACCAGCAACGTCGGCGATGCCTGGCTGCACACTTATGTTGATCAAGACGAGGACCAGGTTCAGCGCACCATCCATGAGCACCTGCGTACAGAAGGCTTCCGGCCCGAGTTCATCAATCGTATCGATGAAATTATTGTCTTCCGGCCTATCGGTCGCGAGCACGTCAAGAGTATCGTGGACATCCAGATCAAGCGTATCCAGCCTCGTCTATCAGAGCGCAACATTAGCCTGCATATCAGTGAAGACGCCAGAGACTACCTGGCGCAAGAGGGGTACGATCCACAGTTTGGCGCACGCCCTTTGAAACGCATCATCCAGCGCGAGGTAGAGAACCGTATCGCGCGCGCAATCCTCAACGGAACTTTACACGACGGCACAATAGTAGAGATTGGCGTCAAAAATGGAAAATTGGCACTAATTACGCAAGAATAGCATAGTTTTGGCCTATGAAAGACTAGGGAAGTTGGAACTACATAGTGTACAATGAGAAGAGGAATGATGGCGTCTACTATCGTTGTCTTGTTTTTGTGAAGAGATGATTTCACAGACAGCGCTAGCCAGCAGACGTCGTTGGGAGTAAAAACAGTGAAACTCTACGTAGGGAAGCTCCCCTATCGCACCACAGATCAGGACCTGAACGACCTCTTTGGCCAATACGGGGAAGTGATTTCAGCAACCGTAATTATGGACCGTGAAACCGGACGCAGTAAAGGCTTTGGCTTTGTTGAGATGAGCAGTGATCAGGATGCTCAGGAAGCCATGAATCAGCTCAATAATTCTACCCTGGAAGGTCGCACAATCGTTGTGAATGAGGCTCAGGAGCGCCGCGACTCCCGTGGCGGTGGCGGTGGCAGCAATGGCGGTGGTGGCTTCCGCGGTGGACGTGG
>CAXTXB010000376.1:0-6087 GCA_964247965.1 uncultured Dictyobacter sp. | reverse complement strand
TAGAAAGGAAATCTTCTATATTCATAGAAGAATATGATGCTGGAAAGGCATCACATGTATCGCAAAAAAGTCTTAGACGTTCTAGTGAGTAGAAGTTATACTAAACACAACCAGGCATAATCTCTTCCAAATGAGTTCGTAAAGAAGAGAGAGGAAGTCAGAGGAGTATACAATGTCTACAAACGACTGGAACGCCACACTTTACGATCAAAATCACGCCTTCGTGTTTGATTATGGCAAGGACCTCACCTCGCTCCTGGATGCTCACCCGGGTGAGTTTGTCCTTGACCTGGGTTGTGGCACCGGCCACCTCACCCGGATTATTGCCGAGGCGGGCGCGCACGCTGTGGGCATCGATAGTTCGACGGCGATGATCGAGCAGGCGCGCTCGCTCTATCCCGGTATTACGTTTCTGGTTGCTGATGCCAGAACCTTTTCTTTCCCCAATCACTTCGATGCCATCTTCTCCAATGCCGCCCTGCACTGGGTTCCGGAGGCTGAACCGGTGGTGGAGCATATCACGCAGTCGCTCAAGCCCGGGGGACGCCTGATTGTCGAGATGGGCGCAAAGGGCAATGTCCTAATGATCACAACCGCGTTGCAGGAGGCTATATGGGAGATTGCGCATGTAAAAGTAGATACAGGCTGGTATTTCCCTTCTGTGAGCGAATACACGACGTTATTAGAGCGACATCGCCTGGAGGTGCGCCTCGCAGTCCTCTTTGATCGCCCCACCAAACTGGAGCAGGGTGAGCAAGGTCTGCGCAATTGGCTAGATATGTTCGCTACCCGTATGCTTCAGCGTGTCCCCCAAGACGTGCGTCAACAAGTCGTAGCCCGAACTGAAGAGAAAACGCGTGCCGCACTCTTCCGTGATGGTCACTGGATCGCCGACTACCGCCGCCTCCGCCTTATTGCCCGCCGCCTCAATTAGCGAAACTTTTTCGGGCCATCATGGATCTTGGTATGCAATGCGTACAATTATAGCAAAGGAAGTCGAAAGGACTGTTATCATTCTATACGTTTTTACTGTAGAATAAACTCAAGGAAGAAGAGCAGGAACAGTGACAAGCTCTGACGTATTTTAAGCATGAGTGAACCTATTTACAATTTAGGCATGATCAACACTGTGCAAAAGAGTCATCTCACGATGGGAGGAATCTATGACGGCATGGCAGTGGGTTGGAGTATTTAGTAGTATTATTCTGCTTGACCTTGTCCTCAGTGGAGACAATGCTCTCGTATTAGGTGCTGCGGCAGCCCAGCTGCCGCGCCGCCAACGCATGTATGCCCTGCTGTTTGGTGGTGCCGGAGCCATTATCTTGCGCATCGTCCTCACTTCTATCGCATCAATGATCTTTAACATCCCCTGGCTTCAAACGGCAGGCGCGATTGTTTTATTTGTAATCGCCCTTCGGCTCCTGGCTGAGCGCAGTCGGCCGCAAGTGTATGAAGCTCAGGAGCAGCAGACTGGCGGCGCGAGAAAAAAGCCGCACTCGGGACAAGAAAGTTTCAGGGCCGCCGCCCTAACAATTTTGATCGCCGATGTCACCATGAGCCTAGACAACATACTTGCCGTCGGTGCTGCCGCTAACGGTGCCTTCCTCCCCATAGCTGTGGGCCTATTTATCAGTATCGCCATCATTCTCTGTGGTAGTGCCCTTATTGCTGAGCTCATGACATGCTTTACCTGGTTGCTCGATGCTGCCGCCTTAGTCCTGGCCTGGACCAGCGGCACCATGATCCGCGACGACCTCTACACGACTCCCTTCTTTAAGATATACTTGTCCTCGTGGTCTCCATTCGTTATTCCCCTCGCCTCCTGCCTCTGCATGACCTTCATCCTGTTCTACTTCCATCTCCGCGACCGCGCCAACCTCTCTTCCCAGCCCTTTTCTCCAGTGCCAACCCTACAACCAGCCTCACAACCCGTGCCGCACCCACAATCTGCCACAACGCCAACCTCAAAACCAGCACCCCACTCACAACCCTCTACGAGCCCTTGAGATCCCACCTCAACTCTATAATACCAATTGGGAGAAAAAGAGAGTTACTAATAAGGGCAATTTGTTTTTAAAGAGAGTACTATACTATTTCTGTTTTTTGCCTTTTCCTTGCTTTCCTTTTACAGTAAGATTAAGATATACTGGTACACGAAATTTCATGTTTTCCTATACAAAAGTATTCTTCTAAGTCCTGCTGGAAAGATAATCGTACCTGGCTATGAACTACTTGCTGGATATCGAAACCCTGCTTCAAGTGATGCAGGAGTATCGTATTGCAAATGCTCGGCTTTATGCTCCGCTGGGACTACACAATAGCTCGTATCGAGCTGAAGTATTCGTCCAGAACGGTACTATTATTTCATGCATTCTTCGTGATAGTAGAGGAAAAGCTCAATATCAAGGGAAAGAGGCGCTGCAGATTGTGCAGAGTTACGGCATGGCCGATTGGAGCGTAATTCTGGAAACGCCTGAAGCTCATGAGCTCGCGGCTATACAGACTCGGGCTCTTTCTATTCCTTCCCATCGTGCAGCCATCATTCCGAAGCAGCTTCACCTTTCCCGCTTGCATATCCATGTATTTGCATTAATTGATGGAAAAAGAGATGTAGAAAATATTCAGCGGATGCTGCCACGTTCTACGAACAGGCAAAGCGTGGAACAGGTGCTTCAAGATTTACGGGATCTCCAGTTGATAGATTTTGGATGAGAGAAGTGTACACAAGAAAGAGTGTCAAATGATAGTTAGAAAGGAATGTTCGACATATGCCTGAGTTTCAGCGACCGATTTCGCCTTTGACAGTAATGGATGACCTTGTGCCTGCACTTCCTAAAGTGTTGCAGCAATTAGCTGAGTATGAAATTGCTGATCTGATTGGTGAAAGTTCTAAATCCCTTAGTGAGCTTGCTCAAGCTACAGGAGCGCAGCCGGACATGCTCTATGCGTTGCTCAAGACGGCTGCGGCAGCCGAATATTTTATGGAGAGTACACCCGGCTCCTTTACTAATACTCCGCTATCCCGTTTTCTTTCTCCCCGCGTTCCTGGTTCACAATATAACATGGCGCGAATGTTAGGAGCAGATTCTCAATGGCGTGTCTGGGAACAGTTAGATCGTGGAGTGAAAACGGGGAAAGAGGTATTTTCGGATCTATATGGTCAGAAAGAGTGGGAATATTTTCGAGATTATCCTGACAAGGGTATTTTCTTTATGAAGGCCATGACCGAGTTTTCTGAGGCAGTCAATCAGCCTATTGCTCAGGCCTATCCCGATTTTGCGCAGACGCAGACGCTAGTTGATCTGGGTGGAGGGCAAGGAACGCTCCTCGCAACAGTTCTTAAAACCTATCCATCCCTTCACGGCATACTCTTCGATCTTCCTGCTGTTATTGACCAGGCTCGTCAACTGCCAGGCTGGCAAGCATTGGTATCTCGTAGTCAATTTGTTGCCGGGAATTTTTTTGAAGCGCAAAGCATCCCATCTGCGGATGCCATTATACTCAAGCAAATTATTCAGGACTGGTCAGACGAAGAAAACATACAGATCTTGCGGAACATTCGTGCCGCGCTTCCGCCTCATGGCCGTGTTCTTGTAACAGAAATGGTCCTTGGTCCTTCCTCACCTCCATTTGCTTTTAAACTCAGCCTCTTGTTGAGACTTGCTCTTGGTGGTAAGGTACGAACTGAAGAAGAGTTTCGGCATTTATTCACGCAAGCAGGCTTTAAATTGACGCGAATTATTCCCACGCGTTCCCTCTTTTCTCTTATTGAAGGAGTACCTGCAAATGCAACCAACACCTAAAACCGCGCCCATTCCAGTCTATTTACAAGATCGAGGTTCTGATGCACCAGTAGCATTTGCCTGGTGGTATCGTATTGCTGCACCGAAAGCTGTCGCCCCCGACGCAAGCTACGGAGCGCGGGAGCGGCTGCGGCGTGGTCGCCTTGCCAGCATTATACTCCTCCTGGAACTCATTGTGCTTGTTGCCGTCTTGATTACAATCGGGCTTCCCTCACAAAACATCAGCCTTCTGATTACAGTCGTACTGGCAATTCTGGCCATGGGTGTCGGTATTCTCGCGAATCGTCAGGGACTCAGCACGCTTACTAGTTGGATTGTAGTTGCGAGTTTGGATGTAGCCATGCTCTTTTATGCAACTTCCGCACCTGGAGGAATGAGCAGCTTCTCACTTCCCATGCTTGACTTACTTGTCGAACCCGTCGTCGTGGCTGCCTTTCTCTTTCCTATCTCATCTTTACTGCTGCTAGCGGGAGGGAATATTCTTGCAATCGTACTTATACTCACCCTATATCCGCATTCGCCGGAATTAGCAGCCAGAATAGCGGCGGGAGGTCAGGTGGATATGTACTTCCGCCCTATTGCGCTCCAGGTCGTTTCTGGCGTCGGCCTGGTCCTATTGAAAGATAGAAGTAGAAGAGACTTGCAAAAGGCGCAACGGGCTGAGGAGATAGTGCGGCTACAAAGGGCACTAGCAGAGCGAGATCACAGAGCGGCTGAGGAGAAGCTCATCCTGGATGCAGCCATTCAGCAGATTGAGGAGATCCACCGTAAAGTGGCTAATGGAGAACTCAATGCTCGTGTATCCCTGGCCGAAACTGCTGTACTCAGTTCACTAGGAGGAAAGTTAAATATCTTACTTACACGCTATCAGAAAGCTGCACAAGCTGAAACCAATTTGAACTGGACATTGCGAGAATTGAGCCGTTACATTCATGCGTTACGCCTATCAAAACAAACAGGCCAGCCACTCTTCCTCGAAAGAGGAGGTACGCCGGTAGATCAGCTTATTATAGAAACACGCGATCATCGTCTGAGCCAGGACGAACCGGGAAGCAGACCGCTCTCCTCCCTTCCGGATCACTCAGAGCGTACCAGAATCCCATCGTGATAGGCTCTTCTTTCCTTACCATCACATGCTCATGCCTTCGGTGTGCGCACTTCTTTTTATTTCTTGTGCTTTTTTGCATAATCCGGGTGGAAGCTAGATTATGCAAAAAAGCACAGGAAATAAATGCATCGGGTAGTGAAGCTGTGTGAAATCATCAACCAGGAATGCGGATACGACGCTGCCACAATCGTTATTGTAACCAGGCTAAAGAGCATTCGCTGGACTTCCAGTTGATCTTTTGATGTCACCATTCGCTGGTCGTGATAGCTTTCAAACTCCCTATAGAAATTTTAAAAAGCCCGGCTCAACATAAAAATCACGAGATATTTTTAGTGCGTTTGAATATAGATACGTTCAGAGTTATTATAAGATCCTCGATCTTGCAAAAAGATAAAAAAGTCTTCTCCTGGCGCAAGACCACAAAACTGGGCAGAGATCGCGATGTTGCCACCGCCTAAAGCATTAACTTGATATGGCCTATGGGGAAGCCGATCATCGCGGAACATATACGTATAGTCAACTCGATAGGCCAGAATGGAGACAACATTGTTTACCAATTGAGAGGCGATAAAGTGATTGCCTATAATTCTAACCGTCGTGCAGCCCTTGAATAGTGGAACATTGCGAGAAAGGACATGAGCCCTGGGTACAGGATCGATAATAGTGACAGGTGTCGTAGTAGCCATCATACCCGTCGTGGTATCCGTCGCCGTAATACTAAAGTCCAAAGCGCCCACAAGCCTCCCATCGCCATCATTGGTAAAACCGATGTAGCAGGAATCCACTTTAGCCTCAAAATTTCCGTCCGAGCCAACAGAGACTTTGGAAGGAGTTTCCACGAGATCGCCCAGGCTAGTCAATAGAACAGTGCCAGAACGCGTAAAGTTTTTCCCCGCAACCGTCGCACTGACGCAGTCATGAAAATCGAACTCCGTCGCATGTGTAAGCAGCTTCAGACCGGGAAGAGACGCAGCAAAAGCCTGCCGAGGATAAAACAACGATAACAGAAAAAAAGATCCCACAATGAAGACGAGCAATGTAATAGACCTGATAGATCTTTTGAACCGGCCAAAAGAAAACAGCATAGCGATCCTTTCAAAAAGGAGGGCCTCTAAGGGAAAGTTTCTCATCGCACCATGCACTAAATACTCCTCCCCCTTATCCTCCCTCCCAGCA
>CAXTXB010000375.1:0-6093 GCA_964247965.1 uncultured Dictyobacter sp. | reverse complement strand
ATTAGGCGATGCTAAAAAAATTAAAAAAATTGTGGAAAATTTAAAAAATGTTATTTTGATAAGAAAGAGCAGCTAAGCGGCGACAAGTCAGAGCACGGGAAGGTGGAGGCGATGGAGATCAAACACTCTCTAAAACTCAATAGCTCCCAAATCCCTAAGCATATTTTTCTGCGCGCTCGTGATTCCCTTTATTCCAGTAATATTCATACGCTCATAGGGCCGATCAGTGCGCAGCATGCGGATACATTCGTGTGATTTTACATCCCACAGCCGCACGGTGCCGTCGTGGCTGCCACTGGCGAGCAAGGTGCCGTCGTTGTTGAAGGCGACGGAGCGGATGCGGGTGGTGTGGTCTTCCAGGACGGCGATGCATTGTTGGGTTTTTATGTCCCAGAGACGGACGGTGTGGTCTTCGCTGCCGCTAGCTAGTAGGCTTCCGTCGGGGCTGAAGGCGAGGGTGTAGATGCGGCCGTTGTGGGCTTGTAGGGTGGCTATAGTGGTTTCGGTTGCTGGATTCCAGAGGCGGATGTCGCGGTCGTCTCCGCCGCTGGCGAGCAGGTTGTTGTCGAGGGGGGAGAAGTCGAGCGACCAGATGCGGCCGCTGTGGCCACTGAGAATGTTAATGAGCTTTGTTTCCTGGGTAGTCTTGCTTATTTGCCAGATGCGAATGGTTTCATCTTCTCCGCCGCTGGCCAGGATCATGTCTTCTCCTAGCATATTCAGTGGATTCTTCGTATTTCTGGCAAAGGCGACAACGCGGACACGGTCGCTGTGGCCTTGCAAGACGGCGAGGCGGCGGCCGGAGGTGCTGTTCCACAGCAGTACGTCCTGGGCGTCGCTGCCGCTGGCTAGTAGATGGCCATCGGGGCTGAAGGCGACGGAGCGGACGCGCTCGCCGGCGGGCAGTGTTTTTATGCATGAGCCGCTTTTGACATCCCAGAGGCGGATCTTCTGGTCGTCGCCGCCGCTGGCTAGTAGATGGCCGTCGGGCGTGAAGGCGAGGGTGTAGATCCAGTTTTCGTGGCCGGGCAGGATGCGCAGGGGCTGGCCGGTGGCGACATCCCATTCGTGCAGGGCGAAGTCGTTGTTGTCGTTGACAACGGTTCGACCGTCGGGGCTGAAGGCGACGGCGTAGACCCAGCTGCTATGCCCGTGCAGCGTTTTGAGGCATTGGCCGCCGTCTACTTCCCACAGGCGCACGGCCTGATCATCTCCGCCGCTGATGACAAGGGTGCTATCGGGACTAAAGGTGACGGCGCGTACACGATTGCTGTGTTCATGCAGGGCGTGGATGCATCTTCCACTCTCGCTATCCCAGATGCGGACGGTCTGGTCCATGCCGCCGCTAGCTAGCATGCGGCCATCGGGGCTGTAGGCGACGGATTGCACGCGGCCACTATGTCCCCGTAGAACCAGGAGACAGCTTCCGGACTGGACATCCCACAGGCGCAGGGTACGGTCGTCGCTGCCGCTGAGCAGCCGTTTGCCATCGGGGCTGAAGGCGACGGCGTAGACGTGGTCGCTATGCTCGCGCAGGGTGTGGATACAGGCGCTGGTGTGCATGTTCCAGAGAGAGATACTGTTATCTTCGCTGCCGCTGGCCAGCAGATCTCCCTGCGGACTAAAGGCGATCGAGCGCACGCGCCCTTGATTACTTTGCAGTGCCTGGAGATGTTGCTGGCTGCGCGCGTTCCAGATATGGATAACATGGTCATCGCCGGCGCTGGCTAGAAGATCATCGCGGGAACTAAAGGCGACGGTATAGACACGGCCACTGTGCATACATGGCAGGCTCAGCTCCCGCCCGCTGTGCAGGTCCCAGAGGCGAACCGTTGCGTCGTCGTTGCCGCTGGCCAGCAGGTCTCCCTGCGGATTAAAGGCGATCGAGCGCACCCACTCTTCCAGGCCCACGACCTCTAGCGACAGGAACGGCGTGCAGTCAGGCATGTGCCAGAGCTCGACTTTGCCGTTGGCGGTTCCGGCCGCCAGCAGTTGTCCGCTGGCATCCAGTGCGAGTGAGAGGACGTTGCCGAAGGTTTCGGTAAAAGTACTGGTCGCCAGGTCGGCGTCGGAGAAGTTGACGTCTGCGAGCTGCGCGTCTTGCAGGTATGCTTGCTTGATGACGAGTCGAGAGAAATCGTAGCCGCCCAGGTTTGCGCCAAGGGCGATGAGGACGTTTAAGATGTTGCCCGCCGCATAGCCAGGGCGCTGGGCGGCGGTGCTCTGCAGGGTTACCAGTATCTGTTTGAGCCTGCGCTCGCCCTCTTCCTGTCCCAGGGTGGTCTGCAGGTAGCCAACAATGGGCTCAAGCAAGAAGCGTATCTGGCTGGCGCGCACGTAATCCCTGGCCTGAGCTTTGATGAGGGCGTGGCTCTGTAATAGATCGATCTTCCCATCGCTCAGTTCTCGATAGATCCGGGTGACCAGGCGAGTGGTGATATATTCCAGGATAACAGGCTGCAGTGAGAAGAGTCCCGCACCGGTCCGCTCGACGAGAGAACGCCGCCGCAGCAAGTTGAGCGCCTGGGGTAGCTCGCCCTTGAGGGCGCTGTGCACGAGATCCTCTTTCAGAGTATCCAGCGAGGTCCTCTCGCGCTCGACGGCAAGCCAGTACAAGATCTCTTGCTCTATGGGGGATGCACGCTCGAATTGCTGCTCCACGAGCGGCGAGATTTCTCCTACCAGGTGCTCACCCTGGTTGAGGAAGGCGGCGATGTCGCCCTGGAAGACTTCGCGGATAGGCTCAGAGATTAACTTCAGGGCCAACGGATTTTTCGCGTACAGATCAATGAGGCGCGTCCATGCTTCGTCTGAGCCGCTCAGACTGGAGTGGCTCAGCATCCTTTGCGCCTCGTTGAGCTCCAGGCCCTTTAGCTCTAGCGTGCGGATGGCTTGCGAGTTGAGCTCCAGCGGTGCCAGTTCGCGCGGCTTCTCACGCGTCGTTAAAAGCAGGCAGCCCTGGTGCTTGCCCGCGCCGACGAGTTCTAGCAGGCGACCGTAGCCTTCATAGCCTGGACGATACGCCCCCGCGCGATCGCCACCCTGCAGGACCGACTCGAAGTTATCGAGCACGAGCAAGCAGCGCCGCTTGCGCAAATAGTCGATGAGCACGACGATCTGTGCATCCAGGTGCTGAGGGAGCAGCACAGTCTGCTGATTGGAGAGAAAGGCAACGCATGTTTCCAGGATCTGATCTATTGGTGGCGCATTTTGCAGGCTGCGCCAGAAAACAAAGTCGAAGTCGGCGCTCACCTGCTGCGTCAGTTCTTTAGAAAGCGTTGTCTTGCCCATGCCGCCGATGGCCTGAATCACCACCAGTCGGCAGCGTTCATCCCGCACCCACTGCTTCAGGGTAGCCAGTTCCTGCTCGCGCCCGTAGAAATGTTCGACTGCGGGGGCCTCGCCCCAATCGATATAGGGAGGGTTGCCGTCCTGCACGGCCAGCGGCAGGAGGGCGGCGGGCGGTAGGGGTCCGGTTGCGAGTTCGCCGGTCACAACCACGCCAGTAATCTGAGGAATCTGCATTCGATGATCGGCCAATTGTTCAGACGCTGACCCTGTATCTATCATGGTATTCGTCGTAGCCGCCTCACGCCACTGAAAAAAATTGACCAGCAATGATAGAAGGCTCAGCACCATGCCAAGCACAATCGAAATGATGGTGAGTGTTGTCAATCCTTTATCCAGGCCCTGCGCACTCACTATAAAGAAGCCTATGACTGATAACCCGATGACTGATAGAACGACCAGTATGGATGGTAGCCAGACATTCCAGAAGCTTTTGCGCTTCACCTGTTTAGCCGGTTCCTGTTGTCGTGATGTTGAGCTTGACATGTAGCCCCCCTCCACTTCATGATTTATGCATGAAATCGCCTTGTCCTATGACAAATAGGACGAAACTCGCCGCGTTATCCGCCGCCAGTCGCTGATTCGCAGCTTTATTCACTCCCTTTGTGCCGTCAGCCCAATCCGATATTCCTTTAACGAGCAGCCAGCTCACGCGATGGCGATTCGCAGCTTTGGAGAGCCCTACGCCCTCCATCTCTCCGCCGATCGCATCGGGCGCGGACCGCAGTAGCGCTGTCTGGTACTCTTTATTGTCAATGAGCTTGGAGCCCGACAGGATCGATCCAAAATGAATTTCGGGCGGCGGGTTCCAGTCATTATTCCCTGCGTTGAAGCGGTCGATCAGCCAGTCAGATGCCATAACGCGCGTTCCACGCTGATAACTGTTAAGTTGATCATCCTCATCGGTACCCACACGCTCAGAGTCATAATCATGGATCAATTTTGAGACCAGCACATCGCCGATCTGCTGCTCCTTCGCACGCACACCAAAGGCGATACCAGTCATTATGACCGCACGGGGAGAGAGCGAGCGGATACCCTCATCCACGGTCGCGTGCGCCTCAATAGGCCCCATATCATTTGCCTGTACAACAACGGTTCTTACTCGACCGACGTATCCCAGGTCGTAGTACGTTTTCTCATGCACCGTCCTGCGCACACGCTCAGGGTAGCGTGCGAGCAGAGCCCTTAATTCTACGCTCGTCACGGTCACAATCAGCACATCTACTCTGCCCGGCCAGGGGAGCTCGCTTATTGCTTCCTTCCCGGCATAGATTGAAGGATAAAGTTCAAGCGGCCCCGAATTGATCAATCGATCCTCATCCAGGAGCCTGTTCATTTCATCCTTAGATGGTTCCAATCTCACACTGGGTGGCTCGGCATGCTCCAACTGTTCTTCGCTTCCGTTTCGCTCTCCGGAATCTGGAAGTGGCCTGGTTGTGCTTCTCCAGTCTTGATCTTCTTCAGGCCATTCAGGCCATTCAGGCCATAAGGTAGAAGGATCCTTGCCCCCTGTTGTATCAGTTGCCTCTCCCTCTGAACTATGGCTCTCATCGACTATTATATCATGTTCAGGTGGGAGAAGATCGTTGTACAGTAAGCGCCTGGCAAGTCTATTGAAAAAATTTACAAAGTTTCCATTTGGCCCACAGATCAAAAAGTTCTCGGACTGCTTCTGGCTCTTTTGCATTTGACTGAGAAGTGCGTCGGCATCGGATTCTGCTGGTACAATATAATAAAGACTGCTCCTCTCCCTCTCCGGAATAAGCGTCTGGACGAGATCATTATGCGTTTCATTGGTATATCCAACTACTACGATATTTTCTTGCAGATAGCCGAGTAGACTCTCCCATACGTCACTGGTAAGTGGTTCATTTTTATGGAGAAGCAGCTTTATGATACAAATACCGCTTTCCTGCCCGTCCAGCGCGATAGCGACTTTTTCATCTGAATCGCGCCCGACAACGATGATCTGGTAGGAAGGCACCGGGCTCGTTTCCTCCAGAGCTCGTTCCAACAGCGTGTCCGGATTCATAGTGACGATTGTTGAAAAGTAACCGTTCCTCAAGAGCTCGGCGAGCGCTTTGTAACCTTCGGAAAGGTTGTCAGAATTTCCCTGGCGGGTAATGAAAAGATGGCAACGTTCTCCTTGTGTAGTTCGCTGCCTCTGGATAAGACGGGCAAGTCTTTCTAACGTGTCCTTCATGAGAGCAGTCCTTTGGGCCGTACTGGATCAACCCACTTCATTCGACCGGCTAGTTCCGCGTCGCGACCATCCCTTGCGGTTGTCGTGGTTCCTTGTCTCTAACGCGGAGGGAGCACTCCGATCCGCTTGATCGCGGCGTGAGCGCAAGGGATGGTCGCGACGCGGAACTAGCCGGTCGAATGAAGTGGGTTGATCCAGTACATGCCGTCATCGCAACAAAATCTTATCGCTCTTACTATACAATAGACGAGATCGTTGACACAAAAACAAAACGTATCAGGAGCGCTTATGTGCACATATCTGGTAAAGTGCGAAAACAGTTTAGATCGCGTAGAAGAAGACTTTTACAAACTGTGAGGAATCAACCTTTCATCACCGAAAAGCTGCTGTAGACTTTTTACTCTATAAGGTTCTTAGAGACCGTTTAATTTCTATTATATCATACATCCATCCTCACTCATACGTCTACACGCCTCCAGCGTACAGAAAAGGCTCATTCCGAATGTTTGAAAAATGAGGGACATCATGTTTCGCTTGCT
>CAXTXB010000374.1:0-6098 GCA_964247965.1 uncultured Dictyobacter sp. | reverse complement strand
CGTTTTCAGGATCTCAAGAATATCATGAAGAGTCGTCTCCTGCGAAAAATCGGCTTGAGGCAGCGTTACAGCCACAATAGCGCGCCTCTCACCATAATACGTATTGTTGATAATCGGGTTGCCAAAGATAAAGCTATTCGGCACGCTCACCTCCTCACCGCTCACCTGACGCAGCTTCGTAGCCCGGAGCTGGATATCTTCCACCTTGCCGACATACGTAATCATCCCCGAAGTAATATTGATCTGATCACCAATGTAGAAAGGCCGTTCCACCAGGATATAGACCCCCGCCACCAGATTTTTCAGAAGATCCTGAAAAGCAACCGTAAGAGTAACCGTAAAAGCGCCCAGAAGCGTGATTGGGATGCCAATAGGAATCTGCCAGACCGAGAGAATCCAGAAGCCAGCAATCGAAAGGGTCAAGATATAGAGGACGCGTGCGATCAACGTACGCATATTGATATCCACGCGACTCTCGCCAAAACCGCGAATCGTAATAGCCCGAATCGTACGTGCAATCCCAATGCCAAGAGCGGCAAGCAGGAGCGACTGAACGAGTTGCCAGGAAAAACTGATCAGAACATCAGTCTTTCTAAAAACACTCGTGTTGAGAAATAGATTCACAAAAGGAGCGTTCCACAAGTACAACGCGCCGAATATGCCCAGGATCAGAGGAACCGCGATCACCACCACACCCAAAGTCTGGGTAACCCAGTTATCCAGAACAGTTTTTTTCAAGCTATTCACCAGGAGACGACGCAACAATATGCCGAGTCCAAGCGAGGCCAGAAGTATAGCGATACTAAGAGCACTAGTAATAATCATCGTTACCGTCATCGCCCGCATAGAAAAAAGAGTAAATACAGCTAATAGTACAACAGATACTATACACACGACACGACCAGCCCCCTAGTTTCTCTCTATTTTAAGAGAGATACATTTTTTTAACCCTGTATCCTTACACGTATCATATCATATGCGTCTGTAGCGTACTGATGTGCAAGCTCACCTGGGCTAGCTGGGCAACTCTTATCGGCCAGGCCACAACTGGCAGCTAGCTCAGCAACGATAGCCTGTGGACTTTTGCCAACGTCTCGTAGCGGGGCCAGCCCCGTGCTCTGCTGGCGTTTCGCCAGGCGCTGACCCTGCTCATCCAGCATCAATGGGACGTGGGCAAACGTAGGAACTGGGAAACCAAGCGCTTTATAGAGCAGGATTTGACGTGCAGTAGAAGAGAGGAGATCGGTCCCACGTACGACCTGGTTGATACGCATCAAAGCATCATCAACCACAACAGCGAACTGGTAAGCGAAGATACCGTCCGAGCGCTGAACAATAAAATCGCCAACGGCAGATTGCACATGCTGGGTGTAGTCTCCGGCGAGCAGATCTTTAAAGGTAACACACACTTCATCAGGAACGCGGAAGCGTAAGGAAGGGCGACGTCCGTTTGCCTCATAGCGCCTGTGTTGAGCGGAAGTGAGATCGCGGCATGTACCTGGATAGCGTGCCCCGTCTTCGGCCCCCTGCTGCAGAGCGCTGTGAGCAATTTCCGCCCTCGTACAATAGCAAGGGTAGATAGAGCCAGTTTCCTGTAATTTTTTCATATAGTCTTTATAGAGATGCAGGCGCTCGCTCTGGGTGTAGGGATCGTATGGGCCACCGCAGTCGGGACCCTCGTCCCAGTCAAGGCCGAGCCAGTGCAGATCGGCGAGCATCCTCCGTGTCGAGCCGGGTCGGACGCGAGGGCTGTCCAGGTCCTCGATGCGCAACACGAATTGTCCATGAGCACAACGCGCGAAGAGCCAGGCCAGGAGAGCCGTACGCAGGTTACCCAGATGTAGATCACCAGTAGGACTGGGCGCATAACGACCGCGCACGACAGGCGATCGAAATGGTTGATTGATGAAGTCAATTACTTCCGGCATTGCTCCGACCAGGGACAGTGTGTAGAGTGTGTAGCTGTAAAGTCCAGAGTAGTGGCTGTAAAGTCTAGACTATCTAAAGGATCTATGTACTCTTCAGCATTGGGATAGACATCGAAGCTATCCAGTAGATTGACTAGAGTACAGAGTGGCAGGCCCACGACATTCAGGTAGCAGCCCGCAATGCGCTCAGTAGGCTGAAAATCGGGATGTTGAATGCCATAAGCTCCAGCCTTGTCCAGAGGATCGCCTGTCGCAATATAGGCGTCAACTTCCTCTTCACTATACGCACGCATCAACACAGGAGTCTTACAACTCGCGCTACGGAGTGCCAGGTTGCCATCGTACATGGCACTGACCACAACGCCTGTCACAACGTGATGCCAGCGACCACGGAGGGAGAGAAGCAACTCGCGGGCATGAGCAGCATCACGAGGCTTATTAAGAATCTTATCATCCAGCAGCACAGTCGTATCGGCAGTCACCACAATATAATCAGTAGTTTCCGGCAGGGTAAACATCATCAGGGCTTTGTAGGCCGCAGTCCACTGAGCCAGCCCTTCTATAGGTCCATGATAGTGTGCCTGGGCTGCCTCTTCATCGCTAGGCGCGACGCCAACACTGAAGGGCAGGTCAAGCATAGAGATAAGCTCCCGGCGGCGTGGTGACGCTGAGCCGAGTAACAATGGTCGTCTCGTCATTTGCAGTATCCCATGATAGTATTCCAAAAGTGGATCGTTAACGTTACTTTGCTCGCGCCGATCCAGCATGGTTAGTATACGCGAGAAAGCCGAAACGGTCTAGTAGTTTGACACTAAGAGCGCTCCAGAACAGTCACGCACTCAATATGAGCCGTTTGCGGAAACATATCCAGTGGCTGTACCAAGTGCAGATGATAGGTTGGACGAAGATGGCAGAGAATATTGAGATCACGAGCCAGGGTAGATGGATCGCAAGAGACATAGACAATGCGCGCCACTGGATGCTGTATCAACGCATCAAGCACAACTGGCTGGCAGCCCGCCCGCGGCGGATCGATCACAAAGCCATCGATCTGGGAAGAGAGCGTTGGAAGAACATCCTCAACCTTGCCCTTAAGAATCTCCACATTGTTGAAGCCTTGCAGATTCCATTGAGCATCCTTGATAGAGCTAGCAGATTCCTCAATAGCAATAACCTTCCCCACATATCGTGCTAGAAGAGATGCGAACGTCCCAACGCCGCTATAGGCATCGACCACAGTAAGCTGTTGCAAGCGCTCGGCTGGCTGATCTGCCAATAAGCCAGCCAGCACTATGCTTGCCATCTGCTCCGCCTGGGCCGTATTGGTCTGGAAGAAAGAACTGGGACGGATACGGAACGTATGTCCCGCCAGCACCTCCTCCATCGTCTCAGTACGCGGCTCCAGCCCGATGGAGGTAAGCTCTTGAGCCACCTCCGGGTTGGGAGCGGGCTGGACGAGAAGCTGATTATTCTGCGTCGCGCAGCGAACTAAAACCTGCGGGCGCGCGTTCACATGCTGATTGAAAACAGTCAGAGCCCGATTAATATGCTCATGTGCGATAGGACACGCAGTTAATGGCAGCACGCGATGCGAGCCCCGGGCAGTCAGACCCGGCAGCCCGTTGCGATCAACAGAGAAACGCATATGATTGCGGTAGTGCCAGGGAGGATTACACGAAACCGTCTCCAGGAGAGGAGGATCGTCAAACCCTCCCACCTCCTGAAGAAACCCTCGTACCACCTCACGCTTCCAGGCTAATTGTGCATCATAGCGCATATGCTGTAGCTGGCAGCCCCCGCACGTCCCAAAGACCGGGCAAGGAGCCTGAATGCGTAAGGGCGAGGGCTGCTGAATTTCAGTAATCCAGACGCGCGGCGGTCGTGGCTTCCAATGACGGCGTCTGCGTCCGGGCCGAGGCACTGGCGGGGCCTCGACCGCGATAGTCACATGCTCACCGGGCAAGCCAGCAGGAACCTGAAGCCTACGCACATGCTGCGTCCCCGCTTCATCCTGTATAGCAATCTCAGCCAGCGCATGGCCATCGCGTGTCAAGGCACCCAGCACCACCGTATGATAGGTAACGGGAGCTTCCTCTTGACTTCGTATCATCTTTTCTTCTTGTTGTTAGGCTTATTTTGTTTATATCTCTGCTGTGTGCGCTGCTGTGTCTTTTGGGCATTAAACATCTTACGAGCTTCTTGAACCATATCGTCCTCTGAGTCCAGCGCCTCAGCTTGCTCCAGATATTTAGCTGCACTGCGGACATCACTACCCTGCAGATAGACCAGGGCCAAGGCTGCCAGCAGATCGGCGGCATCGGGATTCACATTCAGGCCTGCACGTAGTACCTCACGAGCCTTACCCAGCGATTTCTGCGCCACATGGATGCCGGCCAGCTCAGTGTAAGCCTCAGTAAGATCGGGAGCCAGGGCGATGCTGCGCTGAAGAGAAAGTAGTGCATCTGGATAACGATTGAGCTGGCTCTGCAGATAGCCCACGCGGAACCAGATCTCCTCATCTTGCGGATTTAAGCCTGAGGCATGCAGATAGTAGTTCAGCGCCACTTCTTTATTATCGCGGCTCATAGCGATTTCTGCCAGGCCCAGATCAATAGAGAAGAGGCTATCGTTATCCGCACTAGACTCTTTTGCATGGAGCAAGAGCGACTCAGCCTCATCCAGATTTTCATCTTCCTGAACAAGCATATTGGCCAGGAGAATCTCACCCTTGGGATTGCTTCCACCCGTAATTGCGCTGCGCAAGGTTGTCTTAGCAAGGTTTAGAAAGCGCTCTTCCTCATCATGCTCGTCGTCCTCATGAGAGCTAGCAGCGATCACAGAATAGATAAGGGCGAGCGTATTAAGTGCCTGGGCGCGCATATCAGGAATATTTTCTGCCAGCTTTTGTGCATAGACCGCAGCGCGTTCAGCTTCATTGGCAGAAAGAGCCTGTTCGATTGCCAGTTCGTAGACGGCTGCATCCTCTGTCGGAACCCTCGCCATTAGCGCGTCGCTATAGTGCATCGCTTTAACCGTCAAGCTAAGAACATCTCCCAGGCTTTCGAGCGAGCCCAACAGTGAACCTTCTTCATCGTCGTCCTCGTCCTCCTCCTCATCGAGATCGTCGAGATCATCATCCTCGTCCTCAAAATCGTCGAGGTCCTCGTCCTCATCTTCATCGTCCTCATCTTCACCGTCGCCCTCCACTGCCAGAATTACCTGATCTTTCAGATCGTTAATGCGCGTACGCAGCTCATCCTCAGAAAGTTGAAAAGCGTTAGCCCCCGTGTCGGTCATATCCTGGATCACCCAACGCTCATCTTCCTGAACGACAGTATAGCTTGTCCAGAACCAATGGCGTCCCGTCTCAGCGAAGAGAGCCGTTGTGAAAGGGAGCTCTTTGAGAGCGTATTCGTGAGGAAGATTTGCCAACTCGATAGACCAACCAGCCTCAACCGTTGGTGATTCCGTCTCCGTCTCATCCTCATCAGCTGGATCGACGAAGGCCAGTTCCAGTTTAGCAGGATGAGTTTCATCGAACCATGTGCGGCGGCGAGCGACCCATTCCTCACGGGAGAGCCCATCGCGCAGAGGACTGGTGCTAGCGAGATGATCATAGGCTTCCTCGTAGTCACCGTCGGCCCACTCTGTGATGAAGTCATGCACAGTTTCGACATTTTCATCTTCGGCAAAGAAGTCTTCCGCCCCTGCGAAGAGAGACTGCAGCTCTGTAAGAATAGGATCACTCGTGTCAGAAGTAGGATTGCTTATCTGTTCAAGGGCCTGTGAGAGGGTGGGAGCCTCGGGAGGTGTCCACGCGGGATAGATGTCGCCATTTTCCAGGCGTACAAGGGCGCGACGAGCCTCTTTACGAATGTCTTTATTTGTACTCAGTACCTGAACCGCCTGGGCGATATCGGCGGCATCAATAGATTTTTCCTGCCCCAGAGCTTTTAGTAGCGCCACCTGAGTTGTATCGGGTGCATTAATAATTGGAGCGAGAACCGCTTGAGCTGCCGTCAGATCGTCGACGGTATTGAGCTCCTCAGCGATCTGATGGTAATTTGCCAATAGAAATGCATCTGTTTGATGAGCTGAAATGATTTCCTGCTGTTGATCGTCCTGTTGATCGTTATGTTCCATGAGATATCCTTTCCCCGCCACGCTATG
>CAXTXB010000373.1:1817-6128 GCA_964247965.1 uncultured Dictyobacter sp. | reverse complement strand
GATCAGCAGAATGCTTGAACTACAAGAACATACGCCCTCGCGCATTCGCACCATTACAGAGCAGTTGTGGATGACCTTTGGCAAGGAAAGAGACCCGGCTCCGCTGCGGGAGTTGTTGGTGATCTTGATGGACGAGGTGAATGCGAGGCGTAGTCATCCGCAGAACGACCTGGTCACCCAGTTCGTCACAATGACAATTGAAGGTCGTCTCCTGACCGACGAGGAACTGCTTTCGATTCTCGCTGGCTTTGTGGTCGCAGGCCATGAGACGACCATGAACGCGACAGGGAATCTCCTGTTGTATCTTGCTGAGCGGCCCAAGGAGCAGGCACGGCTGCGTCAGGACCCGGATCGTATTCCCTCGATCATAGAGGAGCGCCTTCGCTATGATAATCCTACGCATCTCTTTGCCCGGACGGTTACGCGTGAGACAATCTGAGTGGGACCACGATGAAACAGGGCGACAAGGTTGTCCTCCTCTATGCATCGGGCAATCGCGATCCCAACCAGTTTGAGCATCCTGACCAACTTGAGCCCTAGCGAAATCCGAAGCATCACCTGGCCTTCGGGCGAGGCATTCATCTCTGTCCTGGTGCAACGCTTGCTCGCACCGAACTGAGAATCCTCCTTGAGGAACTGCTCAACGCTCATTCTCCGTTCCAGCTTGCTGGCGAGGCCGTTTGGTCTCACATGGAAGGTGGACATCATATGGGCGTTGCCCGTCTCCCTGTGGAGTTTGTTGACCATGCATTCTGAGGTCAGTAACTACATGGTGGTCTGTAATTTGCTCGAAGTTTTGTGTTAATGAAGATTATTCTTTAACATCGCGCTTCCACGTTAGTATGAGAGCCACGGCTGAAAAGATTAATGAGTAGACAAGAGCGACCCAGAGCGTGTGTGGTCCATCCACCGGAACAAGCGGAGCGATACCGATGGAGTGAGGATGACTGCTTGCAGGGAGCACCACCCCCGGCATGACATTGAGATTTGGTCCCAGAATGTAAGCGGTCGCATTGAGCCAGAACTGATTATGGGTAAGACGGTAGGCCAGGCTGAGGAACTCACTACCAATATTGTCAACGGCAAAGAAGGCCACAGACAAACTCAGGCCGAGCGCTAGAGAACGGCAGAGCATACTGAGAGCAGTAGCCATCAAAGTTGTTGTGCCCATGCTAATCAGCACAGTGAGGATATAGAGCCAGGTATTTGACCAGAACGTCGGATTCAGAGCATTAAGGGCCTTAAGGTTGCCAGCCAGAAAAGCTATAACTCCATAGGCCAGAAGCATGTGCAGTAGAACAGAGATGATGATAAGAGCCAGAGCTATCAGAAGAATGGCGCAAAGCTTCGCCAGGAGCAGTTGTACACGTCCCAGGCCACGAGCAAGCAGAATACGCACTGTACCAAATTGGAACTCCTGGCCAATAACGTAGGCGGTCAGGATAATTAAGAAGAAGCCAATAAAGATGCGAGAAATGGAAAGACTGGTATTCATCTGATCGTACAGGAATATTAGCGGCGTCTTAACTAGAGTTTCCCTTCGACTTGGCGTAGCCGCCAGGAAGAGATAGGGCAAGGTAGTAGCGCCCAGGAGCAGCACAAGCATAATCCAGGTCAACCACATACGTGAAATCTTAAACAACTCGCCGCGTACGATACCTAAGAAATTGGGAGTCAAGGGGCGTGATGCGGGATGGATAGGCGTCACGATAGTACTCATAGACTCTCTCCTGCGCTAGAATTAGTCAATTGTAAGAAGATGTGCTCAAAATCCTGAGTAGTCTGAGCGAGGCTATCGGGGATGAAGCCAGCATTAACGAGAAAGAGATTAAGGTCACGTCCACGATTATTGGGAGCAAGCGTGACCAGGCTGCCACCAGAATCAAGTTTCGCATCCTTGCCCCATAGCTGCTGGAGTACAAGCGCCAGAGCTTCCGTGGCACGCTCAACTTTAACCGTGTAATCGCCATGTCCACTTAACAGTTCATCTACGGATGTCTCGGTGATAAGTTTACCATGATTGATAATTGCCACTCGCGTGCAAATTTGCTGTACCTCTGAAAGCATGTGACTGGAAATCAAAACCGTCTTGTTTTCCGAGGAGAGCCGGTGCAGCAGATCGCGCATCTCTGCGATCCCAGCCGGGTCCAGGCCATTTGCAGGCTCATCAAGGATCAGCAACTCGGGGTCCTGCAGGAGTGCAATAGCAACGCCCAGACGCTGCTTCATGCCTAGCGAGTAGGTTCCCACACGGTCCTTATCGCGCCCCAGCAAGCCGACCATCTCTAAAACAGTATCAATGCGTCTCTCAGGCACGCCACCGAGCACCGAGGCAAAGGCACGAAGATTGTTACGGCCCGACATATAGAGGTAGAGAACAGGATTCTCAATCAGTGCGCCAACGCGCGGCAGAATTTGTGCACGATGAGTCGCCATATCATTGCCCAGGATTTCTATCCTGCCAGTAGTGGGAGTAATCAAACCAAAGAGCATACGAATAGTAGTCGTCTTGCCCGCCCCATTTGGGCCTAAAAAGCCGAAGATTTCGCCACGCCGCACCTCCAGGTTTAGATCATTGACGGCCAGGCGTTTACCATACCGTTTAGAGAGATTATTAGTACGTAGAACGACCACACCCGAACGTACAAATGAGGTATCTTCCGTACGAGGCACGGTTAGAAGATCATCAGTCATACCTTATATGTTCCCTTCATAGTAGTTAGATAAAATGCGAATTCATTATATATTGATTTTATCAGACGTCTATTGTCGTAGTGTCTCATAACTGTCGCAAAGCTGTCGTAGATTGATAAGAAAGAGTCAAGCTGGATCAATCTTATCACATCAAATCATGTGGTAAGATTGACGTATGGTATATATGTCCTCTGGAGCCTGCATATTGTCTCCCAACTGAAGAAACTCTGGAAAGAACAGAAAGTGTGTAGGAGAAGCTCTATCTGAGCGATAACAGATGAGCGGGGCATATTTGGCATCATAGGTAGAACAGTCACAGTTCTGATAGCGCAAGGGATAGGTTGATATGCATGACACGCTAAACTCTCTGGTAGAGAGAGCGATAGCAGGGCATCCACGCCCATTGGAGTTCTATCTAAGAGAGCATAGTCGTCTACCAGGTCCACGAGCGAACCTGGAACTGGCGAATGACGTAAGTTACCTGCTTGCAGCAGCGACTGACAAGCACCCGGACGAAGTACGTTCGCTCATTAACTATTTTGCCACTGGCGATCGCAAGCAAGTGGTAGGGAACACACCAGCCGAATTTATTATGCTCTGCGGAGTCGTAGCGGCAGGAACCTGTGCGGCGGTGCAGCCAGAGTGGCGTGAAAAGACTATTGAGATGCTCAGTCACTATGCATGCAGCCCATACTGGCGCATCCGAGAAGGAGTGGCGACCTCATATCAGCATCTAATGAGCGTGGACCAGCAAATAGTTATAGCTAGTCTCAAACGGCTCGCAACTGAAGGAAACTACTTGCAGCAACGGGCAGCCATTGCATCCGTGGCGGAACCTCGTCTGCTCTTTGATCCTGAAGTAGTAAAAGATGCAGTGCAGCTACAGCGCGTGGTATTAGAGAATTCGCGAAAAGTGCCAGCGGCAGAAAGAAAGCTTGAGGATTTCAAAGTGCTCCGTCGAGCACTGGGCTATACAGTAAGCGTCATAACAGCAGCCGCTCCCGAGCAAGGCTTCGCGCTCATGCGAGAATGTGCAACCTGGAACGATGAAGACATTACCTGGATATTGCGCGAAAACCTGAAGAAGAAGCGGCTGGCAAAGTTTTCACTGGATGCAGCCCAGGTTGCGAAGCTGCTAGCTTAGAGCTTATGCAGCTTCGCTGCATAGCCTCTTTTGTATTATTTGCTTTTTTCTGCACTTTTTGGGCTTTGCCGGTACAGCCACACTAAGATATTGTTGGCGAATCCCAAATTCGTGCTCACCTTGAGAGCAAGAATCATTTCGCTTTGAGCTTGAACAACCAATTCGCCAACAATATCACTAACCGGTGAAGAGCTCGAAAAACTAGCGAAAAATGAGCTCAAATTCTTCAGCCTTCACCACTAATGCAGCTGTACCGCCAAAGCCCAAAAAGCGCAGAAAAAAGCAAATAATACAAAAAGAATGAGTATGCTGAAGGTGTGTATATTTCATATATTGCTTTTGCTTTTTACACATACTTTGGGCTAAGCCCAAAGTATGTGTAAAAAGCAAAAGCAATAAAAGCAATATATAAAGTGGATCGCGCAGCGAAGCTGCGCAAGAGCTTAGAGTTACCAGGGCCAGGGAGGTAAGGG